>NZ_CP036289.1:4800000-5139236 GCF_007748115.1 Bremerella volcania
GGCCAACGAAAGCGTGGACCGCCTGCGAAAGTGGGCCAGTGGTCGCTGCCTGTCGGCGAATCAGCCTGGCACTTACCAGTCCGGCAAGACATCGAAGCAACGCCGTCGCGTAAGCCGTGATCCATCCAATAACTAATCCTCATCACAAACATGAATCTTGATCTACCGGGATGTGACCAGCGTGGTCGCCCCGGCTTGTTTTCATTCAGGAGATCCCACCATGACCACATTACTCGATGAACCGCAGACCCAGCGGACCGTCTCGCCCAGTGAGCAACTGCGGACGACGATGGCAGCGGCCCGGCTTAGTTTCACCTGGCTGGGCGTGCGCAAGTCATTGACGTCAGCGCAGAAGAATCAGGCGGCTGACTCCTTCGGCGCGGAAGGGAAGTTCCTTTCCGCAGGGAAAAAGTTGCTCGACACATCACATCCGGCATTCAAAGCTGTCACGGCCATTCGCGGGCGTGCAGTCGCATACTGGAAAGGAGTGTCACTGCCGTTCCCGGAGCCAGGCATTCGATTGATTCGGCAGGACTCGATCACCGACTTTGATCAGCAGATAGCCGAGTTTCGGGAAGAACTGGACGAAGCAGTTGCGGAACTCGACCGCCACTATGACGAGTTGAGATCACTCGCGCGGGAACGGCTTGGGGATCTGTTCGACCTCAGCGACTACCCGACGACATTGATCGGAATGTTCGCGATTGAGCACGATTATCCGAGTGTTGAGCCGCCGAACTATCTGCGGCAACTCAGCCCGGAGCTTTACGAGCAAGAATGTCGCCGCGTGCAGTCACGGTTCGATGAAGCCGCGCAACTCGCGGAGCAGGCATTCGTCGACGAACTGGCCCGGCTGGTTGATCACATCACCGAGCGATTGAGTGGTGAGCTGGATGGCAAGCCGAAGGTCTTTCGCGATTCCGCAGTCACCAATCTGAGCGAGTTCTTCGAGCGGTTCCGGGCGTTGAACGTCCGGTCAAACGAGGAACTAGATCAGTTGGTCGGTCGTGCTCAGCAGGTACTGGGCGGTGTGGAACCGCAGCAACTTCGCGACAACGGGGTGTTCCGGCAACAGATCGCCACTCAGCTTGCTGGGGTGCAGTCGTCGCTGGATGGCCTGCTGGTCGATCGTCCCCGCCGGAACATTCAGCGGCGACCGCGTTGAAGGAGGTCGAATTGCGCCTGCTCATTGAACCTTCCGGCAACTGTCGCTGCGTTTATTCAGAGGCGATTGATGTCCGGCAGATCGGCGAAACCAGCATCCGCCGTGGTTCACATGTTGAACCGACGGCGGATGGTCAATGGACCGCTGATCTCTCACCCGTCAACGGTCCGGTTCTTGGTCCGTTTTCGACTCGTTCCGAGGCACTCGACGCCGAAGTGGAATGGTTGCTCGAAAACTGGCTGACGCCGGACGAGTAACGACAACCTGATCTCAGCCTCGCAGCGTGCGGGGCGGCTGTATCTCAACGGCCGCCCTGTGTTGGGCGGTCGTTCTACCTTTTTCCAGGGACTGAATGAATGACCCAACAAGAGATTGATCACGCCGTCTGCGTGGCGACTGGTGACACACTGTGTGACATTCGCCGTATTGGATTCAGTATTGCTGACCCCCTCGAAGTGAACTTCGATCCCGAACCTGACGACCTGCCTCCCAACATCATTGATTGGGACCAGCTGGAACTGGAACGCAACTTCGCCATGTACCCCATGCGTCGCGATCGCCGACGTTGGGCTGCCTGATGGCAGCAGGTAACGATCCCAAACGCCGACAACTCGATGAGTTCTATGCGAGCTACACCGTGTTCGTCGGCGTGCTTTGTTTTGCCGCATTCTTTCTGCTTGGTTGGGAGATCATCCTCACTTGGATCTTCTTCCGGCCTGGAATGCGGCTCTTTCATGACGTGATGACCGATTCGCCGGTGTCACGTCCACCACCAACCCAACACAAGAGGAGGTGCCGTGATTGAACTCACCCGCAAACAGATTCATCTCATCCGCTCAACGATTCGGCAGGCCCTTGGAATCACCTCATCGCGTCGGGCACCGAATGTCACGTTTCGAGCAACTCCAGTCGGGCTGTTGATTCAGTCCTTCTCGGACAACATCGCGGTTGAACATCGCATCGAAGGCGATTTCCGCCCCAGCGTTATCACGTTGCCCTATGAAGCGCTACAAGCCTGCGAAGGCAAACGGAACGATCAAGTCGGCATCCAGCGCGATGGTGACACGATCACAGTTCAATGGCTCGATGGCGGCATTCCCCAAACCGCTCAGTACAACCATGCCGAGCCGGTCGAAGTTCCCGAAGCACCAACAGAACTCACGGGCATCGACCGCGAGTTTATCCCGGCGATGGCGGAAGCCGTCGCAACGACCGACAACGAATCGTCGCGTTTCGCGTTGAGCTGCGTCCGACTGCGCGGCTCGGACGGCCAGATTGCCGCCACGGACGGACGTCAGGCATTGATGTACTCGGGATTCTCATTCCCTTGGGATGACGATGTTCTGGTTCCCGCCACGAAGGCGTTCAGCTCCAAAGCCTTCAGCAACGCAGTCCAAGTGTCGATTGGGCATTCCGACGACTGGGTTTCGATCCAGGCAGACAACTGGACGCTGCATCTGAAGATCGAGAAGGACGCTCGATTTCCCAACATGGACGATCATGTTCCGGCTGTCGATGCCGCCACATCCACAATGATCCTCGCCGATACGGATGCCGAGTTCCTGACTCAAGCCTCCCGAAAACTCCCGGCTGCTTCGGAGTTCAATGCGCCGGTCACTGTTGACCTCAATGGCTCGGTTGCGATCCGAGCCAAGAGTGCTGACCAGGACATCGGGACAGAACTCGTCCTCAGTAACTCGCAACGCTCGGGCGAAGAAATGCGATTCAACACGAATCGTGATTATCTCCGTCGGGCGGCGTCGTTGGGGTTTCGGCAGATTTATCTGCAAGCAGCGGAAGCCCCCGCATTCTGTCGTGACGACCGTCGCTCATACATCTGGGCATTGCTCGGAAAAGACGGCGCGATCACTCCAGACGCAACGCTCACTCGCATCGAGTCGCCATCCGATCCACCAAAACCATCTCCACAAAGAAGGACCACGATCCCCATGCGAAACACGAAACGTCCCACATCAACCCGATCCCGCGCTGACAAACCCGCCAGTGTGTTGGCGAAGGCGGAGGCTCTGCGTGATTCGCTCAGCGTGGCTCTGACTGACACTCGCGAATTGATCTCCGTGATCAAAGCGAAGCGGAAACAGAACCGGCTCGTCGAAACGACACTTCGTTCGCTCAAGCAACTGGAGAACATCGGCGCGTAATTCACGCGCGTCATTCATCACACACTCTCGGCCCGGTCTCATCCACGGATGATGCCGGGCTGTTTTCTTACTCACCAATCAGGAGGCATCCATATGCCCGTACAGATCAATATCGGCCTCAACAAGAAGGTTGGCGAGGCCAACTACGGCAGTCGCGGCGCGTCGGTCAATCTGGAAGTAGAACTCGATTCGGGAATCATTGAGGACCCGGATCGCTTGCGAAGTCAGATTCACAAGCTGTTTGGACTCGCTCGTGATTCGCTCAATGCCGAACTGCATCAGGATGACAACCAGCACTCCACTAATGGTCATCACCGTAACGGTAATGGCCAGGCGAATGGCAACGGTTACTCCCACCGCTCAAACGGAAACCGTTCCTCGAATGGTCGCGGGGCAACCCAAAGTCAGGTGCGAGCCATCACCGCGATCGCTAACCGCAATCGGATTGACCTCGCTCCGTACCTCCAGCAGCACGGAGTTCAAGCTGTTACAGATCTGAGTATCGGCGATGCGAGCGCGTTGATCGACGAACTGAAAGGCCAGCCAGCGGGGAACGGAGGCCGTGGATGATCGCAGTTTCTCAACAACCACGTGCCGCGCCAGTTGTCCAGCGGGACTATGTTAGCTTCTCGGCGATCAGTACCTACCAGCAATGCCCGCTTCGGTTTTACTTCCACTATATCGAAGGTCTTGAGGAACCGTTCGTAGCAGCCAGTCTTGCTCTCGGCGGCGCAGTTCACAGCGCTGCCGAATACCACTTCAACCAGCTGATGTGCGGCAACTCACCGCCGGATCACGACACGCTGCTCGACGCATTTTGGGACAACTGGAAGTCTCGCACGGAGACAGCCGACATTCGGTTTGGCAAACAGGAGGACATCGACTCGATCGCCAAAACTGCTGATCGGATCATTGCTGCATTTCGAGAGAGCGACATAGCGAAGCCAAAAGGCAACATCGTCGGCATCGAGGAAGAACTCCGTAAAGAACTCATTCCGGGGATGCCTGACATCCTGGGACGAGTCGATTTGATCGTGGAAAGCGACGAGGCTCTGACCATCACCGACCTAAAAACCGCACGGACACGGTGGTCAGCTGTGCAAGCCGAGAGATCGGGTGAGCAGTTGATGTTGTATGCCGCGCTCGCGAAAGACTTCGCGCCCGAGAAGCCGATTCGGCTAGAGTTCGCCGTAATCACGAAAGCCGCCAAACCAACCGTTGATACGTTGCCGGTAACTTTCAACCAGCAACGCGTTGGCCGAACAAAGTCAGTGATGCAACGAGTCTGGCGGTCCATCCAGGACGGACATTTCTATCCGTCGCCCTCACCAATTTCGTGTCCCAGCTGTCCGTATCGCGGACCCTGCGATGCGTGGCAGGGATAGTCGTTGTTTCCAACATAAAAACACTGAACACCAACAAGAGGAACCGCCGAATATGGAAGCCGTTGTAACTCTCGCCGTTGCTTTGGGCATCGGTTATTGGGCATACAAAGCCGGAAAGCGGAACGGCTCGAAGGCCGCATTCACAGTCGGCTGGCGTCGCGGACGTGCGCGCGGCCGAAGGAACGCTTGACTCTAGCTACCGCCAATTCGTGGGTTGCTTCATACGATCGTTGTGAAGTACCTGCGACAGCCGTAGAATAACCATTCGACAATTTGTCAATCAAACTCATACGAGGACCGCCTATATCGCGTAGTTCGCCGATCCATACAACTTGATTCGACGCGTTGCGTCTGTGCTTGCTTCTCCAGAAATCGCCAGCCTGAGTCCTCGGACTCTTGTATCCAACGAGGCAGTCACAAGGTGCCGCGCTCCCCGAAAGGGGAGCGTCGGGCTTTGTGCTGTTCGTTGGTTCCCTCTGGCGAGGGTCTGGAGAGCGGCCTTAGTTTCGGCGCTCCTCCCTTTCTTTTTGGGGACCACATGACAGCAATCACAAATCTCGAAGGCGAAATCCTTCACGAATACGACGGCGAATCACTCTCAAATTCCTTCCTTGGCAACAAGTACTTGCGGGGAGCCCAACTCGCAGAAGCTGACCTGAGCGGTGCAGACCTTCGCGATGCAAAGCTCATGGACGCCGATCTCAGCGGAGCAGACCTGACTGGGGCTAAACTCGATGGCGTGGACTTGTCCAGGGCCAATCTCGCAGCAGCGAAATTCGACGGGACTTCCCTGGCAAACGTGATCTTCACGGAAGCGAACCTCCAGAACACATCATTCAGGTCATGCGAGCTGGATGGATGCCAGTTCCAGTCAGCAGACGCAACTGAATCCAACTTCAGTGAAACCAAGCTCACGAACTGCAATTTCGAGAGCGCCAAAGCTGAACGATCCTGTTTCGAGAACGCGACCATGAGTTGGGCCGGTATGGCAGCTGATGGTGCCACCTTCTCAAACGCCAATTTCAACTCAGCACAATTCCATGGTGTTTCGCTGAAGCACGCAGACCTATCGGGGGCCACGTTTGTAGATGCCGACATACTCGGGCCTGTCGTAACATTGGCCAACCTTCGAGACGTCGACTTTTCCCAAGTACGGCGTCTGGAAAACATGTTTGTCACGTCGTTGCGATCTGATGACTCGAAGGGCTACACATGGCCGCCGAGCGAATTTGGTTTTGATGAAGCCCCTGGTCCACACTTCGACAACCAAACTTACTGGCCACCCGACATCCGGTTTCCACGACGTCGTTTTACTTGGAAGGTTCCTCTGCTCCTTGGGTTCATACCGGGAATTATCCTGGCTCAGCTTGGAAGCTGGACTCTTCCTGAAGAAGTTGGCGGTGTTCTCTTCGGATGGCGTCTTGAGATCGGTCTTGCGTGTGCCGCACTGGCAGCTGCTTGGGAAGCCGGTCAAATGGTGAGAACAAATTCGTTGATTACTTCGCAGCCAGATATTTACTTCAGCGGTGCTGGCTCGAAGCGACGATCATTCTTCAGCGAGTGAACCTTCAGTAGCCCCGCCGTCCGCGTACGTGCGGTCGGCGGGGCTTTGTTGTTTCTTTTAGCTATTGTTGAGTATCCGAAAGAAGAATGCTGCGGAAACCTTGCTCCGCGATGCTACGACGGGCAGCAGGATCTGGCCTTTGACATCAGCTTGAGACTCAGTGAATCATGCACCGATTGTGACATGTTGGATGCTTGTAGACTTCCGCCAGCGGCCGTGCCGGAAACAGCCAGTTGTCTGATCTTGGTTGGTTCCTATTTACCGCGCGAGGTTGCCCGAATCGTACAGAAGACCAACATTGGCCTGCCGTCCAACTGCGAACGAGCCTTCCCTGTCGAGGTGTCTTCCAACCTGACCGTGCCCCTTGCAGTGTGAGAGCGCAATCGGCTGCCAGTTTACCCTGGCGATTTCACCACGATTGCCCCTGACGCGTCACTTGAAGTATTTCGACCAACACTTTTCCTCCTCCCGAAGCGGGCACCACCCTTCGCGGCTCGATTCATTCGCGAGTCAAAACCGCGGCCCTATGTCGAGACGCTAATTGTCCCAAGCAGGGCGTGCATACAAAACCATGCTGACACAGCTCCACAGAGTCGCGGCGCCCATTGTGAGTTGGTTTTTGATGGTGCGAAACGAATGGGTGACCGAATCGCAACTCGCTAAACCGTTGTTGGGATTGAGGTTACCAAGCCTGTTTGGCGATCGCTGGATTGCAGGTGCCGCCGTGAGAGCTCACAAACCCATCCAAACTACCAATGGAATCCACAAAAACGACGACTCGTGCTGGTTGAGAACGTCGTTTATCGCAATAGAGGGCCTGCCGTATCTCGACATGGGCCGAGTTACCAACGCGTACTTGGTCTTTCACTTCGGCGGCTCGCTGCGGTGCTTTGGAGCATCCTGGTCGCCTTGCATCGTTTGCACACCCTCGCCACACGCTCCATCGTTCGCCCTGCCTTCCGCAACTCGCGGCGTAACTGTTCGAGGCGGCTCGCCGCCAACGCCTCGTGTGGAGTCTCCGTTCCTTTGTCTCGCGGCTTCGATGCTTCTCGCGGCAGACGTGGAAGTGACTGGATCAGTGGCGGTTCTTTCTGTTTGTTCTTCTGCGGCGGCGTCGCCGAGCGCAAGCGAGGCGTGCGACGCCCGCAGTGTTTGGTATCGTAGATACCGTAGTGTCGAAAGAGGAGTTGTAAGTCGTTGCCATATTTTGGGTTGCAGCGTTCACTCTGAGTTCACTCTGTCGATTTGTGTGAATTTTCTATGACTAACAATGGAAATGTGTGAATTTGAGACCCTAATCTTGCACGATCCGTGAACTCAGTCATCGCTCTGGCTGCGAGTTCCCATCAGTCTCCGCACTCGTGAACCGCTGACGGAATTGCGACAACTCCTGCTGGAAACTTCGGTTCCACTGTCTGGAACCGGAGAACAGTTGTGAGAGACGCGACTCCGAACAACACAGCTCCTGTGCGAGCAGCTTCTGCGTAATCTTGTTCGCTCGCATCCACGATCGAAACTCAATCGGATCGACAAGCTGGTGTGCAGGTCGAATCACCGGTAGAGGACCACCCGATCCTCCGGGGATCTCGTCATATCCCAGTTTCGTGGCAAACCACTGGCGCCATCTGGCGAGGTAATCCTCGGGCGCGAAGATTCTGAGACGGCAGTTTTCGAGTACTTCCTTGCCGCGATTTGAACGTAACATCTCCCGCATTTCTGCGAGGTTGTAGCATCGGCAAGGAGGCTTCGACACCGCTGCGACAACGAGATCAAACCGTTGCGAAAGATCCGCCAGATCGGCGAGGAAGAATCGTACCCATTGCCAAAGCTGTTCATCGGAAGCTCCATCAACTGGGTAGCCGGCTCTATAAAGCCATCCCTTTCGAGTTCGCCCGATGATTTGGTATCCACGATGGCCATTGAAATTACCACCGAAGTTCGCGTACCGCTGCTCTTGCGAAAGAAGTTCGCACCGAATTGAGCGTGATCCAGACGGGGGCATCACCAGACCATCTTCGACCCACGCCGTCGTTCCAGGGCGCCTTCCTTTGCCTGGAACGTGAGACAACTCACGCATGATGCCCTGTAAGAGACGTTGCTGACGTCGAGGTATTTTTACCTTCGGCGAATGCCCGAACAGCTGAATGGGAAGGTACGCAGAGTAGAGCTGCTTCCGCAGCAAAGTTTTCAGCGGCTTGTCCTCACGATCACGCTTCTCAAAGTCGAAGGTGTATTCATCTTCTCCGATTTTATCCATGAACTGCGAGAGCGCGCCGAGCGACCTTCGTGCATCCTTCCAGAGAAAATGCTCATGAGGAACGTGGAGGTCGTGATAGACGCAAGATTCATCACAGCCGTACGCCGAAGCTCTCGCGAGAATGTCGTCGTCAACTCCGATCTCCTCCAATTCAGCGATCAACCGTTGCCTCTTGGCCTGCCACCGAAGTGAGCCTGAGCACTTTCTGAGTTTGTCTTCAGCCTCCGAGAGCTGATTTCTAATTCCTTCTGCTCTATGACTTCGGCGTCCAGAGGCTTCGCAAGTAAGGCCCCATGATTCACGTAGGACGGCCCGCCAATTCTTTGGGCGTTTGTGAGCCCCCCAAGTGCAAGCGGCGATGAGTTCGTCCGGGACGAGTACGGGATACCGTCTTCTTTCGCACGCCAGGAGAAGTAACAGCCAGCGTTCACAACTGAGGATGCGGCGAATGCGTCCACGACCTGGGTTGATATCTCTACTTGTCATCGGGCCAAGTGGGACTGCCTGATCCGTGAGGAGAAAATCCGGGATGGCGGTCGGAAAAACTACGAGTGGTGAGACATTGTCGGGCGCGATGCCTGTGGATACCATGAGGATGCTCCGCTTGAACTCTGGGGCACAATTCACGAAGGCCAGCCTGGCGGGGCTGGCCTTTCGTTTTGGTCGTTGGGAATTGGTTCCTAATTACCGCTCACCTCCTTGTGATCAAAGGTTCCCATTCGGAAGACGCCTATCGCGACGAGCACTTTCAGTGAGTAACTCTCCTCGGTTTCGACCTCCCCTTCTGGCGGTTCCTCGTCATAAAATATGAGGTCACGTTCATGTTTCCCATCTACCTTTTTGAACTCTGACAAGGGCTTCTTTCGAGACTGGACGAGCCAGACTCGCGTTGTCGTTGAACGAGCAACACAGCCCAACGTCAAACGCCCACTCTCGCTGATAACACAGGGATGCCCAGCAAGGTTCTTCGGCCACGATTTCTTGTCGGGATCGAAAAGGACGTGATCACCTTCAGCTAGTCGCAAGTTGTCGTAAATCAGCAGAGGACAATCGCCGTCGATCTGAATCCAGTAACGGCTCGGGCGGTAATACGGGAGAGGCACCTCCAGCATGTGACCGAGCGAGTCCCCATGATCATCTGGCAAGCCCTCAAATAGCTGGCGCGCAATGTAGGCCGCTCGCCGTCCAGCTTCTCCGCCAGCGGAAATGAGCGGATCGCCGTGACCGGTCACAAGCCAGGTTGAATTGACCAAGGCGCTGCTGGAAAGCCTCTCAAGCATCTTCCGGCCTGGTTGCTGCCGACCCGTGACGACGTTGGAGATCGCCGACTGGCTGATGCCGGTTTCTTCCGCCATGCGGGATTGCGAGCCGTGCCATACCTTCTTCAGCAACCATTGGACTCGTTGCGCTGACTCGCTTAGTTGACTTGTCACGTCAGAAATCTCCAGTCTTGCCACTTGACGCATTGCGGTACCACTTCTATGATATTCGTTAAACGTGAGAAATCAACCGCGCAAAAGCCAGAAGGGAGCGGACAAAATGGAATCGATGACCCCAAGTCCAACGACCGACTGGATTACTCAACGTGAGCTTGCCGAACTGCTTGGGATTTCCGAGCGGACAGCTTCGCTGTGGGCGAAGGGCGGGAAGCTCGAACCTTTCAAGCACGGCGTGAAGACGTGTGGCCGAAGGAAGTACAGTAAGTCGCTCGTCCAGCGTGAACTAAATAACCGCTGGGACGAAGCTGTGGCACGGCAAGATACGGCCGCCGTCACTACGAACTCAGAGTCGGACGAATAAGTTCCGACCAGGCACTCCGCCGTCGCACCAGGGAGAGTTCGATTGTGGACTGATCTTCAAATTTGAAGATGCCACGAAAAAGTAAGCAGCACTGGACAACCAATGTCGTCCCGTGGGGAACCAACGAAATCGTACGAAAGCATCCCCACCGCGAGAAATCCGCCAAAGAGCGTGACCAACTCGCTACTTCGCTCATGAAGGAAGCCTACGTCTTCCACTTTCGAGCACACCAGGCTGAACGCAACGATTCGCATGAATCGCAGCAGCAAGAATCAGCCTGATCTCCACATCGCAGTCGCGCATTTCTGTGCGGCTGCGTTTTCTAAATCATCCATTCAAACGAGAACAGAAATATGAACACACGTAAATGCGCACTCTATGGTCGTGTCTCCACCCAACGTCAGGCGCAGGTTCAGGAAGGCGGTCTCGACTCTCAATTCAGCCTGATGGAAAAGCGGGTTGAGTTGGAAAACCAAAAGGACGGCGGCGAGCATTGGGAGATCACGGGCCGTTATCGAGAGGAGGGCTGGTCGGGCAAGAACACGGATCGTCCTGAGTTCCAACGCCTCATGCGTGACATTGAAGACGGCAAGATCGACATCCTCATCGTCCAAAAGATTGACCGAGTAACACGATCCCTTCTCGACTTCTTTGAGCTCTGGGCAAAGCTCCAGAAGTACGAGGTTGAGTTTGTCAGTGTCAATGAGAGTTTCGACACCACGTCAGCGATGGGACGAGCAATGGTGAAGATCATCCTCGTTTTTGCTGAGTTGGAACGAGAAACTACTGCTGAACGTACTTATGCCACGATGAAGCATCGAGCCGAACAGGGACTTTGGCACGGCGGTCGTCAAATCGGTTACGAAGCTGACCCAGATCGGAAGGGCGTGCTCAAGGTGAATCCAGAAGAAGCTCGCCTTGTCGAGCAGATTTACGAAAAGTGCATTGAGCTTGGATCAGCGGGAAAGGTGACGAAGTACCTCGCCGACCAGGGGATTCGTCGTCCGACCTACGTGACGAAGAACGGCGAGCCGGGAGGTGGCGGACCGATCTACAAGCAGACAGTCATCCGAACGCTCACAAGCAAGCTGTACCTGGGAAAGATCGTTTTCGACGACGTCGAGTACGAGGGCCAGCATGACGCCATCATCGAACGGGAATTGTACGATCGGGTCCAGAAGATTCTTGAAGACAATCGTGAGGCGCGTGGAAACAGTCGCGGTGATTACGAGCACACGTTTCTTCTTCAGGGACTTCTGCGCTGTGGTCGCTGCGGCTCGATGATGTCGACAACATGGTGTACGGGCCGAAACGGTGATAAGCATTTCTATTACCAATGCACACGAAAGTCTCACAGCGCGGGAACCGCGTGTGATGCCCGATATGCTCCGGCCTTCGCTGTCGAGGAGTTCGTGCTCAACCAAGTTTCCGAGTGGGGCGTCCGACGTGATCAGATTCAGAAGGCCATTGAACAGGCCACTCAGCACCACAACAACGAGGCCAAACGGATTGGAGACGAACTCAATGCAGTAAAACGTCGATTGCGCGACACGAAGTCCAGTCTCAGCAAATTGATTGCTGCCGTAGCCGGCGGCGCAGAGTTCCGGTCTATGGAGGAGCAGATTGCAGAGCTTGAGGCGGTTCGCAGCAACTTGGAAGAACAGGTGCAGGCGCTTGAGACCGCTCGAACGGAGGCTCTCAACCAGTCACTTTCAGCAGACTCAATCTCGGAAGCCTACTGTGATTTTCCGTTTGTTGTCGAGAAGCTGAAGGAAGCCGGCAACGCCTACGCTCTGAAGGACCTGCTCGCCTGCTACATCGCGGCGATCGACCTAACTCAGGACGAGGACGATCCTCAGAGCGGGCACATGGAAATCACCCTTTTCGACCAGGAATTGCCGATTCCGGGGGCTGCAAGCGCAAAGAAAGACACTCGTGGAGCCAATGGCGTTGACCATTTGGACCGACGAGTGTCTTCAAAGCTCCCCGAAAGGAACCCTCTTCGTAACAATACTCTCTTTTGCGAATGACGTAAGCCGTTGGGATGAAAACGGTTGTCGAGTTCGAGTCTCGTTCGCTGGCTTCCCCGAACTCTCATTCAACATCGAATGTGCATTCTTCTCGTGCGCACGTCTGGAAAGTACCACCGTCCTGTCGGAACATGATGTACGCCTGAAGTGCCCATTCGCCCGGCGGCCGGAAATAGTTAAAAACCTTGAGTTGCCCGGTTTGCGACATACCTTCGTCCAGATCCAGCTCAACAAGCGCGTTGCTTTGTTCTCGGTAATGGTTGCCCGTGCCGTCGCTGTGGATTCCGCGAACTCCGATGACGAACTTCGTGGCTGACGATCCTGCACTGCAGGTGTAGTCAACGGTGAACAACTCCGCATCAAATTGATTGTGGCGTCCGCCACACGGATGAAGGTTAGCTAGTCCGCAGCCAGGCAATGATGAAATCTCGGCATCCTTCAAGGCGTCAATTTGGGCCAGCAGTTCCTTGTCCATGCCAGTAACTCCTAAGATTTTGTTGGTTAGGTCGCGATTCCCAACGATTGTAACGGTTTTTCCGGCTTCCGTGAATTCCGGCGGGAGACCGTGAGAGCCGTCTTTCTTCGGAACAGTGTTCCAATTCCTAAAACGCGAACTACACTAGCTAAGAGTCTACGGGGACCTATCCACTTCCATATTCGCGGAGCAACAAGATAGGTTTCGACCACAGTACAATAGGCCTCAAATCGATGACGCAATACATACGAGTTCTGTCCTGCATATCAACAATCTTGCTGACTTCGAGTGTGGCGATTGGCCAAACCCCCTCAGTGCGGTCAGTCGTTGCACATCTAGGGCAAGCCAAAGACGTCACTTTCGCCACGGCGATACAGAATGAACCAATTGTTGCGGATGAAGAGGTTTGCTCGGTCGCCAAGTTGACGACCAAAACGATCCTTGTCACCGGCCATTCCCTTGGCACCACCAATCTGTTTGTGGTTCTCGACGGTGGCGTTATTGAGGCTGTAAGCATTGAGGTTGTGCGCGATCCGCTGCGATTTCAGCGTCTCGAAGCAACGATCCCGACAGTTGTTCCTGGAGCACAGGTAACGCTGACACCAGTGGATGCCACTGACAAGGTGGTTGTAAGCGGAACTGTAAAGTCCTGTGGAGACATTAGACTGGTTATTCAGCTACTTGAAGATCGCCAACTACCGCAAAGCATGATCATAAACCAACTGCGTGTTCGCTGCTGTTGCTGTCCATGCCGAACGACGCGAAGGTTTTGCAGGCGGTAATCGCCCGTCATACGGTGATCAGTATCTCTCCCTTTGTGCCAATGTTGATACTCAGAATCGTTATTTCTCTGACAGAAGGTGCAACTTCGACTGACTTTGCTGGTTCCCCTTGAGAAAAGTCAACATCGGTCGTCGTGTTATCAGTGTGAGTCATTCGTAGCGAAATCCCTCCATCCGGACGACGTCTGGAAAACTCGACTCCAAGAAGTGGTGTGCGCGGATGCGCGGCCGTGCGATTCCAGACCACCCATGTTCCGTCTGTATAGGGTCCTTCAAATGGCAGCCGAATGACTCCTGGTTGCTCTTCCTCTTCGGCTTCGCGACGTGCATCAGCTATCGCATCAATCAAGCGGTCTCTGTTCCGTGGGGCATCAGCAGACGCGGCAACCATTGATGCAACCATGAGATCAACCCCGTTATACAGGCTCCCCTCTGAGCCGGGATCGCGTTTAGAGCGCTTCCAACGAAAATCTTGATTCCAGCCGCGTTTCGCGCTCTCTTTCGGATAATCCTCTGGCGCCGTTTCAAGAGATTCCAGGCGACGTTTGACGTCCCCTCGGGCCGCGACTCCGTGGAATCGATGCATTAACGCCATAAAGAAGGCATTATCAAATCGATGAGCAGCTCGTATAGGATTGATTCGGTTTTCTCCAAACGTATCCGATGCAGCATTAGCGCAGAAGAAGTGGTATATCATGAATCGCGCGGCATCAACGTTCGAATACACCAGTTCCCCTAGCAGCGACAGCGGAGCCGTAACTGGAAACTCTGCCAGATTAGGAAAGATCAACACCCACGGTGCCGGGATATCCCAGTCGATGTCGAGAGTTCCAAAATCCTGAGCTGGCGCGATCTCTACCTCTTCGTGGCATCCCACCTTCGTGCCGCATACGCAGAGTGGGTTCCATACCTTAATGACAACAGGCGGTGTTTTTAGCTCCCACTGAAACTGAAACCGAATTGTTCTTGGCAACTCCCCAACGACTCCGAGGTCCTGCAACAGCTTTCCAAGATCGAGCACCCAATGCAAGGACTCGTCTGGGTCGAGTTCGTTGCGCGGATCAACCAACGTCGTCCGTGAAAACACACGGAACAGTGCCCTGGCGAGGTTGTCGTTCAATGCCTCGCTGAGCGGATCATTGCCAAGCTCCGCGAGTCTATCGCGCAGCCAGCGTGCAAGGTCGCTACGCACAAAGGCTCGTACTGCTTCTCTGAGCGTGTTCAATGCGGCACGAAGAATCTCTTCCAAGATGTACCCGAAATGCCGAATTACTAGGTCGAGAAAATCACCGAATTCTCCCAGCTCTCTCTGGATGTCGCGTTGGAGATTAACATGCTTTGTGATCAACCCAGGAAGTGTGTCGATTAGCCCGTCAAGGATCACAGTAATGAGATTCTCAACGAAGTCGAAAAGAAATCGATAAAGGAAGGGTTCGAGGAACGGTCTATAATTCCCGCTGCCCCCAGCTCGCGCTGACGCTTGGGTGCGGGCAAGTGGATAGGCGTACATCCAGCACCAGCCGCCCTGCCGGTCAACCTCTGCTCCATCACAACGGCGCATCGCGTATCTACAGTTTGTAGCGATGTACCGGTGCGTGGCAGTCATGCGCTCAATAATTCCCGCCTGCAGCGCATCAACACGTGGGTGATGATCCGGGGGGCACCGAGGATCTGACGCCACGTCGGCTTCTTCCAATATCCTCCACGCGAATGCCCCGCAGTTGTTCAGACTACCTAGTTGGTCGTATGATGGCTCGTGGGAACGAAAGTCATTCGATAGCGGATCCTTCTTCCATTCACAAAAGGACTCCTCGAATCCGTCAAACGCATCGTGCCGAACCATGTAGCCGTATGTTGATCCTACGCGAGGACGGCAACGATTGCTTCTCTCCTCTTTGTATCCCGGCTGCCAAGTACCAAGGCGACGGAGCATCGCCAACACACACTCCGCAAGTTCTAGTGTCTGATCGTCATAAGTAATTACGTATTCGGCCACCAACGCCAGAAACAGATTGGAGGAGTACAACGTTTGGTCTGCATGACGAATCCCTGTCACGAACCGTTCTTCTTCTGTGGCGCCCTCTGGTTCATTCGATACTCTGAGCAAATCAGCGACCAAGAAAGCGCCCGGTTCAGTGACATCGGTTGTTGCTTGACGCACGAACGGCACAGGAGCCCCTTCTCGCTGAAACTCAACGGTTGGGAATTCATTGCAGCCACCTGGCACGCTGCAACTGCGCAAAGTCGAGTCGCAGAAATACCCCTTGGGCCCATCAATCAGCCGTTGGCGGTAGGTCGCATACAAACGAGCGAGCTTTTCAGAAAGAATCATGGATCGCTCACGGTAGTGTTGATATTTGAATGCTGAACCTAGCACCAGCAGAAGCTGACTCAATCCAGACACCATTCAACGCGGGGTCATCGTTGTATCGCAACGGAACAGTGATGGACTTCGCCGACTCTCCGTTCGCCAAGTTTGCCGAGAGTCGCTCCGCAGTTCCTGCGACGTTTGCCACACGGACTACAACCTCTCCAATTCCTCTTGTGCGGTCGAAGACAATCGCCACCATCATATCCGTTTCCTGATGGTTGCCAGTGTCGGTGAGTTGCAGGACTTGATGTTCGGCTATCGCCCCTTGGAACGGCAGTTTAATTGGTCCCATCTTTTTCTCCTTGTTTATTTCAACCAACGGTCAATGCTAGGGATCTAACAACAGTGCTCGTCGGAAAGCTTCTCGATTGGAAGAATTTGAGTCAGCGGCTGCAACGATTGCGGTAGCAGTCAGAAAATCTAAACCGTTTCCTAAGGAACCGGCTTTGCTCAATGTGTCTTCAATATTTGGGCGAATTGCCCAGCGAAAATCACAATCCCATCCACCGGCGACACCATGATGCGGGAACTCAGTAGGTGCATTGGAAAGCAACTCAATAGTCTCTGCAAACTCGTCAGACTGTGAGTTGACGCCTAGAAAGCTGTGCGCGAGCGCCAGCAGCATGGCATCTTGCTCCCTGTGTGCCACTGAGAGTGCGTCGAGAATCGGCCCGCGAAGACCTGAAGTCGCGGCGGCAACTATTCTCCACGGATATGCCGGGGCAGGTTGCGGTCTAGCGACAGCAAACCACGCACTATCCCCGTTTGAAGGAACAGAGACAGCGGTTGCTTCGATCGGATCAACCTGCAGGGTCGTATTCTGATCAGCTACCACTGGGAGTGAGATCAAAAAATCATCGACTGCGATGCTTGGTCCATCATCATCGCGGAGCCACGTCAGTCCGCAACGGGTTGGCTCGGAAAGGCCTATCGGGGCGTCGTCATCAAATACAATCACTTCCTCATCGTCGACAATGACGACTACCTGTCTCAACGTTGCAACGACCCGAATTGTATGGTCGCGGCCTACTTCGACTAAGTAGGGTACCGACGTCACTTCTGCCCGTGTTCCAGCATCAATTCGCCACAGATGCACGCGAGAATACGAACGTCCGATACTAATCGTTGCCTCATAATAGCTTGCATACTGGGGAGGGCCACCGGTGGCTCGTACGATGACGCCCTGGGTCGCGTAACCCTCATGTGAGTCGTCCTCCCAGTCGTTTCTTACAATCACCTCACACGAGTAGTTGCTTCCAGTGATAGGTTGTCTGAACAACAAGAGTCCTTCCCCAGAGGATGCTGCCAACCGACCACGACTCGTTTCAGAGCTGCCCGTTTCCTGGCGCCATTGAAGGCCGGGACCCGTGTCATCCCGGTTAAACTGATCAACCAATGTCGATTGAAAATGAGGGACTTCAAGAATTTGGCTGGTGCCATCGTTCAAACCAACTACTGCATATTTTGCGTTTGGTGATGACGCGACCGATGTAACCGCAACGTCGGGCTTCGGGCGAATGCCAGCAAATCGAACACCGTTTTCCAGATTCCAAAAAGAAAGAGCATCATCATGTGCCAAAATACATAAGATGCCGAGGCGTCGATCGCGGTCAATCGGCGGCACTATGGTAGTTACAGGGCCGATGGTCCCCGCTCCGCCAGCAGCACTTGAAACTGCGTTAAACGCCTGACCTACGGTATTGCCGACGCCAGTCACGGTGTCGCCCGATACCGCCCAAGTGATTTCAGTGAATGCCGGGATCGTTGAGGCCTCAAGAGCTTGCATAAGTGAACTAGCGGTGTCATTCACGCCTGTGCCGGAACCAGCCGTCGATACGTCTTGACCATCAATGCTAATCGTGTAGGCGGTATCTGAATCGTCAGCGGTGATTTGAACCGTAGATACTTGGGCTCGGTAATCAGGGACCTCAACGAAGCCGCATGATGCGATCGTGGAATCGATAGAAACCGGTTCACGACTTACATCGGTAGACTCGTAATCCCAAACTCGAACATTTCCGTTCGCACTAGCGGACACGACGGAAAAAGCGGATGTCGCGATTCCCGGGACAAGAACTCGAAGTGCCATTATGTCAGCGGCATGCGCTTCCCATCCCTTTTCTTCGACTTCTGCGTCGATGTCCCAACTCCGAATATGGCGATCTCGCCCTCCCGACAACAGTAAGGGGCGTGTCGCTTCATCTTCCGGGACTTCCCGCCAAGCGAGACACAGCGTACCACCAGGGTGTCCAACCAGGCTCACTTCATTGCCACCACCGTCAGCGCGAAACACCAAAATGTGCCCGGCATCCGTCCCAGCAGCAACTAGGACACCGTCCGGACTGAAAGTTATGGATCGAATCGCGCCTCCAGCGCAATCGACGCTGTGCAGATCTCCACCCGTCTCAATATCGCGTATCCGCACGATTCCATCATCATGCCCTGACGCGAGAACGTTCTCCGCAGTTGGTGAAAACGCCAGACAAGGCGCACCGCCCACGCCTTCAACGCTAAGCCGCAAGGCCGCACTTCCGTCAGCAAGTCGAAACACTTGAACATTAGATGATTCTGGTGACGCGCGACCGTCGCTGACTTCGTGAACAAGAGCGTTGGGGGTCAATGTCAAATGAAGTCGCTCACCTCCTACATCAATTGGAACGTCGGGAATCTCGACGTCAAATGAGTAGGTATCTGTAATCTGGATTGTGATAGTCTGGGACGGGAAGACAAGGTTGTGATCACCGACTACATTTGCCAATCGGATGTCGATTTTGCAGACTCGCGGCGACAGGGACGTCGCATCGAACGATCTTCTCCCAAGTCGTTCCCAAAGCGCCGTTGCCAGGCTGAGTGTGGAATCCGAGCTCAGTGATGGTCCATCTAGCCACGCATCCAGCTGCGTTGCTAAATAATCTCGCAAGTTCCCCGCGAGGAATGTGTCTACATCGTGCCGGATTCGAAGGATTACATCCCGTAGCCATACTTTGGGAAACTGGATACGTAGAACACGAACAGTTTCTTCCGAGAGTACGACACATGCTTCTCGAAGTACATTGGCTGCTATTCTTGCAGCGACGTCCGTCAGTATCTGGGCAACGAGCGAAGCGCGGTCAAAGCCACCATCAAATTCCCGGATAAAGCCCGCCAATTGATCGACATGAAAATCTGCCAATTCATCTTCTGCATTGGTGTTCTTTATCTCAGCAGTCAATTGCGCTAAGGGGAGCGCGGTGCCAAACGCAAATGGGCCAGACACAACGTCTGAACCGTCACTACGACGAATTCTATATCGCGCTGCCCCTAGGAAGCGGTTGATGGCTTGCACTCGTTCGTCGATCTCGGAGATCAGGTCGTCATACACTCCTTCGCCTCGCGCAAGAGTGCGTCTTGCGAAGACCAACGTAGCGACAAGCCCTGCATAGTCTCCTGCGGACGGTTCAAGCGGTCGAGCTGTGTCCGGATCTCCCAGCCAATTGCAGTAGTTTGCTGTAAGGTCTCCTTGAGCGTTTGCAGTTGAGTCGTCGACAGTGTCAGCTCGCAACATGTAACCCCAGCCCATGGCAGGGAGAGCATCTGGTTCACCGTATCCCTTAGTAATCGATCCCAGTCTACGAAGCGCGCGAAGAATCCTAACTGCTAAATCGACCGGCTCGTGGTCGTTCGTGATGATCGCTTCTGATGCGAACGCGAGAACTGCCAGCGCTGAATGCAAAAGAGAATACTCATGCTCTATCCCAAGAAGCCCTTCTATCTCAAGTCGATCTGGATCAGTTGCTTGGCCGATGAGTCGCGTTGCGCACACCGAACGAGCTGGATAGTCCACGGGGTCACCAGCATCCTCACCTTCCCAGCGCAAGAACGGCACTAATTCACCACGTCGTGCCCAGCGGAGATTGGGAGGGTCGGCACGATTGCATTCGTGCTCATCTGCAACATCCGAAAGTGGCCCCACCGGTCCCAGCAGCAATCTCTCGCGATACCTCGCATATAATTCTAGCCACTCCTGTTGAGAGATAATCATGTCGCGCCCAACTCGTCGCACTGGTTCAGTGATGATAGGTGTGGGTCTGTCTCAAACCCTCTATCAACTAATTCGATGTGAATCGCGCCCTGCAACCCAGCCGCGTCTGCAACGATAGAAATAGACACCTCACGCGATGCGCTTGAGCGAAGTGCAACACCAAATAGTGAATTCTTTGAGACGGCACTCGCTCCAGGTGTTGGTTGGTCTACTCCACCATCACCAACAGTAATCATTCCGCTTCCGCTCGAGCACTGTACATATGCCCAACCGAAAATCGCCGAGTTGCCCAGCCGCGGATTGAGCTTAACGGAATAAGTTTCACCTGCAGAGAGCTGAATTGGTAGTCGCATACGTGATTCCTTAAGCGTCGATCTTCCGTTCGCCGAGTAGGACGATTACATTGGCCTGTTTGTATGGGGGCACAGCAACGTCCTTCAAATCAATCTTGAGCGGATCATCTGTGTCGTCAGCTGCACTTACAAGCGAAAAGCGAAAGTCGGCGGCAGCATCCAGTCGGTTGGTAAATACAGCACTCAGCGCCACGCGCTTAGAGAACGCAATCTCAGATTTAGGGACTCTAAACACAAACGTACCTGCGGAATCAGATCGCGCGGGTGACCGAAAGTACGGATCCGGTTCAAACCGAATGATTTTCGTCGGTGCGTCGGTAAACGCCTCGTGGGAATAATAGGATTCACCGTTTCCGGGAGTCCTCGACCCATCGGCGACGCTAGCCACGATTGGCCCGCCTGAGAATCGAACAGTGACAACGTACTCCAACCCGGCTGAAGTATCCTCAGTGATTCGATACAGCCAAATCCGTTCGCTGGCAGCATCCGCGCCGTCTAATACCGGGTCGAGCAGTGGCATTTCTAAACTCCGCAGGACAATTACATCTGATTGTTCAGGACCTGTTTTGAGAAGGACCAGACTCCCAACAGTGTTCGAAGTCGAGACGTATTTTAGCCGATGGCGGCCAAATCGCTAGCACGCGACGCAAATTGCCTATTCTGCCTGCTGCTGGCCGCGCCAATTGTAATCAATCAAAGCAACTTCCATTCCCTATTCAGTGAGTCGGACGTCGCCACCCAGGGCGTCCGATGGTTCGCGCGATACCACTCGGGCGTCCGGTTGTTCTCACCCTTTTCGTAGCCGATGTTCTGGATGCGGCTGAGGATCGGGAACACCTCGCGGCGCGTGCGACGGTACTGGGATCGGAACTGGCACGTGAAGCACTTTCGGTTGCGGAAGCACCAATTGACGATCAGCCACGTCAATCGCGATCGGTCGACCGCCCATCCCCACGGTGTCCAGATCGGGCGTGTGTCGCAGACATGGGAGCGGTCAACGCTTGGCTCGGTCTTCGGTTTGTTGTAACCGGACGCGAGCAGAATCTGATGGCCGTCCGACGACTTTACGTCGGGGATCAGCAGATCACGAACGGCCCAGTCGAAATAGCGGAGCGCGTCGGGACTGAGAACGGTGTCGTCTTCGAGGTGAACCATCACGTCGGCCCGTAGGTTGAATGCGCGGAGCACCGCCTCGTGCGTGTTCTTGTTCAGCCCAAGTCGCTTCTCGTTGACGACCAGACGCATCTCGCAGGCATCCCACTCGCGAAAAGCAGCAATGACTTCTTCGTTGCCGGGTTCGACGTTCGGCAGCAACAGCCAGTCGGCGATCCCGTCGCACTTCGCCAGCGAGGCTAACACTTCGCGCGTGTACGCCGGCCGGCGATATGACGTCATCGTGATTACGCGGAGCATAGCTATTCATCCTTGTGCACGTAGATGGCGTCCTGGTGCGTAGAGTGCCGGTTGTAGTCGGCCACACGGACGTAGCCTTGCTTTGTCAGGAATGCATCGAGCGCCTTCGGATCACACCAGTCAGTGGCCGGGCAGTGTCCACCGCGACGCTCTTCGAGATTGATCCAGCGAACGCGGCCAGACGCGAGTAGCCGACGGCCACTCCGCAAGGCAGATAGTTCGCTCCCCTCGATGTCGAGCCACAGGAGGATGCGCTCCTGCTCACCCATGTTCACGTCAAACCGGTCGAGCGTCCAAACCTCGACCTGGCAAGTGGCGTTGGCATAAGGCACCGGCAGAAGGCTGCAGCACTTCAGGTCGTGCGTTGGCACGTGGAGCGTGGCAGCCCCCTCGTTTTCGCCGATCGCAACCCTGGCCAGCGGGCCAGGAAAGTCCGCATCGAGCAGTTTCTCGTGCTGGACCGGATGTGGTTCGCAACCAAACACATGCATGGCTGAGTATTTGCGACTCAGCGTTCGCCATTCGGTTTTTGGTCCAACACCGATGTCGTAGAGCGCGCCAGGGACGCCATGAATGAAACGGCAGATAACGGATTCATACTGTTGTTGGTTCATCTTCAGCCTCCTTGAGTTCCGCGTTCGCCAGCCGCAACCAATCGGCATCCCAGCGTGGCTTCACCTTCTCGATCCGCTGCGCCGGTGCTTGTCCGAGCCGTTCGTAACCGTTCGCGCCCATCGCCGAGATATGCGTCGAGTGCGCGGTGAACCAGCGATAGACATAGCTGGGACGTGGGTCGTACTGGATCGGGTCGGCACGACGCAGCTTGGCGGCCTTGAAACGCCGCAACAGTCCCTGGTCCTGGCCGCTTTGGATGAACGGGTAGCCTCCAACCCGCTCGAATGCCTCTCGGCGGAACGACCACGCGCCGTGAAACAGGTACTGGTTCGACTTCCGCTGCACTCGGTTTCGCTTGTCGTTGTAGATGACCGTGGGAATCGTATAGTCTGCCTCGGCCAACACAGCGGCCGCTGCGGTCATGTGCCACGGCAGGTAAACGTCGTCGTCATCCCACACGCAGTAGGCGTCAATGTTTGGGGACACCAGTCCGGCGCTGGCGTTGCGCTTTTCGCCCAACGTGCGGAACCGAAACGGAAGGGATACGATCCGCCAGCCGTCACCTTCCTGGTTCTCGTACTGGCCGGCATCGTCCAGCACAATCAGTTCGCGGAGGTCTGCCGGGTAGTCCTGACGCAGGAAGCACTCAATGGCGGTCGCCAGTTCGTTGGGGCGTTTATATGTGCAGCAAATCGCGGCCAGCTTCATGCCGTTCTCCTTTCAACCAGGCTTCGCAGGCGCGAAGCAACCGTGTGCGATGTGCGACGTGGCCCTTCCAGTTGCGACCGTGGATCGAGTGCGGCGCGGGCAATTCGTTCACGGCGACGCGGTGGACCCGATTGAGTCGGCCCGATTCGCTCATGGCGACGTAGCTGAAGATGATGTCCTCACCGTTGCCGGCCGGCTTGCCACCTTGCTGCACGTTGGCGAACGCAGGGGCGACCTGAAAGAACTGCGAGGCGTAGCGGCGATGGGCGACGAGAACGCGGGTCAGCACGATAGGCGACTCGGTGTCGCCGCCAATGTTGCGGGCATACGAGCCATCGGGTTTCGGCGCACGACCGAAGACTCCGTGGATGATGCCGAAGTCGTCGTGCCACGCATCGACAAGCGTGCGTAGCGATTCGGCCGGCAATTCAAGATCGTCGTCTTGAATCAACACGCAATCGTTGGTGGCCAGGCACGCGGTCGCAAACCGCGTGTAGAGTCCCATGTCCTGCGCCGCGTTGACCACGTTGGCCCACTGGTGGCGAAACGTCGCGGCCGGGTTGTTGTTCCAGACAATGGCCTCGGTCACGATGCCGCTCGCCTGCCAGCCCGACAGGATACGGGCCACGTTCGTCGGTCGCTTCCAATTCAGAATGACGCCGGTGACGTTGTTCATGCGGCCGCCCTCCGTTCGGTGTTGATGGCTTCAAAAAGGCGTTTCCAGCCGGCCCACAGCACGTTGGGACTGGCCAATTCGTTGACGAGCCGCTCGCGAGCGGCGTTGATGATTCGCATCCGCAGCGTTTCGTCATAAGCGAGCACGGCGGTGTGGTGGGCCAGTTCCTCGTCGCAACTGCCGAGAAAGCCGGTCACGCCATGCTCGATCATTTCGCGCCAGCCCCAATCATTCTGGGCGACCACAGCCACGCCTGCGGCCATCGCCTCCAGCCCGACACGAGGCCAGTTCTCGCGAGCGCCGCCATTGACGGGCAACGTGCAGTGCAACTGGCGGAAGTAATCGTGCGCGGGCAAAGCCATCGGCTTCAGGCAATCAGCCCACTCCGGCGGTGCGCCGAGCTTTTGATGCGTCCGTTCGTCCATGCCGAGCATCAGCGCCCGCTTGTTGCGGTACTGGATGCGGTTGTAGATGGGCCAGGTGTTACTCGACCACTTATCGAGGTCAGGCCGTGCGGCTCGGCCAACGACAATTGCTTCACCATCGGCGTGCGGCCGCGGGTTAAACTCCCACTCCTCGAAGTCGAACGCGCCGCGAATCAGATTACCGAGTCCTGGGGTGTAGCCGAGCTTCGTCAGTTCCGGCTCGAGCATCGATCGCTGGAATTCGGACTGGAACACAAAGGCGTCGAACGGACCGGACTCGCGATAAAACTTTCGCTCCGCATCGAACAGCCAGGTCATGCAGTTAACCCATGCCAGTCGGCAGCCAAGTTCGCGCAGGCGTTTCGCATTGGCCAGAAACGCCGCATTGCAGAAGCTAACCACCGTCGCACCGGCCAAACCGGGCACCTGATCGAGCGTTTCCGGCGTCGCAGTATGCGTCGTACAACCCAGCGCGTCGACGCGGGATCGCCACTTGGCGTCGGTCCCCCAAGTCGCGATCAGGTGAACGTCAGCATCGAATCGTCGCCACAGTTTGACCGTGTGCCAGGCCTCGGTGCATGCGCCGCCGAGGTCGCCCGGATAACCCATCAGAAATACTCGCATCGTTGTCTGCTCCGTTAGGGAATTGATTCAGAAGAACTCGGCAGCTCTGGCGTCGATGGTGATTCGCTTGCGCTGGGCGTACTCGACGAAGGCAATTCGGGTTCGGTGCTACTGCTTGACGATTCACTCGAACTGGACGATGTCGGAACCGGCGGCGGCACAGTGGAACTGCTGGGAGTCGGCGAACCGCTACCCGAAGGCATCGGCGTGGAGCTGCTGGCACTTGGTGTTGGGACGGCGCTGGACTCACTCGACGAACTGCTTTCCGCCGATGAGGACGAACTCGACGACGAACTGCTATCGACCGAACTTGGAGTTGGCCCGCTGCTCGGCGGCTCGGTGCTTGAAGATGGCAGGCTGTCGCTGCTCGACGAGCCCGATGTCGAACTCGAGGGAACAGAATTCGACGAGGAGCTGCCGCTCGAAGATGGATGGCTGCTCGATGACGAACTCGACGACGACGAACTGCTTGAACTTTCGGACGACGGACTGCTGCTGGAACTACTCGACGAAGGAAGGCTGGATGACGGTTGGATGCTACTGCTCGAAGATGGCTCGCTGCTGGAGGACGAACTCGATGAAGGTTCGCTCGACGAGCTTGACGACGATGAGCTGGAAGAGCTGCTGCTCGACGACGAACTACTGCTGCTGGAACTGCTGGACGAGGACTCGCTGGAGGACGAACTTGAACTGCTGCTGGACGACGGTTCGCTACTTGAGGAAGAACTTGACGACGAGCTGCTCGATGAACTGGATGAAGACGAACTCGACGAGTTGCTCGATGAAGGCTCGCTGGATGACGAACTTGAACTGCTACTACTACTGCTCGATGAGCTCGAACTTGACGACGAGCTGGATGAACTCGGAGGGACGCTCGATGAGTTGGACGAACTGGACGGGCAAGGACACTTCGGTACGCAGATCTTCTTGCCGCAGATTGTGATCTCCCAGCAATCGCCAGCGTCTTGCACGTCGAAGTGCGCGCATGGGTCAGGTGCCGACGTGCTTGGTGACGACGAACTCGCCTCGCAACAGATTGGCACTTCGCAGTCGTCAGTGTCGTCGATCGACACCAGCTGTCCGCACACAAACGTGAGACGCTGCGTCGGAAACCGGATCGTGTCCCCGTATCGTTCGGGGCATGGCAGCAGCGTATCGACCGTCGTGGTCAGACCTTGACCGGGCGGGCACGACGGTTCGCTGGACGATCCCGACGAACTACTCTCGCTGGAACTGCTCGACGACGAACTCGACGAGGACGAACTGGAGGACGACGAGCTGCTCGATGAACTCGACGAGGACGAAGAACTGGACGAACTCGACGAGTCGCAGCATCCTTCGCCGAGTTGCACGACTTCCCACTTGCGGCTGTCGGCCATCCATTTGGCCCAACCGAACGTGCCGGCCGGCACGCTGTCCGCCGGATCACAGCACTCGCCCGATGATTGCGGTTGGCAAACGTCGGGGCAAACCACGCCGATTGAATCGTAGACGGTGAACGGGCAGTCGACCTCGCACCATTTCAAGTCGTCCGGCATCGGCGTCGGACAAGGCGGATTGGTTTTCGAGCCATCGTAGATGACCCGCACCGCCGAAGCGGAGCCGCAACGGGAAAGCGGCGTGATCAGCTTGAAACGCCGCATGTCGTCGGGGTAGTTCGACAACCGCACGACGGCCCATTGCCCGCCGGTTCCACCCTCTCGCCAGAGAATCTTGGCCGATCCGACGGGCCGGCTAGTCAGCGCCGTCGGATCGCAATGTTTGACGTCGGCGAACTCGTGGCAGGGGTCCTCGACCTCGATGTAAGCCGGGCAGACGCCCGAAACCCACGCCCGGCCGATCTTGCCGTCGCGCAGCGGGTCCAGCAGAATCGCGAACCGCGTGAAGTGGCGAGGATGCTTCGGTTTGACGCCTTCCAGCGCGACTTGGTTTTTGAACTCGCGCAGATGATCGCCGGGTGAAATGATCGGCGAGTCGATGCCCAGCACATGAAACCGTAGGCGGTCGTCACCGCTGTTGTTGCGAACCTTGATGATGTCGCCCTGGCGAATCTGGTCCAGCGCCTCGGCGAGCTGGTCGTGCTTCTTCCCCTTCTGTTCTCGAACGGTGTCGAGAAACGAGTTCCAGACTTCCGCCGAGACATCGAGCGGCTGGCCGGCCTGCGTCTTTTTGAAGCGATCGGCCATGCCCTACGTCCCAATTCCGAGGCCAGCGAAACTCCCGTACTCGTAGACCCGCTCGACGTAGGCGGCGATCGGCTTCTTGATCAGCACTTTGGCCGCGTTGTCCTCTTCGTCTGCGAAGCGCACCCAGAGATAATGCCAGCCTTCCTTGTCGATGCCGGCGATGTTGCCCAATTGCAGACCCGCCACGTTCGGGCTGGCCGCGAACCGGAACGTGATCTCCCAATCCTCGAAGCCACGCTTCGCGCCCGACGCGCCGAGGAATAGCACCTCGCCTTTGGCGAAGCCCTTGAACCCGGCGTCGTTGACGCGACCAGTCAGAAAGAAGAGCGTCGCCTTGTACGCGCCGGTCACCAGTGCATCGTCGATGTAATGCGTTTCGGTGAAGTTGTAGACCGGGACCGTGATGTCGGTCCCTTCAATCTGGTCCTGGTTGACGCCGATCGCGCTCTGAAAGTCGGGCGCGATCTCGCCGGGCGCGGGATAGCGATTGATCGTCTCGATGGCCTGACTGATGTGCTGCGTGCCGCCGCCGGTGTCGAAGGTGAACTGCGAATCGCTCTCGATCTTGACGTACTGGACGGAGCATTCCCAAACGCCGCCGCCGACCGTCTTGATCGTGAAGCTGTCGCGTTTGAGCCCGTCGTAGATCGCCGGCGCGGTTGCGGCCACGAGCGATTTGACCAGCAGATCGTCATCGGTGCCTTGGACGACATACAGAAGCTCGGTATTCGGGCTTTCGCTTTCCGTCGCCTCGCGGCTGTCGAATTTCTCATCAATGGTGATGGCCATAACGATCTACTGTGCGAAGACGAGCTTTCCTTGTTTAGCCTGGTCCACCAGGTCCTTCGTGTTGACGACGATCTGCTCGGCGGCCCGCGCCGTCCGCTCGGCCAGGTTGTCCGCGCCGAGTCCGCGGGCAGCCAGCGCGTTGAACGTGCCTTTGACTTCGACCTTGCGCTGCTCTTCGCCGAGCGCCCCCGCGCTGAAGGACAGACTGTCTTGGAGTTCCTTCATGCGTTCTGGCTCGCTCGACTCGGCTTCAGCCCGTTTCTTCGCCGCTTCGGCGATGGCCTCCTGCCACTCGCGGCGAGCGTCCGCCAGTTCGCCCTCCGTTTCCCCAAGGTCTTCGGCGAACTGCCGTTGCCGGCGGGCGTGTTCCTCTCGCTGCATGTCGGTGAGCGTGCTCTCGACGCCGGCCCGGTCGCGTTCGATTTGTGCGCGTCGCTCTCGTCGCTCACGGTCCCGCCGGCCAACCGCCTCGAGCATCTTGTTGTCGGCGGCTTCATTCGCCTGGCTGGTTTCGCGATTTATGCGATTGACCTCGGCGTTGACATCCACGTCCGAATCGAACAGCGACTTGAGCCGGACCCAGGCCTTCTTGATGAAGCCGACGGTCGAATGCCAGGTCTTGGTGAGCAGGTTGGTAAAGACCGACCAGGCGTCGGCGAGGAACCCGACCGTCTCGGTCCAGGCAACTTCGATGGCGGCCCAACCATCGTTAAAGATCTTCGCCGCGCCGAACACGGCATTCGTGGCGATAGAGAGGAAGAACTCCTTGAACTTGATCCACAGTCCGTTGAGGAAGTGGATGCCCCGCTTCCATTCCATCTTCAGCGTCAACCAGAGAATCTTCGCCGCCAGGGCGAGGTCGCCTGCCGCCAGCGCATCGCCGATTCCCTGCCACGCGGCGAGGGCATCGCTCTTGAGTACCTGAAACCGCTCGCCCAACCAGGCGAGCGCCTTGCCGCCAATTCCAGTCGCGTACAGCAGGTAGCCGGCCAGCGCCACGACAGCGAGAATGACCAAGCCGATCGGCGTGAGCAGCAGCGCGATGATTTTTCCCAGAATGGCAATCGCCGCTCCGACCGCCCCGATGACCGCGACCAGCCCGCCGATCACCGCGCCGATCACCGCGCCGGCGCTGGAGATCAGCGTGCCAAGAATAATGAGCGCAACGCCGGCGGCAACTACAGCGGCGGCGATCTTGAAGACCGTAACGACGAGCGTCTTGTTCTCTTTGATCCATTTGATGACCGACGTGATGAGGGGTGCGATTCGCTTCTGCATTTCCGTCAGCACTGGGGCGAGCGCTGCGCCGATCTGCACAACGATGGCCATTAGTTGGCGTTTCAAGCGGTTCAATGCGTCGGTCAACTCGGCTGCGGAGGTGGCGTCCTCGTCCGTCATCGTGATGCCGAGCCGGCGGGCCTCTTTTTGTAGCGCTTCGATCGACGCCCGACCGCCTTCCAGCATGGGCAGTAGCTCACGGCCACTGCGGCCAAACACGTTCAGGGCGACGCCAGCGCGGAGCGTGGGGTCTTCGATCTTGGAAATCGCCTCGGCCAGCAGCTTGAAGCGTTCTTCGGGGCTGGCCTGTTTGAACTGCTCAGCGGAGACGCCGAGCATGTCGAGAAGATCAGTGGACGTTTTCAGACCGCGCTCGACCATCACGGAAAAGCGGGCCATTGCTGCCAGCGAGCGGTCGAGTTGGTCGATGGACGCGCCGCCCTGTTCGGCAGCGAATCCTAGTTCGCTGAGCGCCTCAGCTGAGAAACCGGTCCGTGCCCGCATCTTGTCGAGCTGGTCACCCGTGGAAGCGAAGAGTTTCGCCGCTCCCAATAGAGGCGCGAGCATCGCGGCTCCGGCGGCCGCGACTTTGAGCCCCATCGCGCGGACGCCCGCACCGAAGGCCTGCAATCGCTTCGATGCGCGGGCCAGGCCGCGAACGAGACGGCTGTCCTTCGTGTAGAGTTCGACGTAGGCCGCGCCAGCGCGGATTGCTTGAGCCGAAGGCATGGGTTATGTGATTCACCTTTTATCAACAAACACACGTTTCAGGACGCGAATGCCGGTCTTGGAAATCGCGACCGGTTTTCGTTCAACCAGTGGATGGAACTCGGCGGGCGAGTACGGCTTCGACCGCTTTTTTGGGTTGCGGTGGACGTTCGCCGTCAGCGCCAAGACCGCCGCCGTGTGCGACCACTGGTCCTGCCGCCGCGCGCCGACCATCCAGATCAACTCGCGGAGGGTCAGCGGATTCGGATCGACGCCCACGATGCCGGCCAGTTGCCAGATCAGCTTCCAGGCGACGTCTCCGGTAACTCGCCTTCGCTCAGCAGCGCTTCCAGTTGCTGATCCAGTCTCGGATCGTCCAACCGCTTGCTGGCCGTCTCGACCGCCTTCGACTGGAATGTTTTCAGTTTGGCCAGCGCCTTCGCCAGCACCTGGCGCTTGCCGCTCGGGAAAAAATCGACAAGTTCCTCCAGCAAGGCGGTCGTTGCGTTGTCGATCGCGTCGCCGGCCATCGCGCGGCCGAACTCTTCATCGCTGATTTCCTTCGTATCCGCTTCGGGCTTGCAGATCGCAAAGATCACGTCGCACAACAGGATTGGGTCGGAGACAAGCTGCTCGATCAGCTTTCCCTCGATGGCGTCCAGTAGATTCACCGAGAGGAGCGTCTTGACCCGTTTGATGCACTCGACGTTGATGGCGACCGTCCAGGTGCGGCCCGCGTTGTCGTTAAATGTCTTCATGCGTTCCTTTCGTTCGCTTACGGTCCGCCAGTGATCCATTCGGGCGCGTTGTCGGCGTAGGTTGGCTTGATCGAAACGTCGACCATGATGGCCTCTTCCAGCGCTTCGTTGCGCGTGAAGTTAAAGATGTCGAAGGTCGCTCGCAGTCCTTCCGAATCGGGATCGGTGATGTCGCCGTCCATCACTGCGAATTCCAGCGGCGCGTTGTTGAAGAACGCCTGACGGATCGCGTCGAAGCCTGCGTCGACCGTGTCCCAAACCATCTGGAACTCAATCGAGGCGTCCTTGAGCGTGCCAACCGTGGCTCGCCAGCCAGCGTTGGCGCGGGTCGTGACGTCGGCCTCGCCTTTCTCCAGGTTCAGCGTGACGTCTTTGACGTTGCTCACCTCGACCCAGACCGGCGTCGCGTAGTCGCCCGTGTTGCGATACAGCTTTGCATCCATGCCCAATCGTGTGGCCATGACGTTCGTCTCCTATTCAGTGCGCCTTAACGGAGCCTGCCCACTTGCGCGGCAGTCGCTCCTTGGTTGTTTCCAATGCCGGACCCATGAACGGTCGCTTCGGGTAACGCTGCCGCTTGTACCGCCCGCCGTGCTCGTGTGCGGAAGCCGACTTTCCGACCTTCGTGTGCTCCGGACCGATCGCGACCAGATCGTTCTGCTTCTCGACCGCGTACATGATCGCGCCGCGAAGCTGTCCTTTGCGGGTGCTGGGCGGCTTCCCCTCGGCGCTCGCCTTCTTGCGGCGTCGGATGCTTCTCTTGGCCGTCAAGCGAATCGTCGCGCCGGCGTGGCCGAGGCTCTTGATGCTGCCCTTCTTGGCTTTGGCCAGCACCTGCTTCGTGTTGTCGCGCGTCCGCGACTGCATGGCGATCATTCGTTACCTCACGACTCGAAACGTCAGCGTCAGGACGCTAGTGAACTGCCGTAGTTCGTCCCAGTGTTCCTGGGCGTAAATGGGTGCATGCTCCGTCTTGATCCAGTGGGCGTTCGGATACGCTGTCAGCCGTCGCAAACGAAAAAAGTCCGCGATCTCCTCGACCAAAGTCAGCAGTGGATCAATTTCCGCCGCATCGCCCGTCTCAAATTTCTTCTGCACCGCCACGTCGATCTGAAAGTCGTTCGTGTTGCGGGTGCGGTCGCTCTTGGTGATCACCACGCCTTTGGGGACGACGCTGACGTGCAGATCTTTCATGTCCTGCAGTTCGAACGACGGAACGTAGTGCCGCGCTGCGGTGAGTGGCAGGCTCAACGAAGCGGCGTTCAATTCGGCAACCAGCGCGTCGGCAACGTCCGTAATCACGGCCATCAAGCATCCTCCGTAGCGATGTGTTTCGTATGGACCCGCAGCGTTGTGCGATACGGATCGCTGTAGCGCCAGTGCGGCTCCGTCCCCAGAGGCATGACCTCGTAGGTGAACTTCTTTCCGGCGTCGATCTCTTCCACGCGGTCGCCTCGTTCGGGCAACGCCGGCTGGCCGGCGAGCACGAGATCAGCCGTGTCGATCAGGTAATCGCGAACCTCGGTGCGGACGATGACGCCGGTGCCATCGTCTTGTTCGAAGACCGTGCGGCCGACCGTGGCTTGCACGGGCACCGAATCTACGCCTCGCCGATACGTGACCGAGCGAGTGGCGTGTTTCTTTCGCTGACTTTGCAGCCAGTTCGATCCGGTTTCGAGGATGTCAGCCACGATGTTGACTCCGAATTACGGCGTGAGCTTGGCGCGAACGCTGGCGTCAGCGTCAGCCGCGTCTGCGACCGCTTTGCCGAGCAGCTTGTTCGCGCCGCCGCCATCGGTCGTAACGGCCACGTCATTGGCGTCATCCCAGTACGCCAGGTCGCCTGTTGAGAACGTCACACCGCCGCCGGCCTCCTTGGCCACGTCGAAGACGCCTTCCACGGCCAGAGCGCCGAGCGTGTTGGCCTTGATCTCTCGTTTGGCGATGCCAACCAGGTCGCTTTGCACCACCACATCGCCCGGAGCGACGTCCGCCCCAGGCGTGTGGTCGATGGCTGCGCCTTCGTGAACAAAAGTTGCTTGAGCCATATCAGCCTCCGATTGAATTTCAAGGTTTTGGTTGTCGTGTCAGGCTTACGCTTCGCCCTTGGCTTTCACGCCACCGCGCGAGTCTTGAAGTGCCACCCCGAAGTCGTGGTAACCTCGCATCTGGACACCGAGCTTGTTGAAGTCCGCCTCGGCCGTTTCGATCGTCGGGGCCTCTTGGCCGTTGAGGAATGCGACCTCGATGACGGGCAGGTCGGTCGACTCGGCCAGCAGATACCAGGCCTTCGACGAATTGCCCGTGTATTGGGCGTTGGACAGGTAGCGACTGACCTCGACGCGGAACTTGCCCTGGTGCGGATTGGACACCGGGTACTTCGTGGTGGTCGTCGTGTCCCGCAGTTCCATCGACTTGAAGAGCTGCGAGCCGATGGCTGATAGCGACGTCGGCACGAGCAAGATCGCCGGCATGATGCCGATCGGCTTGCCGTCGCCATCGACCTGATCCATGAAGGTCACTTCGCCTTCGGTCAATCCGTCGATCGACAGCGCCGTGCTGGCACCGGTGATGTAGTTGTTGTTGCCCGCCGTGAAGAAGGCGCTGTTGGCCAGGAACGTTGACCAGAAGACGTCATTGATCTTCAGACCGCTGCCCCGACCAAGCTTGCGCGGCACGGTGGTGATGGCATTCAGGTCGTCGTTGATGATGTCGCGGCGATCGATCGAGAGCATCAGGCCGTAGGTGTCGGCCTTGTTCTCGTACTTCTCTTCGCCGAGCGTCCCGTGCTTGAGCTCGCCGCCGGGTGCGACCTGCTCGTATTGATCCTTGCCGACCAATCGGTAGCTGGTCACGGTCTTGAAGTCGCTCACGTTGCGCACTGCCGTAACGTTCCGCCAGGTCCGCTCGACGCTGAAGAAGCCATCGAGCAGGAATTTGTTAGCGACGTTCGACAGGATGCCGCCGATGTCGACGGTCGAGAATCCGGCTTCGAGCGTCGGGTTGAAGGCGTAACGCAACACAGCCCGGCTGTCGCGGAAGTTGCGGCCGGTGTAGCCGTTGGCCCATGCCGCTTCGAGCAGCAGTTCCTGCAGCCCGATGCCGCCGCGGAATCGCTCCGTCGCGGCGTCGAGCGTTTGACCGTCGAACATGGCGTCGATCTGGTCCACGTGCCCTGTCAGCAGGCACGCCGCCTCGAGCACGCGGGCATTGATCGTCTTGTCGTGCATGTGAATCGCCGGCGTGCGGGGCCGGTTGGCGCGAAGCACTTCCAATTCACAGCGCGTCACGTCCCAGCCTTCACCGATCGCCTTGGCCTCGATCTCAGGAAAACGGCCCGCGCACAGTTGGCGGATCGCCGAGATGCGACTGACTTCGGCAGCAGCCTGCGAGCGGATTTCATCGACGGCGGAGCCGGCGGTCACAGCAGGGGCCTGCGTTTGTTGGTTCGCTTGGTGCGAATCCCGCTCGTTCGCGTCGGTATCTGTGGCGGCAGTGGTGTTTTCGGGGTCCATGTCGGAATTCTCCTCTTGCTTGTCGGTATGGTTGGCAGCGGCTGCGACCGTCGCGCTGGTCTGCCCATCCGCGCCGAGATCGACGAAACTGATCTCACTGAGCGTGGACTTGCGCACGACGTTGAGCGGGCCGGCGTGCTCCTGGCCGTTGACGATTACCGTTTGGCGTTCCTTGACGAACTCGAACTCATCGACGCTCGCTCCCACGGATGCCTGCCAGGGGAATCCGTTCTTCGAAGAGGCGACGACTTCGCGGGCGGCTGCTGTGTCGCGGGACACAATGCCCGTTGCCACCAGCTGCCCGCCGTCGATGCGGATGTTGTCCGTGTGCCCGACGCCGGACGTCGGGTCATGACTGAAGCGGATCGGCCGCGACTGCGAGGGAATCCCCAGTCCCGCGAGGTCGATGATGACCGGAAAACGCCAGCCCGCGATCCGCATCGGTGCGCCGGTGTAGGCGACCATTCGGAATCGGGGCAGCGCGGGCGCGGAGCCTTCATCGCCGGCTGACGCGACGTCGATCATCGCCGTCGCGGTGAGTTGCAGCGTGCTGGGCACGTTCTGCTTTTCAGGCTGCGCGGGCGGGCGCGTCTTCGTTTGCTTCTTCGCCATCTTCGTCCTCCTCGATGTCGTCGTTGGTCGGTGGAACTGCCGCAGGTGTCAGCCCGAGTTCCTGCATCAGCGAGAATTCCTTGGCCCGCTGGCGCAAGGCTTCTTCCCAATCGCGCCCCTGCCGGGCGTATTCGTGAGCAAGGGTGGTGGTGAGATTGGCCAAACGGGTCGCTTGGGCGCTGGCTTCTTTGGCGGGGTCCACATGCTCGTGGCCATCCCAAAACCATTGATGGGGCCATTGAGCGATCGGCCCAGCGTCCGCGGGCAAGAGTCCCGGAATGAGCACCGCTTCGTCGAACCAAGCGGCCAGCACTCGATCGAGCACAACCGATTCCAGTTGGGCCTGCTCGACGCGGATCGATTTGAAGTACGTCTGATGATCCAGACGGCCCGAGGCGTAGTTGTATCCCGAGCTGTTTCCCGCCGCGACGTTGAACGGAGCGCAAGAGGCGGGATAAGAGCGAACAATGCAGAACGCGTCTATTCGGCGGCGATCCAACCCTTTTGATGGCCGAGGTTGTTAATCTTGCCGCTTAAGACGGCCTGCGCAAGGAGGCGAGAAGCGTACGGCCGTCGCACGCCGAGATGGTCGGCTACGTTGCCAAGGAACACCACGTCGTCCTGTTCGCGGACGAAGCGCGCGGCGTCCCGCCAGCGACCGGGACTGGGAACGTCATCATCGGTAATTGGAATCGTGCCATCGATGCCCAGGTCGTCGCGAAGTTCGATCGCGCCGTCCCACAGCGTGATCCGGTGCTTGCCGTCGCCACGACGCTCGCGACGAAGAATGATCCGCTTCACGGTCTGGCGAATGGCGAACGCGAGCTTCTCACGGTCCGCTTCCGACAGGCACTCCAGCAGTTCGTCCAACCGTGCGATGACCTCCAGCGCTTCCGGCGTCGGTGCTTGCTCGCCCTGCACCTGGTGCAGCTTCTCTTTGAGCTCCGATTCCTGTTTGCGCCACGTCGCCAGCAGCTTCGAGATACCGGGAACGTCCAACGGATCGGCCAGGGCCAGGTTCTCCGTGCCCCGTTCGATCTTGGCCCACAAGTCGGCAAGCTGCGATTCGTACCGACCGACATCGGTCTGAACCTTTCTCGTGCGACGCGTGATCTCCTTGCGGATCGCTCGCTTTGTGCGTTCGTCCGACATGAACGCCTGTAACTTGGACAAGACGCCCTGCTCGATGGTCTCCGCGCGGAAGCTTGGCCGATCCGATTCCTCCGGGTGTTCCTCGAATTCGCGGGGAGGCAGCGAATAGTACCGTCGCACGACCGCGCGTTGCGAATGGCTCATGGTGCAGCCTTGCAGTCTGCGGCCGTCGCCGAGAAAGACAACTCCAGTGAGCAGGTACTTGCCTGGCGTTGGAGCCTTGCACGGCTCGCTGTTTCGCTGGAGCTGCTTCTGCGCGCGGTCGAATAACGCGGGTGTTACGAGCGGCTCGTGGGCGTCTTCGCATGTCACGCCACCATCATCGTAGAGACTGCGAAACTTGCCGCGCCGCCGCTTCTGGCCGGCAACGATCCTTCCCACGTAGACCGGATTCGTCACCGTGCGTCGAACACTCGTGGCGTTCCACCGGTTGCCATGCATCGTTCGGTAGCCTTGCCGATTGAGCTGGCGGGCCACGGACCCGCACGACGAGCCTTTTGCAACGGCCTCGAACATCATTCGCACCGCTTCGACAGCTCGCACGTCGGTTGAGATGACCAGTCTCGACGACCATTCAATCGGACGCCGGAACTTCTCCGTTGGCGATACGCGGCGGACGACGACACCCGTTTCGTCGAGAATCTCCCGGTCGTAGCCGAACGGTGGCCCGCCCTGCTTCTGGCCACGACTGATTGCCAGTCGCTTGCCACTAATAACCCGGTCGGCCAGTTTCACCGATTCCTCGCGTGCGCCGTACTGATCGACGATGGCGGTGATCACGCCGCCCAGGTTGTTGAAGTCGAGTTCGCCGCGCTGGCAGGTGATGATCTTCACGCCGGCGTCCCGTAGCTGCTTCCAATGGATCATCGCGTCGAACACGTCCTCGCGCGACATCCGGCTTTGTTCAGAAAGCAGAACAGCGCGAAACGCGCCGCCTTTTGCGTCACCGAGCAACCGCTGGAAGTCCTTGCGGTTGTTCGATTCCGTGCCGGTCAGTCCGTGGTCTTCATACCAGCGGACGATTTTGTAGCCGGCGCGATCGGCCAAGGCCTCAATGTCCTTTCGTTGCCGCGCGGGGCTATCCTGCTGTTGGTCGGTGCTCATGCGGATGTAGCCAACCGCCGGAACGCGCGACCCGTTTCTCCGTGTAGAATTGCGTTTAGCCATGATTGCCCTTTCCAAACCAAAGGGTGTGAATGGTAAGAGCCGCCGGCGTGTTCGCTGCACGCCGACGGCTCGCTTTGGTTTCAGACGTTGGGTGGTTTCGACTGATCATCGGCCTTCCAAGATTCCGACGACCGCCGCCAACCTCTGGTTGACTTCAGCCATCGTTCCAACATGCGTCCATGCGATGTCGACCTCGCCGCCGGGTGCCGGTTGGTCCTGCAACAATTCGCGGATGCGTTGCAACAGGTCCTGCGCAACCAGGTGGGACGTCTCGTAGGCCGGTTCGGCTTGCAATCGTTGTCGTGTCATTTGGACGCCCTCCGTTTCTTCGCCGCCAAGGTGAAACGACCGGGGCCGGTCTTCTTGAAACGGGCGTCCTTTCCCTTGCCGATGTCTCGAATGATCGAAGCGTACAAGGTGGCCTGCGGCGTCTTGCCGCCGGGCGAGGTCCACAGGTTTTTCCTTTCCATCGCCTCGATCATCTCTTTGCAGCTCATGGGCTTTCGGGCTTGCCGCAGCACCTTGATGGCTGCATCGATCTGGCTCAGCTTCGGTTGGGTTGCGGTCTTCTTTCCTGCCATCGTTTCGTCTCCCAATCGGATTGGTGTTGTTGCGTCGCGAACGCCGCGACGCGTGACAGGACAGTTACCTCGCGTTTTCGGCGTCATCAAGCTAGGCGTTGGCATCCTTGGCCAAGTCCGCCGAATCGTCGCCAGACGGGCCAACTGTGGGCGACGGGTTGGCCATTTGGGCGTCCAGCCAAGGGTATTCGCCAGCCCGAATCGACGCTTCGATCTGTTTCAGAAATTGCCATTCCCACAGCGGGACCATTACGACGTCCTGCTTGCTGTAGCGCTGGATCACAATCGGCTCGTCGGTGTTGGCCACGGATTGATACGCCCATCCCAGGCTGTCTCGCAGGTGGGTGATCCGCATGACGTGCTCGGGCGTTGGTTCGGGCGTTGGTTCGGGCATTGGCTCGGACATGTACAAGAAAGAAACTGTAGGTAAGTTTGCGACTGTTCCCGCGGGCGTCTCCTGAAGACGGTCGCGAGGTAGGACCCGTTCGCCCAACGGAGGCGATTCAAGGTTGCCACCAAGACTGCCAACATGCCCCCGTCTCTTTTTGGTGGCAATCTTGGCAGTGTTGGCAGCCTTCCCCAAAAACACCGGGAACCACGCGTTCCCTCTACGGCAATTTGGTGGCCATCTTCCTTTTTGGTGGCAGTGTTGGCAGTCTTGATTCGGTGAAAGATGTCCAAGGCTGCCAAGACTGCCAACTTATTGAGACGGGGGTTGGTGGCAGTCTTGGTGGCCATCTTGATCCGGCAGGCTCCAATACCACTTGCCACCATCCTTCTTGGACCGACCTTCGATCTCCTTGAACGCACGCCGGAGCGTTCGCTCCGAGAAGCCGTTCTCTCTCGCATCCGCAATCACCTGTTTCGATGGCTGGCGACCTTCAGCGAGCTCGTTGCGCAACCAGGCGACGACCTCACGTCGCTCCGCGCCTTGAGTGCTCTTGTCGCTGGTCGATTTCAATTCCGCCGCGAAGGCCTCGTCGGCGTGCATGCGAACCGGTTCGAGTTCCCATGCCACGCGGCTGTCGACGATGCGGTACGCCAGGCCGTCGGGATCGCGTGCGAGGTTTAGCTTGCCGGGCAGGAACAATCGTCGCTCGGGATTCTCCTGGTCCTTGGCCACCGCCCACACGGCGCGTGAAGCGGCCGCGAATGCCAGCGAGCCCATCGCACGGTACACCGCTTTCGCGCCACCCGACTTGCTGAGATGGGTCACAGCGACAATCGCCACCCGATGGCGGCCAGCCAAATCGGCAAGCGGCGCGAGTAGACCTCGGACATCCGTGTTCTTGTGGGAATCAACGCTGCCGGTGTAGGCCGAAATCGGATCGATCACGACCAGGCGCGCGTCGGGCATCTCTTGCATGACTTCCTCAAGGCGTGGGAGGTCGGCCTCAAGCGAGAAGTGCCGGCGTCTGCCACCTTCGGCCACGCCTTCGACGGCCACTATGTTCCCGTCGTCCGCGCCGGCCTTGTCCAATCGCGGCGCGATGGTGTCGGCCAGATCGTCCTCGGCGTTGAAGAGCACGACGCCCGCCGGCGACTGCTTGAGCAAGGGCAGGTCGGGCCACGGCTCGCCGCGCGAAACGCGAGCGGCGATGTCCAGCGTGACGAATGACTTTCCCAGACCTGGATCGCCGGCCAACAGAGTCAGCTTGCCCAGCGGAATCCGCCCAGGCCACAACCAGTCAAGTAGTTCACGTTCCACGTCTTTCAACCTCCTCTTGATCGCGTGAGGCGGTGCCGGTGGTCGCCAGAGCGGCGCTGGTGCCGGTGTTGGCTTTGCCGGCTTCGGTGCCTCAAGCATGCCGCGCAGTCCCTCCGTCAGAAAATCCTCGGGCCGTGGCGGTGGTACGATCCGCTTCGGATTGATCTCCGCTTTCGCCCACGCATCGACCGCCTTCTGCCACGGCGGCACAATCTCGTCCGCGACTTGGCCGTTGGTCGCACCCGCTTCGCACAGTTCCCACCAGAGTTGCTTGGCCATCTCCATTGCCTGGCAACGTCCGCGCGTGCGACATGCGGCAACCTCGTGGCCCGTGTGGTAGACCACCTGGTCGCTCTCCATGTCGGGATCGCCGTACATCTCGGCGCTCGGCACGAGCAGTTCGGCTTCCCGTCTTGCCTGCCGCCGGTCGTTCCAGGCCAGGGCGATGGCTGCCTCGTCGGGCGCATCCCAGGTGGCGACCACCATAGCGCCCTCCATGAAGGCTTGGCGATAGACGCGTTCGTTGGTTTGGCGCTCGGGCGTGACAGGCCAATGCGGACCGTCGTCGTAGAAGCGAACCGTCTCAGGCGGCAGCGTCACCATCGTTGGCCTCCGCTTGTTTCCGTCGCTTCTCGTAGATGTCGATCAATACGGCGGCCCAGGCGTCGGCGACTTCCTCAGGAAGCTTCTCCTTCGTATCCGGATCCTGCCGGCGCGCATCCTCAGCGCACGGTGTTGACTTGGTTCTCATGACCCTCTCCTCGAAACCGCGAATTCTGCTGTCGCAGAGACAAATCGGCGTCGCGGCCTGCAAGTCCTGGTGCAAGCCACGATTCGCCACGCGGGTGCGGGCCAGTCCATTGAGTGCGGCGCGGACTATTCGCCGTCGGCCTTGTACGCGGCGCGATAATCGCCCAGCGCGGAACCGAAGTCGTGATAGACTCGCCACGTCGCGGCGAGCTTGTTGGGATCGGCGTCGAAGCCGAAAAACTCAACCGTCGGGCTCTGCTTGCCCTGCAGGAATGCCACGACGATTGCCGCGTCCTGCCGGCCGGCGAACAGATACCATGCCTTATCGCTGGTGCCGGTGAAGCGAGCTGAGTTCGACAGCCGCGGTTCGACCTCGAGCGACACGACGTTCTTGAGGGCATTGCCCGTCGGCTCGTCGTTGTTCGCCCGCTGGATAAAGTCGGACTGCAGCAGCTCCTTGGCGGTCTGCTGCAACTCGGGCGGCACAAGTAACGTGCGAGGTCGGATGTCGAGGTCGCGATCCTCGTCGTCCCGCTGCGCCATCATGCGAGCGATGCCGGTCGCCAGCGCGATCGCGTCGAGCGTCGATCCGGCACCGGTGTCAAAGTTGCCGTTGCCGGCGCTGAAGAACGAGCCGGCCCCACCGAGCAGCGTCGTGTAGGCCAGATCGCTGACCGCGCGCATGGCCGCTCGACCGAGCGACATCGCCGTGTCCTCGAACAGACCGAGGTCGTCGTTGATGATGTCGCGCCGGTCAATCGACAGCATCTTGCCAAAGGTATCGACCGAATACTGGTAGGTCGCCTCGTCGATGCTGCCGTGCTTCAGTTCGCCGCCCGGCGCAACCTGCGTCAGGTCACCGGTATCACTCGGTCGGATGCCGGTGTGATCCTTGAAGTCGGCAGCCGACTTGATCGCCGCGAACGCACGCCAGGTGGCCGGCGACTCGGTGTAAGCATCGAGAAGCACCTTGTTCGCCGCATTCCCAAGCGCGACGGGAAGAGAGTAAGTCGACAGCGCCGCGCGGATCAGGGCCTCGCGTCCCGATGGCGCGTCGCGCTGTTCGACCATCAGTGCCGCCCGGCATAGATCAACGAGGCTCGTGGCCCGCAGCTCGCGGGCTTGTTGGGCGGTTTGCGGGCCAAGGTGCTTCTCGACCAGATTCTCGTGGCCCATGTGGACCAGCACGGCCGCTTCGATCACGTCGCGCGTGGGCGCGACCGTCGTCGTTTGGATGTACGGACCGCGCGGGCGCGACGCTCGCAGCACGGCCAGTTCCGTCTGCTGTCCGGACCAGCCTTCTCGGATGGCCTGCGCCTCGATGTCGCCGTGTTCGCCATTGCAGGCACGACGAATCGCCGTGATCCGTTCGGTTTCGGCAGCCGCTTCGGCACGGATGTCCTCGGCGGTTTTTTCTGTGGTTGTCATGAGAGCCTCTTCTCCTTCCTGCGAAGCGGCGATCGCGACCGACGTTCCGGCATCGGCACCAATCGCCACAATGCTGACTTCCTTGAGCGCGGACGACCGCACCAGCGTGAACCCGCTACCGGTCGCCCTGATCGTCCGCCCGTTTACTTCAACAATGTCGCCGGCGCGTACTCGCTTCGATTCGCCCGGAGCAACACCGACCGACGCCTGAAACTGAAACCCGCTGCGAGCCAGCTCGATGATCTGCTTCGCGGCCTCATTGGTGGGCGCGATCGTGCCGGCGACTAGCAACTTGCCGTTGGCGACCGACGCCTGCCCGAAACCCACAACACCTCGCAGCGTAGAGTCGTGGTCGGCCAGGATGCTGATCTGAGACGCCGAGACGTCGACGCCGGCCAGGTCGAGAACTAGCGGTCCCCATCCAGGCACGACCATCTCACCGCCTGTGTAGGCGACGATGGTGACGGCCGGCGTTTTGCCGGCGGCCTGAATATCCACGTCGCTTGTCGCGAGCAGCAGTTCTTCAGTCGCTGTGGACATTGGTCGCCTCCTGCGGTTCGAGTTTGGTTCCCTGCGGGAAGAACCGGATGTAGGCGTACTCGTTCGGATCGGTGGACGGTTCGATCACGGTGACCAAGCCGAGCACGTCGAAGCTCGTCGAGAACCCCATCTTGTAACGAGCGGCTGCAACGCGACGCGCCTTCACGCACTGGCCGAACCGCAGGTTGTTGACCCAGCAGTAGTGCGTCCAGGACGACCATCGGTCCTGGTCGTTCTCATAGATCCACTCGGCGGCCGCGTCGATGTCCTCCTTGCTCCACTCGAGCCAATCGTTGCCCGTCCAGGTCATGCCTGGCCGCGCTCCCTTCGGCTGGACGATTCCTTTCTCGGCGAGCTGCCAGAGGTAGATGCCGTCGACGTACAACCCTCGGAGACGCAGTTCGCGGAATGCGCCTTCCGTCGACTTGGGATAGATCAGCGCCGTGCTGGAGTTGCGACTGCGCATCTTCTCGTCGTCGATGTTGGGTAGCAATTCCATCAACTGATCGAAGTCCTCGCGGAGCCAATAGTGCTTCTTGTCGGCCCGGGCTTCGCGGTCCTGCTGTTCAGTTTGCCTCATCCTTGTTCTCCTTCTTTGATGATTGAGAGTTCGCGTTGGACGGTTCGCTTGGGAATTCCCGTCTCCCTGGCGATTTCGTCGACCGTGCAGCCGGCCATCCACAGCGTGCAGACTTCCCGCCTTCGTTCCGGCAGGCTGCCGAGATAGTCGCGAATCAACCCGTCGACGGCCGGGTCGCGACAACGCGAAGTGCGCGGCGTCGCATAACCCTCGATGTTTCCCGGCTGGTTGTCAGAGTCGATTCGTGAGACAGCCTTCGGCTCGCGTTTGCCTTCCGAGTAGAAGTCACGGAGGAGGTTGTACTGCCGGCTCGCCATGCGGTTCTTGGCAAGACCGACGTCCTTCGTCTCACACAAGACCTGCCAGCCGGCCAGAAACAGCTCCTGAATCGCATCCTCCGTGCGATGGTCGTCCCAGCCATGCGGTCGCTTGGCCGCGATGAGTTTCTTGACCAACGCCTCCGCAAACGGGTGGAGATCATCGGGGGTGTCGAAGTAATCGGTCATCCAATCTCCTTTGACCGGCAGGCTTCCTGCGTCTACTCAACTAATCCACGCGCCTCCGCGCAAACGCGCCATCGTAGACTCGAAATCTTCTTGAGACCTCGGCCTCCATCGGATCGTCAGTTGTTTGCGTATTAGCTGCGCGGAAATATCACTGATTTTTCTCATGTCCGACGATTGAACTCGCGTTGCAGAATGATAAACTGGGCAATTTAGTGGAGGCGAGAGCAGTTCGCTGCCGATTCGTGGAGTCGCTGAAACTTTTTGGACTCCGAAGTCGTCTCTCCTTGATAGAGAGGTTTCCATTTTCCCTAGCCGGCCAACCACGAGGTGTCAAATGCAAAGACGATTCACGGTTGTTATCACAACCTTACTGTTGACTCTCTCTTCTACTGTTTCTTATGCCCGCACCTGGACCGAGCGGTCATCCGGACGAACAGTCAATGCAGATCTCGTCTCCTTTGCTGGCGACGTCGTAAAGATCAGACGCCAGAGCGATGGCAGAGTCTTCGCTGTCCCCGTCGAACGGTTGAGCGACGTTGACCGAACCTTTGTGGAATCTGCTTCTCAAACGCGCCCTGAGGCAACGCCCCGAAAAGGCAACGTTAGGTTTGTGGCGTTTAATGCGCAGGCCCAGGATGAGTACAGTGCTGAGCAACTCAATGCGTCGAAACGCATCGTCTGTGTCTGGAAAAAAGGCACGGCTCAAGCAGCCATGAGGACGATTGAAGCGGTCGGTCTGAAGGTCACGTACCTTGGCTCTGCAATCCCGTTCGGCGTTTGCACCGGACAACTCACCGAGGACGGACTCAAGCGGCTGAGGAGCGACCCGTCGATCCAAAGTGTCGAACCTGACATCGAGTTGGTCGTTGACGACGCGCAGCCCGAAGTGCGGCAGATTACGGACGAAGTCTTGGCAGCATACGAACACGCTGGCCGTATGGTGTGCGTCTGGAAGAAGGGGAAGAAGAAGGAAAGTCTCGAGATGCTTGCGCAAATGGAGAAAGAAGGAAAGCTGCGCGTGATTCACAAACTCGAGACCACTCCAATCGCCTTCTGTGACTGGAAGCCGCCACTGCAGCAAGCAACGCTGGTGCAACTGCAAAAATCGCCAATGCTGGATTACGTTGAACCAGATTTGACGCTGGTGAAGGACAACCCAACCAAAGGTCGAGAGATTGTATTCCCGAACGGGACACCCAAGACGGTCGTGTCTAAAGGCGTTGTACTGACCACGCCAGATGATCCAGAGATTGCCAAGCTCTGGGGAATGGATTCCATCAAGGCGAAGAAGGCGTGGACCTGTGCCAACCAAACAGATGTTGTTGTGGCAGTGATCGATTCGGGCGTCGATTATAATCATCCGGACCTGAAGGCCAACGTGTGGGTCAATACGGGTGAGATCCCTAACAACGGAGTTGATGACGACAGTAACGGCCACAAGGATGACTACTACGGCCTGAACTTCACTCAACTTCCACCTACAACGGATACGCTCGATAGATACGGACACGGTAGCCACGTCGCCGGAACTATCGGTGCCGTTGGCAACAACAAGCTCGGAGTCGCAGGCGTCAATTGGCGTGTGCAGGTCATGGGACTCAAAGTTTTTGATGACGCTGGAACTGCACCAGTTGGAAGCGCTCTAGCTTCTGCCATCGATTATGCTGTCGCGAGGAAAGTTCGCGTCATCAACTTGAGTCTTCGCTGGGGAAGTGAGCGGGCTTTCTTGAAACGTGTTATTGATGGAGCGGAAGACAAGGGCGTTCTGATTGTATGCTCAGCTGGCAATCTAAATCGTGGTGATGATCCACGCACGATTGATAATGACGTCGTGCCCCAGTTCCCCGCGTCCTTTCCGAATGACAACGTCATCGCGGTTGCGAACATCACGGAGAGAGAACAGCTTAATGCGAGTAGTCATTTTGGATTGCGGAGCGTCGATTTGGGTGCTCCCGGGACAGACATTTACAGCACTGTGCCAACTTCTGTAAAGGCATCGGGTTATGACTCGTACACTGGGACATCCATGGCAAGTCCGCATGTCGCAGGTGCGGCGGCGCTGATTTGGGGACATAAGAGGTATAGCAGTGGCGATTTCAAGGCGATTCGAAAGCTACTTCTAGACAATGCTCGCTCAATTCCCGCGTTGTCGGGAAAGTGCGTAACTGGCGGCACTCTTGACATTGGCTTCTTGTGTAAGCAGAGCCCGCCACCTATCGGAAAGAAACCGCCAATCGTGATTTGCCCCCCACCTCGTTGTTACATCCCGTGTCCCCCGCGCCGCCACGTCTTTTATCGCTTCCGTTGTGGTAGTCGGTAGCGGCTTGCAGAGTGACGACTAGTAGTGCTAGTTACGCCCAGCAGGAGCATTCCTGCTGGGCATTTCTTTTTGACTCAATGACGTTGATACAGAAATGCCGAATCGAACAGGTTGTTGACGAAAATCCCGCCTCTTGAACGCCCTTCTTGAAAGGCATGTTCAGGCAGCGGGCAATCTCGTTGAGAATCTCGTGCTTAAACTCGCCATAGGTCGTCGCGGGCTGTTCGGCTTCGAGCTGGCTCATCTTCCAACCGCCAGGCATGGTGAGCAGCGCCCGCTGTTCCAGTTCGATGGGCTCGAATGGTTCGGCGGCGTCCGCCTCGCCGTTGGCTGGCGCGTCGGTGTAGAGGATGCCGGCGAAGTCGGCAGCCGTTTCAGCGGCCGCAAGCACGGCCAGCGTGAATCGCCGCAACTGTGCAAACAGCGGCAGCGCCGGCATGATGTCGGGAATGCCGCGTGCCTGGCCGGGTCGGTCGAGGCGGAACAAGTGAATCATCGCTTCGGCGGGCAGGCGGTCGTAGTCTCGCGTCAGCCGAACGGCTTCGCCTGGATGCGACTTGAGCACGTGGTATTCGATCGGATTGCCGGCGTCGTCAAACACGATGCCGTCGATGCCATTGGTGATCAAAGCATTCAAGTCGGGCGTGCAAACCTGGTCGGCTTCAATCAACCGCAGGTCGAGTTGGATCGCCGTCGGCAGCACGGGATTGCTTGTCAACACGGCGAACGCTTCACCGTCCTGGGCGCGCGACATTCGCATCGTGCGAAGTTTCTCGGGCAGGTTGACGGCTCTGGACCACGCGCCAAACTCTCGTTCGATCCGGCGATTGGCGTCGGCGTCATCCGTCAGTACCTGCAGCCGAGGTCCGGTGCCGATCGCGTCGTTGGCCAGCGTCAACACAATGCCACGGGCGTAGCTGTTGTTGGCTACCTCATAGCGTGCTCGATTACGCAGAATGCGACGTACCTCGGCGCTATTGGCCGCGTTGGCGGACAGTCCATCCGCGCCGGCCCAATGCCGACGGTTATCGTCGTTGGTGACGGCCGCATCGTAGCGGGCGCGAAGCACTCGCGCGGCCCGCGTCAACGGGCGGCTAGTCGTCTTGGTGAACAGATTGGCGAGCCAACGGAACATTTAGGATGCTCCTGGTGGCACGAGTTTGTTGAATGCAAGACCACGACGCTTTGACTTGGCTGCTTCCTTCGAGGCCAAGTACTTGTCGGCCGCGATTTGATCGGGGAGCTTGTGCTGCTCCACGGACCCAGCGTCGCCGGCAGCCTTGGCAGGCCCTTCGGCGTTTTCGCGGATCGTGTCTTTGAGGTCGTCGGCCATTGAGGTCTCCAATCGCAAGCGAGAACAACGCCTGCCTATTTGAAGACCTACCCGGTCACTCTCGTGAATGACGAAAGACAAGGAGAAGAAGGCAGAATCGTGCTACATGTAGCGAGGTCGGAGCCTCAGGGCCATGAACGTAGCGGTCGACGAAGGAACTTAGCGCAAGTCGGGTGTGCGCCTGGAGAGGACTGCAAGGACCTCGTCATGGCCCCATCTGGAACCGACCTCCTTGCGTCGATGTTGAGCCCACCCGCTTGCCGACATGTGATGCTTGGCATCAAGGATGGTGGCGTCCGCGCCACGGTTCAATAGAAACGACACCATGTTCGGCTTCGCTTCCCATGCCGCCCAGTGCAATGCGGTCGCTTTCCCATCCGTCACGTTCACATCCAGACCGCTATCGAGCAAGTATTCCACGAGGGGTACACGATCGCAGACTGCGGCACACCTCAGCACATCAAAGACTTGCTCATCGGAAAAGGATGCCGACTCAAGGTCCGCCCGCACTCGATCGAGTTGTCCAGCTCCGGCCGCGATTCGTGTCGATAGGATTTTCGCACCCTCTCTTACGAGCAGGTCGACAACTTCGACCATGCCGAAATGAACGGCGAAATCCAGCGGCGTGCCATCGGGGATGCCGGGATACGAGGCAACGGCTTCCATGTTCGCGCCGGCGTCGATCAAAACTTCCGCGACGCCCGCTTCTCCCAAACTCGCTGCGCCGTGAAGAGGCGTTTCGCCTGCGCCGGGAAGTCCGTCCACCGGCGCGCCCGCGTCGATCAGAATCTGTGCCAACTCCGCCTGCCGGCCATGATCCCAGAGTTGATTGAAGGGGCCATCGCTCAAGAAGTGAAGCGGCTCAGTCTGGCAGCTGTTCAGAATGCTGCCCCAGCGGATCGGCGTGGAAGCTAGTTTTGGGTTTTCATTCAGAAGCTGTCGGGCGCGTTCGACATCGCCAGCGACAATCGCCTTCTTAAGTTGACTCATTTCATTGGGCCTTCAATCCTGCCACAACCTGGCAGCAGTCTGATTTCTTTTGAGTCTGGCATTCCTCGAGCGCGTTCTTCAACACTTTGCGGACGTGCCGAAGATCCTTCAGCCGCTGCTCGATGTCCGCCAGTCGCTCCTCAATCAGGCTCTGCACGTTGCCGCACGTCGGAATGCCGCCTTCGTCGTCGGAGAGCAACGCCTTCACGTCCTCGAGCGTAAACCCGATCGCTTGTGCCGCGCGGATGAACTTCAGCTTGTTGAGCGACTCACCGCTGTACAACCGGTAGTTTCCCTGGCTGCGATTCTCGGGTTCAACGAGACCGATTCGCTCATAGTAGCGAACAGTCGTTGTCGGAATGTCAGCCGCTTTGGCCAACTGGCTGATGGTGTATTCGTCGGGCATGGCAATGCTCAAATCGCCCTTGGAGAACTGATTTTCAGTTTTTTGGCAAATCCGCTTGACCTTGCACTTAGGTGCAACCTCGATAATAGACGCAGATGACCGGATTCACAACATAGGGCTGAGAAGCCATGAACCAGAACGCGGCAACCGCAACCAGACAGACGTGCCCGACTTGTGGCCAAAAAGCACGACGTGTTTCGCTTCACACGATTCGCAGCCTGTTGAAGGAACCCGCTGCATCAGGATTCCAAAACGGCGAATCGTGTTGCCAGACCGATGGAACGGGATGTCACGCAATCACCGAAGACACCGGCTGGCGTTTCTGTGACTCGCCGGCATGCGACGTTGTGTACTTCGCAGAGCAGAGTGACGATACGTTTGTCAAATCACAATTGAAAGTTGACGTGGGCGTCAAGGAGACAGCTGGCGACCGCCCTCTCTGTTATTGTTTTGACCACTCGGTGACCAGCATCAAGCGTGAGCTGGAGGCAACGGGAGAATCGACGGCGGTCGAGGATATCCGCTCCCGGATGAAAGGAGAGGGGTGCCATTGTGAAGTGACCAACCCCAGCGGATCCTGTTGCCTCGGAAGCGTGGCCAAGGGAATCGAAATCGCGAAGGGTGAACTGGTTACGACGGAGTCGCACATTGATTCCAAACCTCCTTCGGGCCGGGGAGAGAAGATCGCCAAGGTCGGGACCATCGTCTCTGCGATCATGGCATCGAGTTGCTGCTGGCTCCCGTTGGTCCTATTGGCCGTAGGCGTATCCGGTGCCGGCATCGCGGCCGCGCTCGAAACCTATCGGCCCCTGTTCATGCTCATCACATTCGGGTTTCTGGGAGCCGCCTTCTACTTCACTTACCGGCCTCGGCCAGCAAGCGATGCGAACCAGGACGCGTCGTGCTGCGACTCGACGATGGTAGGCGAATCAGACTGCTGTGCGCCCGAAACGACGTCGCGCTGGAGTATGGCCGCGATGAACAAAGTCATGCTGTGGGTCGTCACTGGGCTGGCGATCGCGTTCCTGGCCTTCCCAAGCTATGTCGGTCTGCTCTTCGGTGCAGGACACAACGTGGTCGTAACCGATGATATGAACCGCGCGGTTCTCACAATTGAGGGCATGACTTGTGAAGGATGCGCGACGACAGTTGCTGAAGCGATCAAACGTGTGGACGGTGTGATCGCGGTGGAAGTGAACTACGAAACGAAGCAAGCGACCATCGGGGCGGAAGACTGCTGTCCCGTGCCGATTAAGGAAATCCAGTCTGCTCTCGCCAAGGCCGGTTACGCCGGCGAGCCAATCGACCCAACGGACTAACCAATTCATCCGAAAGTGATTCACAACATGAGCCGTTTTGCTTGCATAGCCCTGCTTTGCCTGCCCGTCGCAATCGTTGGATGCGGCCGCACGAGTACGGAGAATCCAAACGGTACGTCGTCAACCGCGTCGTCCGAATCGACTGTCCACATTCACATCAGCGGCTTCAAGAAGAGCAAAAGCGGCGCGACGTGAATGTTGTGACCGAACACGGTCAAAGAGGCCCTGGAAGGGTCTGACGCAGTCACAATGGTTGAGATGCATCTCGATCGAGACGTATTCGATGTCACGTTTGATTCATCGAAGGCGCAAGCGTCCGATCTCGTCGCCATCATCGCCGAGGCCGGCTACTCGGCGAGAATTATCACGGGCGATACGTCCGAACCTACCGTTGCCGATGTCGACTATCCCGCGCTTTTGCCTTCCGTATTCGACCGGGCGAGATCCGCCGGCAAACCGGTCGTGTTGTACTTTGGGGCGTCATGGTGCGTTCCTTGCCGCCGCATGTCCCAAGAAACGTTTGCAGATCCGACGGTAAAAAGCCTGCTCGACCGCTGCATCTTTGAGAAGATCGACGCCGACGAGCGAGCCGACTTGTCAAAACAGGCGGGTGCGAGGGCTCTCCCCGACGTGCGATTCGTTTCCGCCGACGGGAAGGAAATGAAGAGGATCACCAGCTTTCTCGGCCCGAACCTGTTCGCGGACGAGCTGCGCCAATTGCTAGGTGATGAGCCTGTCGACAACACAGTCGAAGAAGGCAAGAGCGTCGAGTTGCATGATCTCTCGCCCGAAGCAGACCAGCTGCGCGAGGCCTTCGTGAAGGCCAGCGGTAAAGTGAGAGTCGTAATGCTTGTCTCGCCTGGCTGACCGATGTGCGTCGAAGGGGCCCGTGCGGTCCATAGGCAGGCTACCAGCCAGATTGAAAGTCCCGACTTGGTGATTTTCGTTGTGTGGTTGCCGCGATATCCGGGGGACAACCGCGAGAAGGCCGTCACCGCCACCAGGAACGTATCTGACTCGCGGGCTCACCACTTCTGGGACGCCGAAGCCATGCTGTCAAAGCGTTACGGACGGATCTTGGGTCTGCCGGAAGGTAAACAATTCGCGTGGGACACATACATGGTGTTCGACGCGGATGCGACTTGGATCGACACACCGCCGACGCCCGCCAACTGGATGCATCAAATGGGCGGGGCACTTGGCCGCAGCCATCCGCGTTGGCTTGATCCTGATAGATTCAAGGGCTCGCTAATTGAATTGCTAAAAGAGCCAGACCGCAATCAACCTTGATTCATTCAGACGCGATTTGGAGGAGCCTGGACCGGCGACTCGTAAGTCACGATCTTGCGGCTGCAATGCCGGCACTCTTTGCGGCGGCGAATACGGCCGTCACGCAGCGGTTCCGTATGCGTGGTGTAGAAATGCCGGCAGCCGCACCGTGGGCATTCGATGCCGCGATTGGGTTGTTGTGAGCCGGCCTGATTCATTCGCGACGCCTCCGCTGCAGTTCGGCGAAGCTGACACGCTCGCGTTTGGCGGGACCAAATGCGCTCCCTGTTCCAGCGAGCACCGCCCCCTGAATTGAGGCGGCCACAGCGCAGCCGACTAGACAATCAAACCAGTGGTTGTCGCCGCGTTCTGGTCGCATCTTCCATTCGTCAACCGTGCGGCCGCGGCCTTCGGTCTTCACTCGATACTCGGCCGACAAGTGCTCGGCAAAGAGACGATGCTGGTCGGCGCTTTCGCCAAACAACGACAGGCAGCCACGGTCACCCATCGGCACCGCCAGCCGAGCGTGCACGAATGTTTTCCAGAAGTTGGTGTCGTAGACGACGTGGCGCACAGCACGCTTGCCGGCCACATTGGGCATCCGCCAGTTGTGTCCGACCCGGTCGCCCGGCCGGCGCTTGTACTCGGAGAAAGGCTGACTCGATGCGCCAACAAACCGGCCGTGACTGGGAATGATGACGCCGGCGTGTGCGGATTGCCGGCAGAATTGATAGACCACGTCAGTCGATGCACCCCAGTTGGCGTCCACCAGGCAGCGTTCGATTCGCAGCATGGCACCATCATCGCGCCGCCATTCGCGACCGAGATGCGACGTCGTCAACTGTTCGAGTCCCGCATAGATGGACCCTTCCAAACCACTCGCCTTCGTCGCCAGCGGCAGCGTGAGCCGGGCATCTCGCAGCGTAAAGTAAGGCCGCTGTTGGTCAGGAAACTCGCCATAGTCGACGACATAGCCGGTGAAATCGTCTTCCCACGCTGCGACGACGTAGAACAGTAAGTTCCCTTGAACGTCCACAAACATCGTCAGATGGTTGCAGCCAATTGGCAGCACGCCTCGCTGCATGCGATTGGTCTTGGCGGCGATTTGGTCAGGCGACAGTTCGTCTGCTTCGGACGTTTCCTCGGGTAGTGGCTCGTTCTGGTACTCTGCGAAGAACGCCGCCTCGTCTTGCAACTTGAGGTTCATCGCGTGCTGGATCGCCGACTCTTCATCGTGGTTGAATCGTTCTTGCCAAGCCACGTCAGCGCCGGCATCCATTGCTTCCCGATTGGCCGCGTAGAACTCGGTCGCCAGTCGGATGTCGCCGTGGGCGCGGAGGCTCTCGCCGCGAAGTTCGGCGTAACGCTGCCACAGCTTCTCATCGGTGGGAAACGAATACACCATCTTCGTGCGCTCGCCGTTCCATTCCGGATGCTTGTCGCGGCATAAAATGTTGTCAGCCATGTCGCTGGGGCGGATTACCGTACAGGGCATGATGCCGCTGATCTTCTTGCCGGGACCAGCCAGACCCAGGATAGCGCCTGCGAGTATTCCCTCGCGCGTCGCGCATTGCGACAACGACCGAGCCGACTCGTCGGTCTGCGGATCGTCGAGCACGACCAGTGAGGGGCGAACGGTATGTCCGTCCGAACGCTTGTATTTCATGCCGCGAATGCGGCCAGTAATGCCAGCGACCTTGATGATCGCCCCGCTCGCGGCGCTGCCGGGCATCGAAGGAAGCACGACCTCGCGGGCCGTCCAACCGATGTGCGTTCGCTCGCCCTTGAAGAGTTGACCGTTGCAGCGATTGGCGATTCCATCGAGGCACTGAATCGGATAGACGACCTCGGGGAAGTCTTCGAGCAACAGGTCGTTGCCGTCGAGTTCCATCTTGATCGAGTCAAGCATATCCATCGCATGCCCTTCGTCGCTGCCGATGAGACACACGAACTCGCGGTGGCCGTTGAGCACGGCCCAGATGCACGCGCATTCGCAAATCGTCGTCTTGCCCGAACCGCGAGGCATCGCCATCGCGAATAGTCCGCCGCGCAGCACGGCCTGCTCGATCTTGCCGATCACTTTCAAGTGGTCGGGCGACCACGGGAGGTGGAACGTCAGCGGAAAGTAGGTCTCGCAGAAGAATCGAAAATCGGATGCTGCCCGCGCTTTGCGGTCCCCGCTGACGACCTCGGGCAGTTCACCAATGTCGCGGCCGGCAATGGCAAGCGCGACATTGCGAGCGCGAGCGCGATCCTTCAGCTTTTCATACGGATCGCCGTCGGGCTCTGGGCGCGGCGTGTGCCGAATCTCCACGAGCCACGCGACGTACCGCAGCAAGTCTACGAAACGTGCATCGCCGATTCGCATGCCGGCCCGCGTTCGATGGCGATGGAGCTGCCGTTCATTGATGACCTCGCCCAACGGCGTCGAGTTCAACAAGCGGCACAATTCGCTCGGTCGTAGTTTCCGCGGGTCAGTTGCCACGCCCCATCTCCTTCACGAGCCATGCGGCGTAGTGCATGAGGTTGACCGTGCCGTCGGGATTCTGCGGCGCGCCGGCCTCCAGGTCGGCGGCGATCTGTTCGACGGGGACGCGGACCTTGGCGGCGGCCGAAAGCAGCTTGGCAGCCTGCTCGACGGAGAGGCGGTTTGGGTCCACGGGCGCATTCTCAGCGTTCATCGCCCGCCCCCTTCCGGCACAGCTCTCCGCGTGGGCCAACGGGTGGCCACGTCGCGTACCGCGCCGGCGATTGGCCATTCGTGCGACCACCGGCGTAACACGTCGCGACACGTGGCCAACCTGATCGACGCGACGCCAACCTTGCCCCGTTTGACTTCCGAGAAAACCTGCTGAATTCCGGCGGAATGTTCCGCGACCGCGCTTGATGTTCCTCGAAACGCATGGCTCATGTGTGACTGTCGTAACGCGAATCCCAACCACCAACCAACCGGAGACCAACCATGAACGCCCGCAAAAACAAGAAGCCGAAGCTGACCGCCGAAGCCGCCTACGAGAACGCGCACATCGTGGCGCAAGACCTTGTCCAAAGAATCGGCGAGCTGCTTTTCGACCTGCCCGCGCCCGGCAACGACGAGCACCCGATCAACTGGGCCGACGTCGGCAGCGTCAACGAGGTCAACAACCGCCTGTCCTCGGTCGTCGCCTTTCTCGAAGGCACCGAAGAGTAACCCCCAACCACGAAAGAAAACCCAACCATGACCATCGACGACTTGATCCAACGCTTGGAAGAGTACCGCGACGCCCTGGGCGGCGACGCCGAAGTCCGCCTGATGACCCAGCAGAATTGGCCGTTTGAAAACGAGATCGTCGGCCTCGCTTCGGGCGAAGAGATCAACGAGCCCGACGACGGCGAAGACGAAGACATGGACGAAGACAGCGTGGTCTTCATCATCGAAGGCCAGCAGCGCTGCTACGGATCGAAGCGGGCCTGGGAGGTCGCGTACTAAAGCCGAAACGCCCACGCGGGCGTCGCGGCGGGTGGTACCCGCCGCCTGATGATGGCAGCCCAACCATCGCGAACGTTTTTCACAAGGAGCCAGATCATGGCAACGAAGAAGACCACCGCGAAAAAGACCCCTGCGAAGAAGGCCGCTGCCCCGAAGGCAACCCGCAGCGCCAAGTCGACCAAGGCCGCGCCGGCGAAGAAGGCTCAGCCCGCGAAGCCGGCGGCGAAGAAGACGAAGCCCGCCGCGTCGAAAGGCGAGGCCAAGGCCAAGAAGCTCAGCGCCATCGACGCGGCCGCGAAGGTGCTGGCCACGGCGAAGGAACCGATGAACTGCAAGGAGTTGATCGAGGCGATGGCCACGAAGAAGCTCTGGACCAGCCCCGGCGGAAAGACGCCGCACGCCACGCTGTACAGCGCGATTCTGCGGGAGATCAAGACGAAGGGGAAGGACGCCCGTTTCAAGAAGACCGAGCGCGGCCAGTTCGCCGCGAATGGCTAGGCCACGCGACGGGTTCCGACCCAACGCCCCACGTTCGCCACGTTGGGGCGTTTTCTCGTTGGCGGCCTCGGTGGCCAATACCAACGGCCCGACGCGACACGGCGCAATCGTCGCGACGAGCCTATTGATGTTTCCGCCCGTTTGTGGCTCCTGTGGTTGGGAGATTGGATGTGCCAGCCGCTTACAAACCGAAAGGAACGAATCATGAAGACCTACCTTGTCGCCACTCTCGCCCGCTATGTGCTGGTCGAGGCCGACGACGAAACGCAGGCACGCGAACTTGGCCGCCCCGCGCTGCACGATCTGTACGCCGACCTGCGCCAGCGATTGGGCAGGGAGGTGCCGATCGAAATCCGCACCGTCCGCGAGGCGACTGAAGATGAGATCGAACTTTGGACGTGGCATCATGAAATGCTCGCAAGGGAGAAACAACAATGACCTCGATTCCAAGGGCGGGTGACCGCATCCGACTCATCTCCATGCAAGACGACCCCGCCCCGGTCCAGGTGGGACAGGTGGGAACGGTCGTTTCTGTCTCCCGCCACGGCGGTGGGGAAGACGCTTGGCATCAGGTCGACGTCGCCTGGGATAACGGTCGGACGCTCATGCTTGTCTCCCCACCCGACCGGTTCGCGATCTTGGAATCCCAGACCGACACGCCGTAGCGCTGGCCACGTGCCCCAACACGCGCCGCCCTCGTGCGGCGTTTTCTCGTGGCTGGTAGTTTCGTTCAACCGCCCACCTCCTTCGCGACGTGGGCCAACGTGGGCGACCAGTCGGGACCGAGATACCGAACGGGCTTGCCCAACTCGATGGCGATTCGGATTTCCGCTTGCACCCCCGCACTCGCCTCCCAACCATCGAGCGTCAGCACGACCACTTCGTTGCAACATTCAAGATGGTGCCGGTCGAACGGTTCCCAGAATCGCCAGTCAGTCGGCAGCCCATGCGTGCAGATGCAGTGGCCGTGAGCGATCGGCGAAAAAACGGCGTGGCCAAGCCGCATTAGCTTCGCCGCCGCGCGGCACGCGTCACGAAAACGCAATTCGCGCACCGCAACATCGGGATGCGAATACGGGCTGGCCAGGTAGATCATGCAGAAGCCTCCTGCGCGGGCGCTTCCACACGCTCGGCCTTCTGGCCGGTGAACTTCTCCCACCGCTGCACGATGACGTCGCAATACGGCGGGTCGAGTTCCATCAAGAACGCTTTACGCCCTGTTTGTTCGCAGGCGATGAGCGTTGAACCACTGCCGCCGAACAGGTCGAGCACGTTCTCGCCGGCCAGCGACGAGTACTGCAGCGCCCGCACCGTCAACTCGACGGGCTTCTCGGTCAAGTGAACCATGCTCTGCGGGTTGACCTTCTTCACGGGCCAGACGTCGGGCACATTATTCGGACCGAAGAACCGATGCGCCGCGCCTTCGCGCCAGCCGTAGAAACACCACTCGTGGTCGCCCATGAAATCCTTGCGCGTCAGGACGGGATGCAGCTTGTGCCAGATCACGGCTTGCGAGAAGTACATGCCGCAGGCCTTGAAGACCGGCGGATAGTTGGCGACGTTGGCGTAGCCACCCCACACGTAGAAACCATGTCCCGGCAACAGCACGCGGGCGATGTTACCGAACCAAGCGTGCAGCATTTCATCGAATGCTTCATCGCTCACGAAGTCGTTCGCCAGTGGACGATCTTTGGCTCGCATCTTTTTCTGCGTCGGCTTCGCCTTTTCGGGATGGCGGGCGAGGTCGAACTTCTGGTGATGCTCGTTGCCAGCCTTCGTCTTGCCGCGAGCCACGTCGAACGAGGCGTTGCCTTGACCTGCCTTCAGCTTCTTGGCCGCCCCGTCGTTCGAGAAAGAGCTGAGGCCGGCGGCAATCGCGTTGTTGCTGCGCGGCTCCACTTTGACGTTGTACGGCGGGTCGGTCGAAACCAAGTGGATGCTCGCGCCGTCGAGCAGACGGTCCACATGCTCGGCGTTGCTGCTGTCGCCACAGAGCAACCGGTGGTCTCCGAGAATCCAAAGGTCGCCCAGCTGCGTGATCGCGTCGTCGGGCGGCTCGGGCACGTCGTCGGGATCGGTTAGTCCATCCTGAACGCCGGGATCGAGCAGCTTCGCCAACTCTTCCTGGTCGAAGCCGAGCAGGCCCAGGTCGTAATTGCACGACTGCAGCTCGCCGAGTTCGATGGGCAGCAGATCGTAGTTCCATTCCGCCAGCTCGGCCGTCTTGTTGTCGGCGATGCGGTAGGCCTTGATCTGCTCGGGCGTGAGGTCTTTCGCGGTGTGGACCGGCACCTTCTCCAGGCCCAGCTTCAGCGCCGCCTTGTATCGGGTGTGACCGCAGATAATCACACCCTCGGTATCAACCACAATTGGCTGGCGGAAACCGAACTCGCGGATCGAGGCGGCCACCGCATCGACGGCGTCGTCGTTGAGCCGAGGGTTTTTTTCGTAGGGGCGAATGTCCGTGATCGGACGCAATGTGACTTGCATGGCAACCTCCGTGAATCAGCTGAAGAACAGGATCTTGATCAGGACCGCGAACCAGGCAACGCGCCAAGCGAAGCCTTCCAGCCCTTGGGCCGTGGGAACAACACGCGACTTCCAGTACTCGTCGCGGTCGGAGCGGCGGGTGGAAGCGGGATCTTGGGTTTGCAGCATCGGAATCCTCTCGGTTCAGATTTCGGACAAACAAAACAAACTGTGATGCCAATGGTGGCTGTTCCCGCGTGCCTCACCTGAGGATTTGGGCCGGGAAGGAACCATTGGCCGGCCGGCGGACTTCCTTACTTCTTTCCCCACCCCCCTCACACACGCACGCCTACACGCGTACGCGCGGGTGTATATGCGTGTATGGGTGAAGGAAGAAAGAAGTAGTGTGAATACATATATCTGCGTGACGGGGTGAAAGAAGAAAGAAGCCAAGGACGCCGTGATTCGTGGCGTTTCCGCATCGCTTCCTTCACTTCTTTCACGCCCGATTCGCGTGTTGATGACTGGTTCTTGTTTCACCGCTGTTTCTCCGTTTCGTGGCTTCCTTCACCGGCTTGCCGTCTGATCGGGTCGAACATCTTTCACGCTTCACCACTCGTTTCACCCAGCAACCGGTAGTGCCGTTGCGGTCGCCCGGCCGTTGCCTGGATGACCGTCAGCAGATCGCCCTGCTGCTCGAGCGTCGTGACCAACTCCTGAAACGTCTTGGCGTCGGTCTTCATTCGCTTGAGCAGCACGCTGTGCGCGAGTTGCCCGTCAGGCGCGTCGCGCAGCTTGCGAAGCAGCTTGAGGCACTCGCCGTGGAACGGGTTCTCGGCCACATGGTTGTGGGCCATGAACAACATCCGCCGCGTCTGGTGCAGCATGAAGTCGGTCGCCCAGCGCACTGCCGCGACGTCGATTCGCGGCGTCTGGTGGCTGGCGCTCACCGCGTACAACAACGCCAGCTTGCGGATCTGCTCGGGCACCCGGCCCCAGACGGTGGTGCCGACCGGATCGCCACGGGCTTCCGCGCTGGCGTACTCGGCCTCCGACGTGAGACGTGCCTCGGCCAGCAGGTCGCGGGCGTCGTCGTCCGCTTCGACGATCAACGGCTGAGGATGCCAATTTTCGAGGTTGCCGGTGCCTGGGCTGAATTCCGACCACCAGCGGGCGGCGTCCATGACGCTCGCCGGCGGGTCAATGATCCCCGGTTCCTGGCCGGCGCTGCGCGGCCCGCTCTCGACGATCAGCATGCGAGCGAAGAAGCCGTTGGTGAGCATCCGCTCGGAGAGAGCCTCGTAATAGTGCGTGGGGATGGCCGTGCCGTAGACGACCAGACACGGTTGGTCGATAACGCCTGGCGGCTCCTTGCCCGCCTTGCGCCGCATGGGATAGATGCTGTTGGCCGCCGAGTACATCGTGAGCAGCGTGCCCATAATGTTCTCGTGCCTCGCGTCGCGGGCCTTGTTGATTGACTGCAGCAGGCCGTCGATCTCGTCAGTCTGGAATAGCATCGCCGGCGTCAGAAACAGCGAATCCTGAATCCCTTCGCCGGACGCAAACTTTTCGCCGAGCGAATTCACCAGCCCCACGCGATGCATGACATGCGTGTTGACCTTGCGTGGCCAGTCCTTGCCGACCGACGAGTAGGCCAGCGCCAGCAGATACAGGTTTGTCCGGTTGTCGGCTCGGTCTCGCACCTTGCGGCCAGCGAGGACCGACTGAAGCGCAAGTGCGCCGCAGAACGCCAGCGACACGTTCGGATAGGGCGCGGTGGCCAGGCAATGGTCCATCACCTCGGAGACGAAACCAGGGACGCGCAGTAGCGTGTCCGGCAGCGGCCCAGGATCGGGGTATGCCGGCCGCGCCGGCGTCAGACACGCGCGCCCGTTGCACGCGAGGTTTGACAAGTCGACATCGACGTCGCCTGCGGGTTGACCATAGCCTTCGGCTCGCAGCGCCGTGGCGGCCGCCGCGAAGTCACCATCGTGATTGAGCAAGGCGTAGACGGTGAAGGGAGCGTAGGCGCGATCGGGTTCGAAGGGTGCGGCGTTGGATGAGAACACGTAGAGCACGCCTTCGCGGAGCGTGGCGCTCCATCCCTGCTCCTTTCCGGGGCGACGCCAATACTCGTTCTCGCCCCCACGAACCAAGTCCCAGCCGTGCCGGCGCAGAACATCGCGCACTTCGCCACGCTCGTTGAAATCGTCTCCAGGCCGGCCTTCCCCGAGCAAACCCGCCGGCGCGCGGGCGACCGGCGGCATCGTCTCGTTTAGCGCGCACGCGGCTTCGATCAACACCGATCGTTCCGCCTCGTTCAGAACGGGCAGCGTGTTCAGCGACCCCTGTTCGATTTGGTAGTCCGGCGTCGGGTCGCATAGAAAGAGGCCGCCCTCGCCGCGCGTCTCGATCAGCGTGCAGGTGATTTGAAACTGGTCGCCAACACGACGCGGCACGTATCGTTTGCCAGCGATGACGACCGGCTCGTTGCTGGGCGTCACCACGGTCCGCTGGGCCAGCTTGCGGTTGCCGGGAATGGGGCACTCGCAGCGATAGATCACATGCTGGCCGCCCGACTGCGACCGTTCGACGACGAGGCGTCCCGCCAGCGCCGGCATTTCGGTTGCTACCAGCTCTCGCCAACAGTCGAACAATTCTCCTTCGTGATCAAAGTCGATCATCTCCAAGTGGCCCGATACCTCGCCTGCCAGGACGCAGATGGCCGGCGCATCGGCAAACCACGACTCCACCTGCCGCTCCGTTGGCAGGCGACGCTGGTATTGCTTCCAGCCGGCCAGCGCCGGCCGCTTCTCTGCGGAGATCGCGGGCAGCACGGACAGGCCGGAGCGGAGGTAGTCAAGCGCGGTATCGAGCATGCTCAAAAGGGAATCTCGTCGGGATCGTAGTCGGGGAATTCGCCGGCAGGCAGCGCGTCCGGCAACGGGCCAAGTTCATGGTCGATGATGCGTTCGTAGGGATCACCAGCGACGGCGCGGACAGTGATGCCAAGCGTCGCAGCCAGACCGCCGCCTTCAATGATCTCGACGGCACGTTGCGCCGAGTCTGGCACCAGATCGGGCGAGCGTTGTCGCCACCACGCCACCGCCTTCTGGCGGGCATAACCTTCGTGCTCGAAGCAGACCCATTCGGATTTGTAGTCGTGCCAGCCGACGCGGTAATCAACGCGGAGAGTCTTTGGATCGTCGTCGCTCGCGCCGCGCTTCGTATGAACGCTGTACACCACATCCTCGACGGGGAACTTCGTCGTGGTGACCTGGCCAGAAAGGATGCCGGCCTCACTGGCTTTGGCATCGTGCTGCTTTCGCTCGGGTGGTGGAAACTCGTATCCGCACTGTGGGCAAATGGCGAAGCCGGCGGCGATCACCGCCTGACAATCGGGGCATTCCTTCGCCGGCGTTTTCCCGTCGCCTCGATCCATCGTCGTGATTTGAATCTCATCGACGGGGCCATGCCGCAGCACGTTGCCGCCGAAGTCCAGCACCAGGCAGTTCTCTTTGCTGGGGTGCAGGCGGAAGCCACGACCGACCATTTGGTAATAGAGTCCCGGTGACATCGTTGGTCGGACTAGCGCCACGCAGTCGATGTGCGGCGCGTCGAAACCGGTCGTCAACACGTTGACGTTGCACAGGTATTTCAACTCGCCGGCCTTGAAGCGGCCGAGTATTGCATCGCGTTCGGCGGTCGGAGTTTCGCCGCAGACGAAACCGCACTGGATGCCGTGCTCGCGATCGAGCGTCTCGACGATATGCTGTCCGTGTTTGACGCCCGAAGCGAAGATGAGGGTGGCCTGGCGGCTGGTGGTGTGCTGAACAATCTCCGCGCACGCCGACTTCACCAGCGTCTCTTGGTCCATCAAGTCTTCGACCTCGTCGGCCACGAACTCACCGCCGCGCACATGCAGCGCCGTGGTGTCGGCCTTCGCCTTGCCGGCCTTACTGATCAGCGGGCACAAGAACCCGTCGCGGATTAACTCGCGGACGCCGACGTCGTAGCAGATATGGTTCAAGAACCCGTCGGGCGTGCAGATGGGCCCGGTCTTCAAACGGAACGGGGTGGCAGTGAATCCGATGATTCGCAGCTCGGGATTGATCACCTTGGCGTCGGCCAGAAACTGCCGATACATGCCGTCGCCTTCGAGCGGAATCAGATGCGCTTCGTCGACCATCACAAGATTGAAGGCGTCGAGTTCGCAGGCCCGCTTGTAGACGCTCTGAATGCCGGCCACGATCACCGGGTGTTCGGTGTCGCGCCGCTTGAGGCCCGCCGAGTAAATTCCGAAGTCGATCTCGGGGCAGACGATTCGCAGCTTGTCGGCCGTCTGCTCGAGCAGTTCCTTGACGTGCGCCAGAATCAGCACGCGGCCGTTCCATTGCCCGACCGCGTCCTTGCAGATGCTTGCCATGATGGGCGTCTTGCCGCCGGCGGTCGGCACCACGGCGCAGGGATTGTCGTCCCGCGCCCGCAGGTGACCATAGACGGCAGCCTTGACTTCTTCTTGATACGGGCGAAGCGTGATCATCTACTCGGACACCTCGTTGATTTGCACAAGCGTTTTGCCGCCATCGAGCGGCTCGCCCTTTTCGATGGCGAGCCGAATGATCTGGCTGTCGTCGTCATACGCGCCGCCATGCTGAAGGGCGTCGAGCAACGCTTTCTGCACGTTGTCGATATCGCGACGGCGGCGGTCAGGCGGATGGACGACGATCGACATCTCCAACGGACCCGCAAGCGGCCGCACCCCGCGGGCCGCGAGGATCGCGCAAACCTCATGGCGGAATGCTCGACCCCCGCGGCTGATGAGCGTCCGTGCTCCTACGCGCCGCCAATAGTGATTCACACTTGGCGGATAGGGCAGTTCGAACTCGACCATCAGGAACGCTTCCAAGGAGGCGTACTGTCGGTCGCAGCCGCAGCGCCGGCGGCGGGCAGCGGCGTCTGATCCTTCTTCGCGTACCCCTTGATCTCGTTGACGATCTCGCCCGTGTCCGTGCGCTTTTTGCAGCGGACATGGATGACCAGCGGCAAGTTGTGCAACTCGGCCGAGTCCTTCGGGGCCAGCACACCGACCGCCCGACAAATTGCGGACAAGTCCGCGCGTGCGATTTGCACAGCAACCGCATTCGGGTGGTCGAGGTTCAGACGCGCCCACAGCAGGCGGTTCTGATGCTCGCCTTCGATGACTTGAAAGGTCATCTGTAGCAGGCTTCCCGTGCCCGCCTTGTTGGCCTTCATCTCGCTCTCGGTGATGACCGCGAGATATTTGCCGGCGGGAATGGGCTCGAAGTCGCCGGTCGGTTCGACTTGGTTGGCATCAAAGCCATTGAGATCAGCCATTGGTATTGGCTCCTTCTGGTTGTTGGTTGTTGGTCAACGATTGGATGAACGCCGCCCACGAGAGCGGCAACTCGTCCGTGATTCCGTAGCGGTTCTTGGCCACGCACGACGGCCCACCGACGCACCGCAGGATCCGTTCGCCGCCGTCCTTGCCGATCGCGTGCGCGATGGTGCGTTTGCGGTTGAAGCCGGCGTCTTCCGACTGAGTGCGGATGCGGCGAGTAGCGAATAGCACCGCATCGCACCACTCGCTGACGAGCGCGGCGGCATGCTTATGCAGGCGGGGTGCGAAGCGGTCGTAGGGCGACGACTCGGGGTCCTCGAACCGTTCGACTTTGGAGTGGGCGATCCGCAGCACGACCATGCCGCGCCCATTGCGGAGCACGTTCAAGTGGTCGACGATTTCGCGCCAATACGTCAGCGCGTGGGTGTAGCCCTTGGCGTAACCGCCATCGACCTTCTCAATTGAGTTGACGCCGTTCTCCAGGCAGAGCTTGTCCCACGCCAGACGTTCCAGCCAATCGAGCGAGTCGATCACGACCGTCTCGTAGCTGTGTTCCTCGCGGCGAAGTTCGACGAGCGCTTCGGCCACGTCCTCGTAGGTCGTGGCCAGCGGAAACTTGTCGCAGTCAATTTCGTCGAGGCCATCCTCAGTTTGAATGAAGATCGGGTTGGGGGCTTGCGCGCCGAACGTGCTCTTGCCGATCCCTTCGACGCCGTACAACAGAATGCGGGGCGGCTTGGCAATCCGCCCTCGCTGGACCTTGTCCATCAAACTCATGCCGCCGCCTCCTGGGGCTGGTGCTCGTGATTTGCGATGCGTTCAACAGTGAAGGCATCCGGCCCGAACTCTCGTCCCATGAAGCCGGTGAACAAGCGATTGAGATCTCGACCGACGGGCGTGCCCGCGTCGACAACGCAGGCACGCTTCGTCGGATCGAGGTAATGAGCCGCATCGAGACGCGTTTGGGCTTCGCCATGCAGGCTTTCCGTCGCCATGACGGCCAGCAGCAGCGACGCTTCGACCTCCTCGATGGGCACGTCTTCTTCAAACGTGTAGCGATACAATTCCTGGGTCATGACTTATCCCTCGTGTCGGAAACCGGGCCTCTATCTGTTGACCTACCCGGTTCCGACGCGAGATGACGACTACGACTCCAAGTAGTCCCGCATGCCGGCCTTTTCAAAGCGCTGCCGGATACGACGCATCCAGTCATTGAGCGTCGTGCGGGGGACGCCCATCTCGTCAGCAATCGCTTGCATGGTCAGCGTCTTGCGCAGCTCCAGCAGCGTCTGCCACGAGTCAGGCAGCGTGGACATCACATCCGCCACATCGACCGCCAACTGCACGAGCTCATCTTCACCGCGCCGGTGCCGACCAAGACGGGCGTCGTGCTCACGCTCACCGATGGTCTGAGCCAACTCGGTCGGCCCCTCCTCGGTGATCTCGATCATCACGTTCAGGGAGATGCGCCCCTGGTGATCGCGCTTCGCCGCCCGCTTGTTACGCAGGATGTTCGCGACATAGCGTTCCACGACCGTGGTGATGAACTTGTTGCGATGAGCCTGGTCGGGATCGAATTTCGGCAGGCTCTGCAGGACACGGACGAAGAGGTCCTGCTCAAGATCTTCGCGGTCCTGCTGGGTGAATCCGGCGCGGCCCATCAATTGCTTGACCTTGCGCCGGATGATGCCTCGAGTAAAACGATCGTCACTGGGATTGAATTCGGCTTTCGCCATTTGAAATTCTCCTCGCCGGCGAGGAGCGGTTGGCGTGGGCCAACGACGAATGGCGAAGGGAATGCAGGCCAACGAAAAAGCGGAGGCGATGCGAGTCGAGCCATGATCGGCGTCGCCCACAGTCGCCTCCGCTTTGCGGCCGGCAAAATGTCAGGTAACAGAAATGAAAAAGAAACGTCACGAAGCGGGTGCCTAACCCCAGTGACTAGGCGGGCACCTCCGTGACGATCATGCGGAACGGCAGGCCGTGCTTGATTTCCAGGACGTCGATCACGCCGTCCTGCAGCTCGTCGAAGAACGCGAACAACTCGACGACCTTCTGCTTGAGAAGGAAGTCCTCTGCGGCGACTTCGGGGCGGGGGCCGTTGTCGCCGCCGAACTTGTGCTCGCGGACGATCACGGGGCAAGGGTCAAGAATCGGCTCACCGCCGGCGATCGACAGATGTTCGATCCGGCCGAAGTTGACGCTCTGCATCAACTCCAGCAAGCGGGAACGGCAGGCAGAGAGATCCTGCTTAGAACGGTGCGGGGACTTGTCGCGCCCCCCGCCGGGCGCTGGCGCGGATACAACCATAGCACTTCTCCTCGTGTAAAGTCGGAATCACCGGGGCGGTGATCCTCACGAGGGAAGTGTCGCTAGATTGGTTGATTTAATCGGTGCGCAAACGGTGCCTAAACGGTTGCGGAGTTTCCTTAGTGGTCCCGAAGTTTGGATGCACGCGAATTACCTTTGTCAGTCAGCCAGCAGCCTCCTCCACGGCCGGTTTTGCTGTTGATCAACTCTCGCGTCTTGAGGTCCGACATAACGCCTTTTAGCGCATTCGGGTCTGTGCCCTCACCCAAGGCTTTGATTGCGATCTCGTCGGTTGGCTTCCTGCGATCCGAATCGACCGCATCCAGTTCAAGCATCGCGATGAGCACGAGTTGTGCGCGATCGGCAAGCGGCTCATCGCCGGCTGGCGACACAGATTCCAGCTCCGCTGGCGACTGAAACTTCTGTGGATCGATGGCCCACCGCCGCAGCCGGACGAATGGAACAAGAACGCGACCCACCGTTGGGCAGGAAATGTACGCGCGCAGTTCCGAGGCGGATGGGGACTTGATGTACTCAACGCTCTCGACGTGATCGTGACCGCAAGCGTCGCAGGCGATTGATTTGGCCGCCTCAATCGATATGAGTGTTCCGTCGGCCACGAATTCCTCCACCAGCCCATCCGGCCAGGTGGATACTTCATCGGCGTCGATGACCGGCGAGTCCGCGCGAATACGGTCACCAAGCGACAAGAGAATACTGGCTCTATCGGGTTGGCCTCCGTTTGCGCCAAGCCCGGATTTGTCCACCGCAAATCGCATCCAAGGCAGCCGCTGTTCCATATCGAGCGCTCGCCAATCTTCCAGCGACAGGCCGCGAGTATGATTCAACACCGACGCGGCCAACGCCGATTCTTCCGCGTCGGAAAGCAGGCCGATGTTGTGGGGATAGTTGCGATCGCATTCCGGCAAGGGGAGCGGAAAGTCCTCTCGACCAAGGAGGCGTGCCGCGAGATCGTGGTACAGGTCGAATGGAGTCATGTTGAAAAAGTGCATCCGATCATGCGCGGTCGATTCCCCACCGACGAAGATACTTCTCGCCGATCAACCGCAGATCTTCTTTGCGACAGCTCTTGAGGTTGCTGGTGTTCGGGTGGGACACTTCGAAAGTCAACGTTTGCTGACGCCCTTGCCCAGTGTGGACAAAGCGAAAATGGAACTGCGCGAGCGTGATGTTGAAGAGGGCGTCCGGCATGTTGTGGCGATTAAGGCACTCGTCCAACATATTGTAAATGGCACTGGGGCCGCCGTCGGGGTCAGCCTCAAGCGTGATTCTACGCTTGGCCCCGCCCAACACTGACAGTCGCAATTTGCGAACCTGAACTTCTTCGATGCCGTCGCCGGGGTCGGTGTCGAGTGCGGTCTGCAGAAAGTCCCGTGACTTGAGGCCATTCAATTCATAGGGATGGCCGAGCGGCGACTCCGGCGGCAATTCCTGATGTAGGAGCGTGCGGCAGAAGATGGTTTGCAGCGACTCTTGCACCACCTTACCGCCCTGCGCGAAGACGTCGAGCGTTCCGTCGACCGGATCGAAGAGGAAGACAATCTCAAAGGCCGGCCGCTGCGGGCGTCGCACGAATTGCCCGTGCTCGTCGTGCCCAAGATAGGTGTCGGCATAATTGTCTGGATAGGCGAAGAAGTAGTGGTAGCGATCCACTCGCAAGTAAGTGTCGACGGTGCAGCGGTGCCCGCGTCCCTCGTTCTGCCTGAAATACGCGGAGATCGCATCGCGGAACTGATCAAGCGCTGCCAGCGACACATCCGGCTGCTGGAGCGGCATGTTGCCACGGTGCCGCCAATAGCGACGTGAAAGAGAATGTGCGTGGTGGATCGTTCCGGCAACTTGAAACACCCGCGGATGCGTGATCGCGACATGCATCGCCTTGTCGCGGAAATTGCCGAGCGCGTCCAATTCCGTGGCAAGATCAAGACCGTGGAATAGGCCTTCGTCGATGAGAGTCTTGACGCCTTCCTCGGAGGCCAGCGCCTCGGCTTCCTCGAACGTCCGCTCAATCTCAAGACGTTGTGATTCGGGCAGGTTCTGCCAACCGTCGTAAACACATTCGATGTCGTGGTTGGCGAGATCCGCCCAAGGCAGTTCCTGTAGGACACCCAGGTCGCCAAAGCAGGCCTGCAGAATTTCATTCGAAGTCTGGCGCAGAAACGTTCTGGGCGTAAAATGAATAGTAGCCATTTTTCACTCCTTTGCCTGTGGCTCTAGGAAGTAAACTGCCGCCAAGTCTCAAATCGGTCTTGATTTGACAAGGGCCGGGCGAGCATCCGCGTACACTGAACAGTAAACACTGATTCTACAAAAAAATGCTTTCTCGCATAGTGGGTATTTAGAACAGCAAATTCTCTTTTTCACGCAGTAGGAGCTTCATGCCCTCCAGACGTATCCGCATCGCGTCGGGCGATACCTCAAACGTCGCGGCCAGCGGCCGACTGGCATGCTCCAGCAGCATGTTGGCTTCGGCATTGTCGCCCGATTTGAACCCGCCGCGTCGTAAAACCTCGGCCGTCAGAATCTGTTGGCGTTTGGCCTGCAGATCGTCGAGGTAGATCGGGTCCATACTGCCACGCCATTCGTGCCAGGCACGTTTGACCATCTCGCGCGGCATCAACAGGCATGAGGCGAATCGGTTGGCTTGGTACTCGATCGGTTCCGTATCGCTCGATCGGCAGATGTATTCGGGCCGCTCGACGTTGTCCGGCAGCAAAGTCAGCTGATTGGCCCTCCGCAGGAAGAGGTGTCGATGCAAACGCCAATGGCCAGCTTCATGGGCCAACGTGAAATGGTAACGCCCGAGCATCGAGGGATTGTCGGTCGGTTCCAGTCGATGGTCGATGCCGACTCGGCGATCATTGACCCACAACGCGCCGTGGACATCGCTGACGCCGAAGAGCTGCTGCATGTCGTCGAATGTGAGGTGGAGTTGTAGATACAGCTCGACAATCTCGTCGATGGGAATCGGGGGCGCGGTGACCTGGCCGTGCTGGTTGCCGTATTCCGCAAGCAGCAGCGCAGCTTCGTCCTCGAACTCTTGGTCCTTCATGAACCGCAACTTCGGGCCGGGTTTCGATACGCGTTTGGCCATAATCTACGTCTCCTCGTCTCTACCTTCTTCCTTCATGCGTTCAGCATCTTCGCGTAGCCGGCGTAGCTGATCGCCTGTCAAACCTCGCACGGCGCGAAGCAGGTCGGGTACCTCAGTCGGCGATTCGTGAATAATAGCAGGCAGGTCCTCCGTTAATCGCCCCGCCAACGCTGTCCACTCGTCCACACTCTCTTCGAGGATTTCCGCCATCCGCTTTACGCGATCGGCGGTCGGCGGATCGACGTTCATCTGCTCAACCTGCGAGAGGTACGTCGGGCTGACGCCTACCAACTGGGCGAACTTCCGCAGGCTGTAGCCCTTCTCGATTCGTTTTTCGCGAAGCAATTGCCCGAACGGTTTTTGCTTTGGTTTCTTCTTGGCCATTCTACAGTTCCCCTCGGAATGCACGGTCAAGAATTGACGGGAGCAGTGCATCTAACTGTGCTGACTGATCGTGCAGCGATTGTAGCTCGCTCATCTTTCGGCGAACGTTGCGAAGTTTGACCTGAGCTTCGTTGGACGGCAGCGGGAGTTCATAGTTCAAGAAGTCCTTAGGGTTCAGTCGCTTGCGGCGAACATTGGTGCCGGTGCTGGCTCCACTGAGAAGCGGCCATACAGAGGGCGACCGGAAATACACATCCAGCACTTCAGGAAACACACGATCCTCGTTAATTGTGAATACGGGAAACTCGGGTGAGACAAAAAGCCCGTCGCAAGTGTTTGGGACAACGGCCAACGCGCCCTCCCAGGCCATCAACTTCGGGTAGACAAATTCTCCTTCGCGAATTTGTGTCAATCGCTTGTAGGCGAAGTCGTTTCCTGCCTTCACTTGACCGCGAAATACTCCGCGGCCGAAGCAGTAGACACCGGCGAAGTGATATGTCTTCGTGGGAACAACGTCCACGTCAGGCTTGCGCCAGGTCACCAATTCGTGCATGGGTGTCAGCGTTGGCGGTCCGAACTGTTCATCTCTCAGAATAGCCCGACAAAGTTGATCGCATTCTTTATTTGCGCTTGTCCGCAGCGACTTGGCTTCACCAATCTTGTCTGCGATGCGGTCGATTTGCGCCACGATCGTCTCTTGTTGCGCAGGAGTAGGAAGTGGCACCTCAATGGTGAGAAATTTCTCGGGACGAATGCGATTTTTCCCACTGCTCCCTTGGGAAAGTGCGTCACACTTTTGCCAAAGTTCGCGAGCCTTGGAATACCAATGAAGCCAGCGCGGCAAAACGCAATCACGACGACATTCAAATGTTGGAAACTCATTTGAACCGACGCATCCGGCGACCTCAGCGGGGACGACTGCGACGGACCCGTGACGAACCCAAATCTTGTTGATGATCAAATCATCCTCTCGAACTTCATTCAGCGTCTTGACTGCGGTTTCACTGCCGTCGATCGTCTGACGCTCGTATGCGCCTTCGCCCCACCACTTCACCCCGAGAGTTCTGTAAGTCTCACCTGGAACAACGGATACGCTACGTTGCACAGGCGTTACGATTTCGGATAGCGCGACTAGTGGCCAACCGTTTGAAGTTGTCATACTTTCGCCTCCGTGAGTTCAGACTTGATCTCTTCCATGATCTCAAGGATTCGACGCTCTTTCGCCAAGATGTCATCAGCTAGCTGCTGAGGAGGCAGATGTTCCATAGCCTCGGCGCTCTTCGGATTCTTGAGGTCGAGATTGCATGCTACGAGCGAATCGGACTCGTCGTACTCCAATACCTCGTCGGCGGATACGCGCCACGCGTAGTCGTTCTCGCGGCGGCGATTAAGCTGGAACCATCGGATGCAGTCCGTGAATTCGTCGAATTGAAGCGGCTTGGTCTTTGTGTAGTTGCGACGCCCCTCCGGCAATGGAACCTCGTAATACCAAATGTCTTTGGTCGGCCCCGACCTATCGAAGAACAGAAGGTTCGTCGGGATTGCGGTATAGGGGGCGAACACGCCGTTGGGCAGCCTCACGATCGTATGAAGATTGAACTCTTTGAGCAGTTCTTCTTTGATGCGAGCGCAAACGCCGTCGCCGAACAGCGTGCCATTGGGTACGACGATTGCTGCGCGGCCGCCCCGTTCCGACTTTGCAGTGGGTTTGCGTAGCTTACGCATGATGAGTTGCAAGAATAGCAAGGCCGTTTCGCTGGTCCGTTTGTCGGCAGGGAAGTTCCCGCGAATGCCAGCTTCCTCCTCGCCACCGAATGGTGGATTCGTCAGGATCACGTCCACGCGGTCCTTCGGTCCCAACTCCGTAATCTTCACGGCCAAGCTGTTGCCATACTGAATGGCTGGCGCGTCAAGCCCGTGCAATAAAAGATTCATTTGCGACAGCATGTAGGGGAGCGGTTTGGCCTCGCCACCATGAATACTCCGCTGCTGAAGAACCTTGCGGTCCTGCGCCCGATTGCACTGTTTTTCCAAGTGGGCGAACGCTTCGGCCAAGAATCCACCGGTCCCACAGGCCGGGTCGAGCACGACCTCGCCGAGCTGTGGGTTCGTTACCGCCACCATGAATTGAATGACTGGGCGCGGTGTGTAGAACTCGCCGGAATCGCCGGCGGCGTCCCGCATCTCGCGGAGCATCGACTCGTATAGCCGAGCAAGCGTGTGAATCTCCTCGGATGAATCGAAATGTATGCCGTCGACGAGGTTGACCACGTCCCGCATAAGGTAGCCGGAGATCATCCGATTGTTCACGCCCTCAAAAACCGTGGCAATCACGTCGCGCCGCCGATCGCCATTGGATGATCGCAGACCGCGCAAGTAGGCCAGTAGGCCAGCTCCTCGCTTGCCGTCGGGTCGAACGGCATCTTCCTGGTTCACGAAGGCGATCAGTTCGTCGCCAGTGATGCCGTCCTTCATCGCCGCCCAATCGCGCCAGCGGTATGGGGCTTCGACGGCCGACTTGTACTTTTTGCCAGCGATGCCCGCGCGGGCCTCTTCCAACCTTTCGCGGTCGTCGAGGAATTTCAGGAACATGATCCAGGTTAGCAAGGGGAGGCGATCCAAGTCGCCGTTGAGGCCCTTGTCTTTCCGCATGATGTCGCGCGCGGATTTGATGAGAGTAGACAATTGCTGTGCCGTTGTTTTTGGCTGTTCCGCCTTTTTGGGCTTCTTGCGTGTTGTCTTCTTAGCCGTCTTGGCCTTTTTCTTCGCCATGTGTTCAGTTCGCCTTACTATTCCAATGGTCCCATAGTCCGTCGTCGGCTCTTCCAGTCGCCCCCTTGGGTCGGCGACCTTCCCAAATCATTACAGCGAGCTTCTCGACAGCCCCTGCATGCTTTGGGTCCCAGCCCAAGCGAATCAGTTGCTGGCGAATCAACTCTGGCGTCACGCCCTCCTGCTTGTGGTAGAGCGTTTCCAAGGTTCGGATCGCACTCGCGCGATCGCTCGGATGCCAATGCCTGTATTGAGATTCACTCCATGAGTAAGCGAGTCGAGAGCGATGAATGCTGCACCTGTGGTCGGCTCCGATTGCTGCGTCTCAGGAGCAGCGTCCTGACCAAGCTCTGTTGCATGCCAAGTTTGAACCCACTGGTCACAGTCGCCGTCGCTCCAGGGAACATACAAAACAGAGGCGTTCCCCGAGATGCCGTCGACCACATCCAACAATTCTTGGCCACCATATATCGCAAGAATCGGACCGTCGAAGTTGTAAGTCTTGTTTCCCCTCAAGGTCATCAGTTGCAGCGTTATGCCCTGAACGGTTGCCGTGCCACTTTTTCGCAATTGATTGAACAGTCCTGCGATCTCAGTCCAATTGGCGATGTTCTCAAGGTTGCCTTTCGTCGACACGGCGACAATGCCGACGTTGCCAGCCTGTTTTGCCTCAGCCAGTAGCCACTGGACGCCGCGAATTACCGCTTGGTCTTTTGGACCCGTTGAAGAAATGAAGTGAGAGTTGCCCTTGCGAGTCATGAGATTTCCTCAATTATGCCGCTGCGTACAAAAGAGTCTGAAGCTGAATCACTGCCTGACGAAGTTGCTCAACACCGCCGAAGCGGCTGGCGATTTCGATCACGTTGCCGTGGGCGCTGATGGGTGGAATCTCCAGGACGTCGGGGATGACGAATTGGGCGGTGCCGTGCTCGGTGTACTTGTCGAGCAACTCATCGAGGATCTCCTTCGCGTCCGGTCCGAACTGGTCGAAGAAATCGGTGCGGTCGGTGCGCAGCCGTTGGGCTCGTTCGCGCCGGGTGCGCAGCGGCGCGTTGAACGCCAAGTGACAGATCAGGTCGAGCGGGTCGGCGTCGGGCTGATTCGCTGTCTCGGCCAGGTGGTCGAAGTCGATGCCACGGTCTTCGAGCCGCTCGATGATGTCGCTGCGTTTCTCCGGGTCGGCCCATTCGTCCCGCAACTCGGCGGCGTTGCGAAAGAGCGTGCGGACCTTGTCCGCGGTGTAATCGGTGAATTGAATGACACGCAACTGGTTACCATCTGGATCGAGTTCGTACACAAGGTGGGCCGCAATCTCGACTTGCCCACCGTCGAAGTAGAACTTGCGACGTGGGTCGTCGGGACCGTCGGGCGGCAGCGGCTCGGGACCGTCATCGTCCTCCTCTGATTCCTCCTCCGGTGTGACCACCGTTTCTTCCTCGACGGGCTCGCCGTCCTCGTCGATGGTCTGTTCGGTTTCAATGGTCGGGTCGCCATCGAAGTCGGGGTCCGCAAATAACCGCGTCGCCGAACCGGTATAATCCAAGATGCTGAAAAACAATTTCCCGTAATCGTCGCGAACTCGTGTGCCGCGCCCGATGATCTGCTTGAATTCGGTCATCGAGTTGATGACCCGCAGCAACACAATGTTTTGCACGGTCGGCGCGTCCACGCCGGTGGTCAGGAGCTGTGACGTGGTAAGGATCACCGGCGTGCGCCGCTCCAGGTCCTGAAAGTTGCTGAGGTGACCGCGGCCAATGTCACCCTCGTCCGACGTGACGCGGCAGACGTAATCGGGATTGTCGCGGACGAGATCGGCGTTGAGATTGTTCAGCGACCGCCGCATTTCGTCGGCGTGTTCCTGGTCAACGCAGAACACAATTGTCTTGGCGAACCGATCGGTTCGACGCATGTACTCGGTCAGATGGTGCGCGACAGCTTCGGTCCTGGCCCGCAGAGAAACGATTCGTTCGAATTCGCCGGTGTGGTATTCCCCATCGGGGATCTGACGGCCGTAACGATCCAGATCGCCCTGGCTCGGCCGCCAACCCGCAGCGTCCCAGGTTGTCACGACGCGGTGGACGCGATAAGGAGCGAGAAACCCGTCGTCGATCCCTTGCCGCAGGCTGTACGTGTAAATCGAATCGCCGAAGTAGTCGTAGGTGTCCGCATTGTCTTCGCGGCGTGGCGTCGCGGTCATGCCGATCTGGATTGCGGGCTGGAAGTAATCCAATATCTCCCGCCAGTTGCTGTCATCGCGTGCGCTGCCTCGGTGACATTCGTCCACAACAATCAGATCGAAGAAATCGGGCGCGAACTCACGGTAGAGGCCTGGCCGATTCGCGTCGCGTGCAATCGACTGGTAGATGGCGAAGTACATTTCCCTGCTTTGCACTGCGCGGCCGCCCGCGATCTTCCAACGCGCGTCGCCAAACGGCGCAAAGTCCTTTGCCATCGGATCGTCGACGAGGATGTTGCGGTCGGCGAGGAACAGAATGCGAGGTCGGCGGTGCTCGCCCGTGCGGTTCCAGCGAGAGTTCCAGAGCTTCCAACAGATCTGAAACGCCACGACCGTCTTGCCCGTACCCGTCGCCATCGTGAGTAGGATACGCGGATCGCCCTGCGCCACGGCCTGCACAGCGCGGTTGATGGCGATTTCCTGGTAGTAGCGGGGCGACTTGCCACTCAGATGATACGTGGGCGAAAGCACTCGCTCGGCAGCGTCGGTCGTAAGGGACTGATCCGTCGTGAGTCGCGTCCAAAGCTCCTCGGGCGTTGGGAACGCGGCGATCTCCCTTTCTAAGCCGGTTGTGTAGTCGAACTCGATGATGCCGTGGCCGTTCGTGGCGTAGGCGAACTTGAGGCCGAGGATTTCGGCGTAATCCTTGGCCTGCTGAAGGCCTTCGCCAGGCGTGGCGTAGGTTGGTTTGGCCTCAACTACCGCGATCGCAAAGTCGGGGCGGTAGCGGAGAATGTAGTCGGCCCGCTTTCCAGGTCGCCGGCGACTGCGCCGACCGGCAACGATGATTCGCCCGTCGGTGAATGTCACCTGCTCGTTGATTCGGTACGGATCGTTATCCCACCCAGCGGTTTGGAGTCGCGGGACAACGTATCGTCGGCAAGTATCGGCTTCGTTGGGCATGGCTTCCACCTACGGACGGCCGCATCGAGATAAATCGATACGCCGCGAGGCTGTTCCCGTAAACTAAACACCGCACAATCCAGTGATCTTACATGATCTTCGCTGAGCACGACAGTATTGGGCAGAATCAACAGTCCGAGGTCTGGGTCAATTCCCAAAACTCCTCGAAGAGCGCAAGCTTCGCTTCCTCCTTACTGTCAAACACCTTTCGTGAAAAGTCGCCATCAATGCCGTATCCCCACTTTCCGGGTTGAAACTTATTTGGGAACACGACCAAGTTGAACCCTTCGACGTTCAGGAAGTCATTTCCCTTGGACGAACGACGCCACTTTCGAGACAACCACTTGGCCTTTCGCGCCGCCTTGTTTTTCAGGGCGGTTTCGCGTTGTCGTGGGCCAACGTAGTCGTCCGACATTTTCTCAGCACATATGCAACCGACTTCAAGCTGCTCTGTGTATGCCTCGTGCTGCATGACATGGACAAACCGAATTGGCTCGTTGCCGCACATCTCACACGCTGCGTACATTGTGTCTTCGACGGATTGGCCAGTCGGGCGAAGGTCAATGACGTCTACGCACTGCCATCCTCTATGCGGTACACCTGATTGAGTCCATAAAGTCATGCGCCGATCCTCAACTTAGTCGTCCTCGAACAGTCGTCCTTGCGGGTCGACATCTTCAGCATCGGTACTTTGATTATTCTGCGGAAATAGGAATTCGGACATCGGATCATGCTCGCGGTAGCGGCGCTGAGCCAGTTCGCGCCGCAGCACGGCATAGCAGTAGACGCAACCGTGCGGACACGTATCGTAATCCCCAATGTCTCGCGATGCGAAGCAACCACATTCCTTACGACTTCCTTGTTGTTTCGCAAGAATCTGCTTGCCGCTGATCTCCTCAAGGCGAGCGACATCAATGCAACGCGCATCCTCGGCACCCGGCACGAGGAAGTCTCTTTGTCCGCAGATTGAAAGTTTCATGCCGTTCGCGTTGGCGACCTCAACCAACTTGGCTGCCAATTCACGTTTCGATTCCGCTGGCGGATCTTCCCACTCGAACCCCGCTTCTCGCGAGGAGCGATTCATGTTTGCCAAAGTTTTCTTGTAAAGATGTACGAAAGAAATCACCACCTCGTCAGTCGTCCCTGCCAACTGCGAGGCGAGTGACGCGAAATTCTCCAGGTGAAATTCAACTGGCGTCACAGTTGAAATGACAATGGTGTCATACCGCCAAACACAGGTGCGCGGGCCGTATTTTTCCGCCAAGCTGCGGAAGTGTTCGACAGTTCGATTCGCGTCAACAACTGACGACTCGAGAGATCGCGGATACGAGTTGATCGTGTGCTGAATAACGAACGGGTAGCCGCGGTCGGCGATTTCACTGAGATGGTCGGCGAATGGACCGATATTCTTTGTCCAGAAGATAAACCCATCCACATCTTTCGGATCGAGTGAAACGCGAATCGTCTGATTCCGATTCCACGCATTCACCATTTTGCAGTAGCCCGCGCGCAGGCGGTTCATAAACCATTCGCCGTAAAATGTTGGGATGTCCGTCTTGTAGCTGGCAGAAATGATCATGAATGGCCTATCCCGGTTTCCTTGCCAAGCGACAGGCAATGTTCGTTTTCAGCTTCGGCGGACCGAACTTGTCGAGGTACGGCTGCAAGTCCGACTTGTCTTCGTGGTTCGGCATCTGTTCCCATCCCTCGCTTGAATTGACGACCTCGAGCCCGTGGGCCTTGGCCAGGCCATCAAACCAACCGGTAAACCGACTGTCATTGTTGTCGACATAGAGCAGCAAGGCATTTTCATTCATCTGATCCATCATCGTTGCGAAGTACTCCTCGGCCTTGTCGCGGAGCGCGTAGACCTCAGACATGAAGTAGATCAGCGTGAAAAGGTCTGCCGCGAAGTGCTTCTTGAATGTGCGCCACTTTGCGGGATCGGTTACGTCAAACGGAAAGAAGACCGTGGAAATACGAAAAGACGGTCCGAGTTTGTCGTCGACGTCGCTCCAAGACTCGCCCCATGCAGGATCGCGGTCAAGAATCTGACACTTCAGCTCTGGACGCTTTTCCATTCGAAGGCAGTACTTCAGAACTCCAAGGAAGTCGCTGCCTGGACCGCCGCCGACACATGAGATGGTTACCTTGTCACGGTCGAACAGCTCTTTGAGCCTTCGCGAACTTGACAGCCGCTCATAAACGACGTTCGCGTGGGACGTGGTGTACCTAAAGATGTAGGCAAACCGTCGGGCGGGATCGCTGTAGTCAAGGCAACCTTTTTCGAGGAGATTCTTGTAGCCAGCCGACAGCTGCCGCAGCGCCTCCGAGATCGCCGCGTCTTTGGCTGTGGTGTCGCCCGGAATGGCAGCGTAGGCCTCGTCCAAAACGGTCTTGATAAGTTGGAAGCAATTCATCGCCACTCCGGCATGCTGGTGCGAACACGATCACTAAACAGTAAACAGCCCCTAGATGTTAACTGTTGGGTACGATTAGCACAAGCAGCAAACCACATATCGGCATTGCGTCATGTCGCAATACCTTTTAGCGAAGCGAGTTGCGCCCACAGGCGTCGCTGCTTTCGCCAGTCCGGCACCAGCGCAATTGACTGCAATTGGCGGAGGTGAATCGGGTCGCGGCCGCTCTCCACACGGGGCAGGAAGAGGAGCGCCTCCTGGATGTCAGGGGCCAGCATCCGCAGGTTCATGATCTGCGTGATTCGGGCGCGAGTGACGTGGGCGAGACGAGCTAGTTCGGCGTAGTCGGTGACTTCGCCGGCGCGGATCAGATCGTCGAAACGGATCGCCAGCGCCATGAAACGGGCCACACGCGGAACACGACCGGAATGGAGAGGCGGCGTGGGAGCGTCGCCTTCGCGGACTTCCTTGCGGCTACCACGCCCGCGTCGCTCGAAATGGATCTGTGATTCGATCGTGATGGGCCTGGTCATGCGGCGTCCTCCGTATCGCGCCCAGCGAGTTCGTCGGCCAGGGTCTTGATTCCGCTCGGATGAAACGTAATCGTGACCTTGCCCGTGGTGCCGTCGTAGTCGACCCGTTCGACGAGTAGTTGAACGATGCGAGTCTGTTCGCGCGGCGTGAGCGACTCCCAAACCGGATCGAACACGGCCATCGCCTTAGCGACCTCGCGCTCGTCGACGATGTCGCGGCTTAGTGCGATGACCTGCTCCCGAACCTCGGTCGCCCGTCGTTCCGCGCCGCGAATCCGTTCCTGCAGGTCGGCAAGCCGAGCGGTCGCCGGTGTGTTGCCTTCACCGGGAACGATCTGTTCGAGTAGCTTGCGGATCTCGTCGCTCCAGCGCGACAGTTCGCGTTCCAGGCCACGGCGTTCGGCTTCGAGCGCCGCGACCTGTGACTGGCCCTGATTCCGGGCGTTGGCAACGGTCTCGTGAAGGAGAGCTGGATCGAGGCCAATGCATTTGATCTGCTCGACGACGAACCGCTCGATTTCACCCGCCGGGATAGATTTGGAGGGGCATGAATGCCAGCCACGTTTTTGAGCGGAAGTGCAAACATAGTAGCGATAGCGTTTCGTTCCGTTCTTGGTCGAGTGGCTCGGCGACATCGCGCAGCCGCAGGGGACGCATCGCAGAATGCCTTTGAGCAACGCTCCGAACTTGTTTCGCACGGCGGCTCCGCCAGAACGACCGTTGCGTCCGAGAACCAACTGCACGCGTTGCCAGAGATCGCCGCTGACGATCGCGGCATGCTCGCCTTCGTGGACTTCGTCCTTGTACTTGAGCTTGCCGGTGTAGGTGATATTGGTGAGCAGTTTATGCAGGCTCGTCTTGGTGAAGGTCTTGCCGCCGCGTTCGTGTCCCTTGCGTGTCATCCATAGCTTGTTGACCCAGCCCCGCTTTTCGAGTTCCTGAACCGTTGCGATCAGCGATTGGTGTTCGAGGTACAGTTCGTATATCGTCCGCACGCGAGACGCTTCCTCCTCGTTTACGATGAGCTTCGAGCCGCGAGGGTCGACGTCGTAGCCGAGCAGCGGCATGCCGCCCGACCACTTTCCTTTGCGGCGAGCGGCGGCGATCTTGTCCCGTGTCCGTTCGGAAATGATCTCCCGTTCGAACTGGGCGAAAGACAATAACACGTTGAGCATCAATCGTCCCATCGATGTGGACGTGTTGATGAGTTGCGTTACGCTGACGAACGATACCTGGTGCTTGTCGAACGTCTCGACCATCTTTGCGAAGTCGAGGAGGGAACGGCTGAGGCGGTCGACCTTGTAAACCACGACGCAGTCGATCTTGCCCGCCTCGATATCCGCCAGCAGGCGTTTCAGCGCCGGACGTTCCATATTGCCGCCGGAGAACCCGCCGTCGTCGTATTGGTCAGGAAGGCACTCCCAACCTTCGCTCGCCTGCGACTTGATGTAGTTCTCGCCCGACTCGCGTTGGGCATCGAGCGAGTTAAATTCCTGCTCCAACCCCTCTTCCGTTGATTTGCGCGTGTAGATGGCGCAGCGGAGAGCTGCAGTCGGCGGGGATGTTTTGCGAGTTCGATTTGTCATTTGGCCTGCTCCTTTCGAAGTCGGAAGAAGTGGTAGCCATTGCAGTGCTGGCCCGTGATCGCCCTGGCGACCGCGCTGAGCGACTTGTAGACCTCGCCCTCGAACTCGAATCCCTTCGGCAGAACCTTGACCTGGAGCGTTTGCCCCTTGTACTCGCGGGTGATAGTTGTGCCGGGAGGCGGCAATCGATCGTCACCCGTTGTCACCACTGTCGACTTCGTGCGTGACGGGGGCGCTGACGACGCCGGCGTGGCCTTGGGGGGTGACAACCGAACGTCGGCGTCGTTGGCCAACTCAGCGGCACGTTGGCGGGCACGTTGCGAAATGTCGCCCTCGGCCAGCGATTGCAACCGCCAGGCGATTCGCTTGATGAGCCAGGCCTTGTTGCCGGCCCGCGTTTCCTCGCCGAACACTTCGGCGTATCGCCGCCGTAGTTCACGGACAGTCATCCGCTGAAGCGAGGCTACTTCTTTTGCAATGTTGAGTTTCATGCATCTCTCCTTTTCTCGGGGTCTCGAAACCGTTAACCGTTGTGGACACTGAGCACGGTTTCGTCCGAAACCTCAAGGCATGAAGAGGCAGATTCCGCTTGGTTTTCTGAAGGGCCGCGAGTAGCTGTCGCGGTTGCCAATAGCGCACGAGCGGAGAGGCGTAGAACGCCCGCGGCCAGGATGCTGGCCACTTCGGCCCGACGCTCGTCGGCCGTTAGAAAGGAGTCGTCGCTTGGTCGCATGGGTCATCTCCCGTCGGAGTTACCCACAACGACCTTCGCTTGGCGACCGGCGCGTTGTCTGGGAGAACAGATTGGTTAACAGGCTCTATCTGTTAACCTACCCCACTGGTCCGTCTATTGACGAAGTTGGCCAAGCGAGATCACGCGAACCGGTTGTCCGCACGCTACACGATGGCTGCTTTGGTCACTTCTTTTTCAGCAAACTCTGATGCCATTAAGTAGAGAAACTGTTTGGGCTGATCGTTCAAAAAGGCTTCAATAAAGGGGCCGAAGTTGTCAGCCAAGATGCGGTCGAAGTGATGGGGCCGATACCGAACGATCGAGCCGAGATAGTACGTAATGGCATAGATCGAAAGGATTTGTGGCAGCACCTGGGGATGTTCCGCGGGTGGTGCGGCGTACAGGTAATGCTTTCGATACGGTGGTGTACTAAGAACGGTGCGCCACAGAAGGTGCCGAACTGCTGCGACCAAGTTCGGTACTTCGTCGGACGGACGGTGCCCGTAAGTGACGGGGTTGAGTTGCTCAAGGCAAACTAAGGATCGATCGGAAATTGTCTCGTTGTAAGCGACTTCCCGAAATAAACCGCCTATTCGGGAGCGATTCAGCAAGTCCTGATGCGTAATTCCGACGCGTCGGAGGTCATCGGCAAATACGAATAGCCTGAGCCAAATGTGTTTCGGTCCCGGTTCTTGGTAGAACTCAATCTTTTCAACAGAAACGAATCGTTCGGAATCGTCACCACGCGTCCCTTCAACCCAAAGCCGATGGCCCGGAACGATCTGAGGCAACAAAACCGGCAGATCATATCGATGGGGATTTGCGGGCACGGCATTGCCGCTGATCGCCAATAGGAGTTCGTCGAAGTTATTCAAGTTGTTGCCGGCGGGTGGCAGCGGTCCCGCTGGTGCAGTTTGGAACGCATTGAGGTATGCATTGACGAGTTCTCTATCGTTCGGCGGCGGGTCGAGCCTCTCAGCCAATCCATGTTGTGCGTTGTTCACATCATGGCGTTGTTGACACGTCAGGACGAATGCTTTGGCAAGGTTCATGAAGCAATAATACAATAGCAGCGGCTTTGCAGCTTTGACGCCAGATTCAGAGGCTCTATAGAAGTCCTCGCCCTGTTCGAGCAGGGCAAGTGCGGCATTCCTGTGTGCAGCGATGCACCTGCGTTCCGCCGATCGTCGGATTACGGTCCACGCATCCGTTGCAAATACTCGCGTGCCGAGACCGTAGCGGCGCGTGGTTCGTTCCATCGGCCAAAACGAAAACTCAAGCGGACGCTCTTTGATTCGCAGCACTCGTCCTGCGCGTGGCTGGGGTAGCGGCATAAGCAAAGTCCTGGAACTAATTGTCGGTATAGTCTAACGCCTGCATTAGTATGCTGTCTTCCGTCCCGCTTCTGAGCCGTCGAAACCGGCCTGTCAACATACAGTCAAGGCATCGGCGGCCCATCAAGGCGGGTTCGTAGCATGGCGTGGTTCCGCTCCGTCATGACATCGAAGCGGTAAGCCAAATGCCCTGCAAACAGCATCGGATCATCCTTGCTTACTCCAACGAGCATTCGCAGCTCCCGCAAGTCAAGAACATGCAGCATCGCACCTGATTGCTTCGAAGCATCGATGAGTTGCTTCCCAATGCCTTCCCAATCCAAGCCGGGCAGCATTTCCGACACCATCACGACTCCTTGGTGGACGTTCCCAACCGTCGATGGCAGTTCGATCGCGACACCGTCCTTCGTAACAAGCGGGAGTCCCCGCCCCAGATTCCGCATCGCACCAACAAGCTGGTCGATTCCTTTATCAATCTGCTTTTGAACGCTCTTCTCGCGCCGTTCAGTTGAGCGATCCAGGCTGGTGGTGAGCATTGCCGCCACCTTTGATTCAAACAAACACATACCGGCGTCGCAATGTGTCAGAATGTCGGTCAGTTCGCGCAGCTTGCTGGCTTCACACACATGGGGCGAATGAATGATGCGCCCTTCAAACAAGTTCTCTAGCAGATGCCACGTTGACTGCTCCAAGCCTCCGCCTTCATCTGGGTCGTCGAGCCGAAAATCGAGCACATCCGTCATTCCAATTGTCGTCGAGGCTTGGGTCTCGAATCCGGACAGCGTCAACGGAATCGTGACAAACGTCGGCGCGTACTTCGCGGGCACAGCCAACTGAGGGTCGCCGAAACCCTGAACTTCGTCGAGGACGTCTGAAAGCAGAGGAATCCAGGGCCCCGCGTACCGCGAACCTGGTGCATCGATCATTGCGGAAGCCTCATTGCGTTCCGCCGCAGTGAAGTCGCACTCGGCACGGGCGACGGGTCGGCTCAACTCATCGAAGAATATCACGAGCGTCTTTCCCGTCCGCAGAATGTTCTCGATTGCCAGTTGCTCCTCCTCGTGCCGGAGCACGCCGGATAGCATGAGTGGCGCGGCGGGGTCGTCTGCCACCTTTAACGTCGTCGCCAGCACCACGCCTTTCGGCGTTTCAGCCCTCGCGACGGTGAGCGACACCGGGCACGACCGATACGCCGCCTTGATCGTCGAAGCCGCCATCTTTGTGACTAGCGCGTATTCATCGCCTCCATTGATCGGCAACGGCCAGCAACCCGCTGACTCGTACTTCATCTCCTCCCAATTGCGCGACGACGGCATGAACATGATCGTTGGTTTCCATAGACGGTTCCGTTCGGTGGCCGAGGGGAACCGGTTTGTTAACTTTAGGGGGTCTGTTAATCAGAGATTCCGAGAGTTTTGCCCCCAGATTTTGGGACGCGAGGGGAACCGTGGGGGTTTCCTTCGGTCCCTCATTTGAATCTCTCGAAAGAGAGACGACGAGCCCGACGGCGAAGTTCGCGCAAACCCTTGCGGACAAACGCCGTAAACGCAAAACGCCCGGCGGCCGATCTCTCGGCGTCGGGCGTAAACTCTTGTGTCGGTTTGACTCGTAGAAAAACGAAAAGCTCCCCCGGCAGGACTCGAACCTGCGACAAGGCGGTTAACAGCCGCCTGCTCTACCAACTGAGCTACAGGGGATCAGAGGAACAGGTAAGTTTACGTTTTTCCTTTTCCCTTTCAAGGCCACCTACGGTGAAAGTTATCTAGGGGGTGGCAAGAAAGATTTCCGGTGCTATCGAAGAAGACAATTTTCCTGGCCGAAGGTTCTCGTCCTGGGTCAGAGACCTACGTTTACCAGGCTACTTAGAGCGGTTTTTGACCATTTTGACCGAGTTGCCTTTTTCGTTGTACGAGACTTCGGTCATGTAAGCTTTGATCAGCATTACGCCTCGTCCAGAGGGGACGTCCAGGTTTTCGTCCAGCGTTGGATCCGGCACATTATCGGGCTTAAAGCCAGGGCCTTCATCGGTAATGTGGATCATGACGCGTTCTTTTCCTATGCGTATGTCAACTTCAACCGACTTATTCGGATCCTGTTTGTTTCCGTGTTTGATTGCATTGACGATGGCCTCTTCGGCTGCCAAGTGGATACCGAAGCTGTCATGCATGGCCCACTCGGCAAGTTCGAGTTGAGTCAGCAATTCTTTAATGAGACGCTGTCCTTCGGCCGTATCACTAGGAATCGTTTCCTTGTTCGACCAAAGCCAGTTGTTGTCATCGCCCATAACTAAGCGCAATCACGAATGGGAGGAGTGTTACGGGAAAAGCCAGTCAGGAACGCCTTCTTCCTGACTGATGTCTGCTGGCCGCTAGACACCTCGTCGAAAGACGGGTGATAGCACTAGTTTAGCGACAAAATCCCTTAACGGAAAACAGGGACTCCCAATTAGCCACGAAAGGCAGCCAATGCGTCGGGAACGTCGTCCTTAATATCAAACAACTTATTCAGCCGAGTAATGGCAAATACTTCCATAATCTCGGGGCGAATGTTGCTCATCTTTAAATGCCCATCCTGCTGCTTGACTTGCTTGTCGAGGCTAATCAGCTTCCCCAAAGCCGAACTCGAAAGGAATTCGACATGGGAGAAGTTCAGCAAAATGCTGCGCTTCTTATCAACCTCGACAAGGTCGTTAAATTCTTGCCCAATCTCTTGTATTTGGACGTCATCCAGGATCTTACGATCCTTGAACTCGACTACGGCGACGTCCTCCACCTCGGTCACTTTGAGGCGCTTTTGGTCCGACATTGCTTTCAATTCCTTTACCTGAAGACTTCGCAGAATTCTAACGTAACGTGAATCGCGAATACAAAGGAAAAATGAGCATTCTGAGAATCTTACAGGCCACTTCAGCGCCAGAATCGTCTCAAACGCTAAAGCCTATGATAATTTCCACTTAGGCGCTGTCAACGACAAATAGAATTGCCAGATCACCTTCGCTGAGATGTTTTCGATGGCCTAATCGCCTCGTTTCCCTGTAAGCACGGCGTGCTTCATCAACAGAAAATTGCCTCCGCGGTACTCGGTTACCGTCCCGGAAACGACCCAGACCAACTCACCGGTCGAGGTTTCTTGAGCCTGAACGACACGCTCCATCATTCTGTTTTCCAATATCTTCAGGACGGTTTTCTTGTCCTCTTGAACGAAGCTCAGCCGATCTCCGATCCATTCAAAAGTCCCCTCGGAATCGACGATTTCCGCCCCTTCTCGGAGCCGTTTCATCTTTTCCTGAAGCTGTTGAGCCGACTTCATTCGGTCGGTTAACGGTGCCGCGTTTTCTTCAGCGGACGCGGCCCGTTCCGGTGGAGACAGGGCCACCAGGCAGCTCAATACGACGCAAAAGACACTCATCAGGCTCGGTAGGACTTTTTTCACGGCAAATCTCTTGTCATCAACGCCATCCAGCAAAAAACCGCCCAAGTTTAGCTTGAAAATTGCGACGTTGCGTTACGAAATCATCGTGTTGTGAAAAAACGTCTTCGTCGCGTCTAAGCAACCAGCGACCTTTCTTACACCATGACTGCAACCCATTACATTTAAACAACTTACATCTTCAAACCATTCATACCCGATCTGGTTGGCACTCCGGCTGCTGTTGGAAAGGAGGACCTCATCCACTGAAAATTGGCCCAGCTGCAGGCAACCATGTACGACTCCATAACTTCCATCTCGATCGCTCCGATTGTTGTCGCATTTCTGTTTGTCATGGGTAGCTTCTTAACCCTGGCAACCGGGCACGTCTTTGCTCAAGACCTCGATCCTTCGGCCATCGTCGAGCTTACGACGTCAAGTGGACGAACATTCCGGGGTAAGATCTCTCCTAAAAGTGACTTCCATACCGTTCATCTCACGACCAGTCGGGGGTCGATTGAACTAAGCCGTCCTATCTCCTGGACGGCCATCCGTCATCTCACGATCAATGAACTCCCTGCTTCCTTCGAGAAATTGGCAACATTGATCACGCAAGTTCAACGCGTGGAAGGGCACAAGGAAGGTCCGGTCGATGTCATTGCCATCGGCCCGTCGGCAACCGCGCGAGAAAACGAAGTGGCAGTGGAGCAAATGGAAGCCGGTCCCACGACTGCCCCTGTATCGAGTGTTTCGTCTTGGGCGACCTTTAAGAGTTGGGACAGCGATCCGAGCGTTGATGGCCTGGAGGTCACCTTCACCGCAGAGGACTCGCAGGGGCTCCCAACAGCGGCGCGAGGGCACCTGGAGGCGGAGCTCTACGCGTTTCGGAAGGCCTCGTTCTCAAGCGTTCCGCATGGCTTGGGAGCACAGTTCGTAAAGATTGGCAGTTGGCGAATTCCGCTGGATCAAACGTTTCCGCGGTATGACTCACGCGTGGCACGGCTGCCGTACCAGGCAATCTCTCCGGCAACCGATGGCAGCGTTTCGCCACTGGGGACGCTAGTGATCAAGTTGGTCGTTCCTGGCCAGGGAACTTTTTCGGCCAGCCTGGAGGATGTACGCTTGCGACCTTACAGTTCGATCCGCGACGCGAATGTCCTTCGTGGCAATCCGCGATTCTACGGGGATGAGAACCCTCGATACACGCCCTATATCACTCCCTAGTCGATTTCGTACTTGCATTAAGCAAGTGATGGCTTAGGTGACTAGAAGAACGTCCACTGAATTTAAGCATTCTAACGACGTTGTCGGTCAGGCCAGTCGGAATTTGTGGAACGGGGCTGATACCTACTTATCCCTTCAAGCTGGAATCACTCTTCTTGCGATTCCAGACAATAGCAAACCTTGCGGTTGCTTCATGTGGCATTCCAGGAAAAAGTAGGCCGGCCGCACAAGGCGGCCGGCCCGGCTTCCCCGAGACGAACGTGGGACAGAAACGATCATCGTCGAGGTTGCCTTGCCCCTGGGTCCTTTAAGCACATCGATCCAGGTGGTTTCTTAGAAGCCGATTGGGCCGCGAGTGATGCCAATTTGGGGACCTTCTCAGCTCGTAGACTTCCCGCTGGGAAGGTCTCTATTTATGTCAAACGGCATGTAGAACTCAGCTGCTGGGAAATCGGCCCGCTTCCCGTGTAAGCGTGGGGGCGTGCACGTCCCACAAGCAGGTCCGCCAAGTCGGGTGCCCCGCTGTGATCGAAATCCCAGTCTTCGTAGGGGATCATTAGTCGACGCGCGAGAAACTGGAGCGCCGACATCGCCGAGGCCATTTCAACCGGTTGCAATGGGCGTTTCAGATCAATGAACGTACGCAAACGTTCCAGCACAAGATCCACAAAGTGAAACTCGTCTTCGAATCGCCCTACCCCTTCCTGATGGTACGACGCTTGAAGATCTGCGTTGTTTTTCAAGTCCTCGATTCGAGCGCGGACGTAGAGAAACGCCTCGAGCGCTCCGGACTTTTCGCATTCAGGAAATTCGTAAAGTTGTAGTTGATGGGAAAGTGTCTTGAAGGCCCCAAGCTGGGTAAACGAAGGCATTAGCCATCACAGCTTTCTCTGTCCCAATGTTTTATTGGAGAAATCAGTGAACTAACGTTAATATATTCGGATATCGTAAGGATTTAGCTACGAGTGATTAGCTAGTTTAACAAATTTTCGATCAAATAAAGTATCGCTTGTACCGATTCTGAAGGCATCAAAGAACCATTACGATTTCATGAATCCTGTTGTGCGATTGCACGAAAAAATCGTGTTGCCGACAGCGACAAAGATCTCCCCATCTACGTCAAAATTCAGAGCGATGTGGGCGTTAGATTCCTGGCTGCACGCGTGACATCTAGCGCTATCTCAGTAACTCGAACTCGCTAAATACGAAATAATTGCCCGCGACATCATCATCAATCGTGAACTTGGTTCGTTCGTCGTTTGATCTTGGCTCAGATTTCTGAACGTTCGACCTGGTGGTTAACCAGGTTTCGGCATTGCCAGGCTGTGCAGCACCAGCACGGCCCCCATCGAAATGAGTGCCCAGCCTAGCCATTGCGGCGGCTTGATCGTCTTTTTGGCCGAGACGATATTAGAGTCTTCCGCAGCCGCGACGAAGGCGGCTGGTACGTCGCTAGGTTCGGCCTTCTTCGAGCTAAACTGCTTGGAAAGAAACTGACTCGCTTCCTGCGTCAGGGTAACCGAGTCGACCAGGCGAAATTGAACGCCCAAGGCGAGCAGCACAACGCCGATCATGAAATATTGATTGCGATTGATTTCCACGGTTAGCTCCGCTAAATCGCTGAAAACTGGATGCATAAAGGAGTACGGACTGAAAGGTCCGTTAATCCATTCTTCGAGACAATGGTGTCGCCAGCCTAAGCGAATCCTTCAAGTCAAGGATCTTCTCTCCTGTAAGGATTGGTCATGCGGTAGCGAACGTATCGGATATGCCGAGAAGTCGGCGGCGTATGCTGGAAGAGTTGCAATTCCATCGCTTCACCCCTCACATGATTCTGATCCTTAACCTATCCATGTAAGGAACGTCAGGGACACACTCCTGCGTAGGTAATCATGTTCGATATTTAAGCAGAGAATTATGAGCACATCTAATCCTTCACGTGGCCGAGTGCTTGTTTGTGATGATTCGATGTTGATGCGCAAACTTGTCATCGACTCGCTGAGCGAAGACGGCTGGGAACTGGCCGCTGAGGCGCAAAATGGCAAAGAAGCTCTCGAAAAGTACCAAGAGTTGCAACCGGATGTCGTAACTATGGATATCGTCATGCCAGAACATGACGGTATTTTCGGGCTGGAACAAATCATCAACTATGACCCCGATGCCAAAATCGTCATGGTAAGTGCGTTAAATCAAACCTCGCTAGTTGCCGAATCGGTACGAAAAGGGGCTCAAGACTTCATGGTCAAGCCATTTCTGCCAGAGCAACTGCAGGAAACCATGCGACGGCTGGTCGACGCCAATCTACAGACCTAGTTCCCGTCGATCTCAATTCCAGTGGGTAAAAATCGGAAAATCTTATCCACGCTTGTCTTGCGAGCGTGGAAAATACGCGAAGAAAGCGTCGGCAAATGAGGCCGACAGCTGACTTGTGGCGTTGGTGAAACGCCCCAAATCGGCTAGTCTTACGGAATTGCAAGCATCGCAATCATCGCGTGGAATAGATGTATGGCCCCTGGCGTCCATGAGCCCACCATCCGAGAGCACGACGACGAACTGAATAACCTGTCGTCGGTGAGCTTCATTGGATTGGTGTTGACGCAATTCTTCGGTGCCGCGAACGACAACATTTTCCGTTGGTTCGCCATTGGCATCGGTAAAGAACAGCAACCGGAACATGTAGGTACCATCCTGATGGCTGGCACCGCGTGCATGGTTGCTCCTTACCTGATTTTCGCACCCCATGCGGCTTTCTTCGCCGATCGCTACAGTAAACGAAGCGTCATTGTTGCCTGCAAAATCGCAGAAATTGTGATCATGATGCTGGGAATCATGCTTGCCTGGAGCGGTCAGCTTTTCTGGCTGTTCAGCGTGGTCTTCTTTCTCGGCGCACAAAGCGCCATGTATGGGCCGGCCAAGCTAGGTGCGATCCCCGAAATCCTCAAAACGAAGCATATTTCCTCAGCAAATGGGATCATTGGACTTGCCACCGTGGTCGCCACCGCATTGGGAACCGTCGTGGGGAACTTACTTAGTGACTGGACGCACCAGGGAGAAACCAATCTCTGGCTCGCTGGGCTGATCATGGTTGGTTTTGCCGCCGTTGGCATCGTGACCAGCTTGTGGATACAGAACCTGCCAATCAACCAGCCAGACTTGAAGTTCCCCTGGAATCCATTCCGCAGCGTGATCAAGGATCTCAAAGCACTACGCGTTAACAAGGCCATCTTTTACGTGGCTATGGGTAGTGCCTTCTTCTGGACGTTAGCGGCGCTGGCCCAGTTGAATATCGACCAGTTCGCGGCCGAAAGCGGCACGACCACACAGGCCGATGTCGGGCCGCTGCTTGCCGTTCTGGTCGTGGGAACGGCCGTGGGCTGTATCTTGGCAGGCTACTGGTCGCAAGGTCACGTTGAGATGGGGATTCTCCCGCTTGGTGCAACGGGCCTGGCCATCTGCTCGTTTCTTCTATTCCTCTGCCCTTCTCCGATTGTCGGTGCCGATGGGAACTGGAACTTCGTCTTCTTCGTGGCCAGCTTTCTGCTTTTTTTCATGGGGTTATCGGCCGGCCTATTTGAAGTGCCGCTGGCATCTTTCCTGCAGCACCGCGCGCCTGCGGAGAAACGCGGCACGATCCTGGCCGCCACCAACTTTCTAACCTTCGGCGGCATCCTGATTGTCTCGGTGGTGTTCTCGGTCTTGCGAACTCCGGTATACGAGGGGGACGTCAATAACGTCGATCAAGTTGCCGAACTGGAGATCTCGCCTGAGTTCTCGAAGCAAGTCACGCAGAAGTCAGACGAACTAAGAGCCAATATCGTCGCCGGCAAGCCGTACGATTCGCCGCTGGACATCGCCAAGTCGATGACTTCCAATGAAGATGAGCAAACGTACGCGTTCGCTTCACTCTTGATGACGCAGTTGCATCAAGCGTTCACCGATCAGAACCCCATCGATCGTAGCGAAGTGATCGACAAGTACCCCGACTACAAGCAACTGGTCGCGGAGATTTACTTTCAAGCGACCAACTTGCCGCTGTTGAGTTCGCGTCAGATCTTCTTCTTATGTGGTGTCGTGACCATTCCCATTCTGTTTTACATCCTGTACCTGCTTCCGCAGAACTCGCTCCGCTTCCTTGTATGGCTGGCCAGCGAAACGTTCTACCGCATTCGGGTTCATGATCGAGAGAATTTGCCAGCAGAGGGTGGCGCGCTGCTGGTCTCGAATCACGTTTCGTGGCTCGACGGCGTGCTACTGATGCTCACCAGTAGTCGGCCGGTCCGCATGTTGGTGTGGGGTGGGAACTTCAAGAGCGAATGGTTCCGTCGTTTTGTCGAATACCACGGCGCGATCCTTATCGACAAAGGCCCCAAAGGGATCCAGAAGGCGCTGCAAAGAGGCCGGGAAGCCATCGAAAATGGAGAGCTGGTTTGCGTATTCGCCGAGGGGGGCATTACCCGCAGCGGTCAAATCCAAGGCTTCAAGCCAGGACTCTTGAAGATGGTCGAAGGGACTTCCGCTCCGGTCGTACCAGTCTTCATCGACGAACTTTGGGGAAGCATTTTCACCTTCAGCGAAGGCAAGTTCTTCTGGAAAATTCCTCGCAGTTGGCAAACTCCCATCTCCATTCACTTCGGCGAACCCATCGCACCGCCATATGGCATCCACGTCATTCGCCAAGCCGTCCAGCAGTTAGGAGCGATCGCCTTCGAGCGACGAGTTGAGCGTGTGATACCCCCAGCGAAAACACTCCTTCGAGTCTGCAAACGTCGGCTCTTTTTGTCCAAGGTGGCCGACTCGACCGGCGTTGACTTGACCGGCGGCATCTTCCTGACGCGCATCCTGGTACTCCGACGTCTCCTCAAGCGGCACATCCTGAAGTCGCGTAACGAGGAACAATACGTCGGGGTACTGCTTCCTCCGTCGGTCGCCGCGGCCGCGGTCAACGGCGCCTTGGCCCTCGATCGCCGCATCGCGGTGAATTTGAACTACACGACCAGCAACGAAGTGATGAATCACTGCATCCACAAGTGCGGGATCAAGTCGGTGCTGACCAGCCGCCGGTTCATGGAAAAGTTCGAGTGGGACCTCGATTGCAAGATAGTCTACCTTGAGGACCTCAAAGACAAGCCGACCCTCTGGGACAAGGTGAGCTGCGCGTTCACGTCGTTCGTCCTTCCCAGTTGGCTGCTCGATCGCACGTATGGGCTGAATAAGATTCGTCCGGACGACACGCTCACCATCATCTTCACCTCAGGCTCGACTGGAGTTCCCAAGGGGGTACAACTGACCCATGCGAACATCTCGTCCAACGTTCAGGCCATCCAGCAGATGGTACATCTGAATCGCCAGGACGTAATCATCGGGATCCTTCCCTTCTTCCATTCGTTTGGCTACACGGTCACGCTGTGGACACTGTTCGGCATCGATGTGAAGTCGGCGTACCACTTCAGTCCACTGGAACCCAAAGTAATCGGCAATCTGACCAAGAAGCACCGCGGTACGGTCATCTTGGCGACTCCTACGTTCCTTCGCAGCTACCTGCGCCGTGTCGACAAAGACGATTTCGCGACACTGGAAATCGTGGTCGCCGGTGCTGAAAAGCTGCCGGTGGATCTATGCGAATCGTTCGAGCAGAAGTTTGGGGTTCGCCCGGTTGAAGGGTACGGTGCCACCGAGCTTTCGCCGTTGGTTTCCGTGAACATCCCCCCTGCCCGCTCGATCGACAACTTCCAGATCGATCGCAAGGAAGGAACCGTGGGGCGACCGATTCCCAACGTCGCGGCCAAGATCATCGATCTCGACACAGGCGAAGCCAAAGGAGTCAGCGAGCCAGGCATGCTCTACATCACCGGTCCCAATGTCATGAAAGGTTACCTGGATCAACCCACGGAAACGGCCGAGGTTCTCAAGGACGGCTGGTACAAGACAGGCGACGTGGCGCTGATCGACGAAGATGGCTTTTTGAAGATCACCGGCCGGGTAAGCCGCTTCTCGAAGATCGGCGGCGAAATGATCCCTCACGTTCGGATCGAGGAAGCGATCGAGCAGATTCTCGGCCCGCACGAAAGTGAAGAACTGGCAGTCGCGGTAACGGCCGTCGAGCATCCCACCAAGGGGGAACGCATCGTGGTTGTTCACACGCCGCTGCCGCTCACGCCGGAGGATATCTGTCAGCGACTGAAGCAGGCTGGCCTACCCAACCTGTTCATTCCATCCACCGACAGTTTCATGGAAGTGGAGAAGATTCCGATTCTCGGCACCGGTAAGCTCGACCTGCGAGAACTTAAAAATATCGCGATTACACGATTCGCGAACAACGGATCCGCGGCGTCCTCTTCGAACGAGTCGAACTAGCGACGCAGTTCCGCAAAGCGCTTCCGGGGAACCAATCCCAAAGAGTTGGAAGAGGCGTCTTCCATCGCATCCTGAGTGACCACCGGTTCCAGGGGACGCATCGCAAGTTGCTCTGGCTGTTGCGGCAACAGTGCAGGCTCTTGTACAGGGGCAGCCGCAAGCGGAAGCGGTTCTTCGTCAGGCGTCTTCGTAAATTGCTGCTGGATGCCGCGTTCGGCGACAACCTTGCGTTGGTATACCCGCGTCACCACATCGCCAAACTGCTTGCGAATCGTAGGATCGACCTTCTGCAAGCGAGAGACCAGGTTGTGCATCCCGATTACGTTGTCTTCAGCGTTCTGGGAAATCTTCCCGATGAAAGAAGACGTCTCTGCGAAGTTGTAGTCGGCCGTCTTGCCAATCAGCGGATGCAGCGTGCGGGCCAGAAAGTCGGCGCCGCGGCTCTCGAATTTGACGAAGACATCCAGGCGATTCGAAACGAACGACTGCCCCTCGGTCGCTTTGGTATAGCCTGACTGAAGCACCAGCACGCAGTTGGCCAAGATTTTCGTCGGAGCCAGCGGTCCTTCGTAATATCCTTCGGCGAAGAAGATGTTCGTTTCGCCATCGGCATAAACGATATCCACGTTGCTCACAGTGCCGGCGCCATCATTGGCATGAAAAGAAGTTGGGCTTAGCCGCTGGACGTGGACGTTGGTAATTCCCATCAACTCCCAGATGTTGACGACCACTTCGGGATAGCTAACCAGGAATGCGTAGATTTCGGGATCGCAATCGATGACCTGCACAGGCAGTCGTCGAAAGATACTCGGATCCTTTACCACCTCAGAGACGCGATTCTGATCCTGGGGTCGCATCTGCGCGAAAGGAATCTGACGCAATGCATCCTGCTTCTCTTCGCGACTGAAACTGACTAACTCTGCGTCTGACTGCTGCGCGTTTACCGCTGAAACTTGGAGCAATCCGATTACCAGGACTGCTCCTGTCATGTAGGTCCACGAGCGCAAAATCGAACCGAGAAGACAAGTTGGAGTGGCTGTATTTCGGAAAATCGGCATGCAAGCATTCCCCCTAGGCTTCGCGATGGCTGAGATGGCCTTACCCTTAAATCGGTTGAATCGCTATGATCGCCACAATCATTCTCAGATTCCTAAATCGAACCGTTTGCTAGCACTTGCCGTTTCTCGGCAATGCAAGTTCGAACGAGCGGTCCTATCCCGAATTCAATCGATGCAGCACCCAAAAGAAAGCCACATTCGACCGATCAGAACCACGGCGATCCTGTTGTGCCTGCTGCTGTTGCTGGCAGTCGGGTTTAGCGCAATGGCCATGTGGTATTGGCTGCCTGGGCGTATCGATACGCTCTTGCTGACGGCTCCAGAGTCGGAGATCGCTGAGAGAATGGAATACTCGCTACGCCATTCGTCGACTCCCTACCAAGATCTTGCTCGCTGGATGGCTTCTGATCGCGCGATCGTTGCCCTGGAAGCAGCAAACCAAATGCAATCCAGGATTGATCAGCTTCAAGGGGAACCCGGATTGGCGATCGCCGACCAGGCTTACCGTTTGGCTCAAGCACTAAAAGAGGAGCTACCCAACTACCCACAACAAACTCGCAGCCGCGTACATCTCATGGCGAGTCAGATGTCCAACTGGGACCTGGGAACTTTCTCCGCCAAGCAAGGTCCCTTTCTCATCGTGCTGGAAGATGTGATTCGCGACAGCAGGCCATCGGCAACCTCGGTCGATCTGGCGGCCAGCGATCAAATGATGCAGAACTACCTACGCAGCGAACAACCCAGCGACGCCACATTGGAGAACCCTCCTAAGATCGATCGGGTGGGGGACATCGATCTCAGTGGCGGGCTACCGTGGAAGCAGCAATCGATCCCTGGTGATGCTCAGAGGAAAGTAGCCGCTCAACCGCCCAAGCAGGAAATCGTCTACGACGACACAGAAGTGCTTCCTGCCAATCGCCGAGTCACAATCGACAAACCGCTAAAACTACCTACTTTGGCTGAACAGCCTAAGCAACTTCCCCCAGGCCTCCACGCCAGCGATCCCCTTCCCGACTTCAGCCATCTTACGTCACTCGAGATTATGTGGAAGTTACATCTACAGAATACGCGCATGGTAAAGCATGCCCGCGAAACGCTCATAGCGCGAAACTTCAACGCTGATGATCTAGAACTCGCAACCCGACTTACCCACCCCGATGTAGCGCAGCGACTGCAACTGGTTCGCGAACTTCCGCTCTTGGCCAGGTCAGATCGAACTCAGTGGCTTTACTACATGACCAAAGACCCGGACGAGGGGGTAAGATACAACGCCGCAGCCGCGCTCTTGACATCGACGGACCCGCGGCTGTTAAGACGCTTGAAAGCGGACATGGCAACGGATCCCAGCCCGCGTGTTCAAGCATTAATTCGCAGATAGATCACCTGCCAAGAGGACACTTAGCATCCTAGTGCGTCAACTTGCTTAGCATTTCCATGGCCTGTTTCGCTCGGCCGACGCCGCCGATTGAATCCACGAATTCCTTTGCCGACATCAAATCTTCGGCGGTGATCTTGCCAGTCTTCATTGGACCGTTGGCTTTTCTCTTATCCATCGACTTAATGGTGCTGACGTACTGCGGCGTTACATCCTTGTAGCCAGCCTTCTTCAAAGCTTCTGCTACAACGGTGGGTGAAGCTTCAGGATTATCCTGCTGGTAACTTCGAATTGCATCAGCTTTAGATGGTTTGTTGGTAGCTCGTTTTGCCATGCTTAGTACTTTTTCTTTCAATACAACAATCGAACACGTTTCTAAAATGCCTCGCCCAAGGCCCAGTCATAGTCTAGACACATATCTAAAGATCGTCGACTTGCGTCTATCAAGAATGCAGTCATCCCGCAATGGGCGTCCAGCCTAGAGACTTTCTGGACTTTACTTTGCCCTTGCGCTCGCTGCACGGCGATTGCACCATAACTCACCGTCCCAGCAGGACTTCCATGCGGTAGTCATCGCCCCAGCCGCATTTTAATCGTTTGTTCTTCACGCCGACCTTGGCTGTCTTGTTGTTCTTCAGCAGGCTCAGGCTCGTCCTTCGTAGCAGGCTAAAGTTGGCGTCGGCGTGCCCTTTGCGGATGCGAGATTGATCTTCACCGAACGTCACGTCCAGTTGCCAGTGCAGGCTGTTTTCAATGCCCCAATGACCGCGAACGGCCTCGGCGAAACGCTTGCCGGAAAGGTACTTGCTCAGGATATAGTATCGCACCTCGCTCGTCTCGTTCCCGCCTTGCTTCACGATATTGATCGTCATCCCGATCGCCCTCAAGTTCGACCAACGATCTCGTGTGATGATCTCGTCGTTCACAGGGCAGATATAATAGGAACGCGACTCCTCGCGACCATGCCCTTTCTCGTGCGTTTCGTGACGGTGTACTTTGGCTCGCTTGAAATTGCTTTCCTGCTGCGCGACAAAAAAATCTTCGATCGAATCGTGGAGGGTCGGCTGATTGCGCTTCACGGCCAGGCAATAATCGGCTCCCTGGTCGACGATCTTCTGAGCGATGTCCTGTTGGCAACCTTGAGCGTCAATCGTCACTAAACTGCCGGAAACCTCGACGATTTCAAGCAGTTTGGGAATGGCGGTGATCTCGTTGCTCTTCGCGTCGGTTACTACCTGGCCGAGACTCACATGATTGGCAGTCGCCCAGGCACTGACCATGTGAATGGCCGCCTTGCTGCTGGCCTTGTCGAAACTCCGCCGCAGCGTCTTGCCGTCAATCGCGATGATCTGCCCGTCGGTGATTTCGTGTAAGGCGGTGATCCAAGTCAGCAAACACTTCTCAAACTCAGCCGGATTCAGCGAAGCCAAGATCGCATTAAAGCGATCGTGCGAAGGGATGCCGGAACTCAAATCAAGGAACTTACCCAGCCACTCCTTCTTCATCTCGGCCCAGTCGGCGATAGCCACAAAATCATCCGCCCCACTCATCACCGCACACAGCGCGATGGTCACGATATTCGTTAACGGATAAGTCACCTTGCGAGTCCGCGGATCGGTCAGATCGGCAAAGCACTCTTGAAGGGAAACAGGCGAACGTGACGACATGAGAAAGGCACCTGAGAACACCGGATCAGGCCGCGACAACCTCCGTCACAAAATCGCCTGACCGCCATTGCCTCAGTGTCGCAGATAACCCATCATGGCGCAATCGCCGTGGCGCTCGCTGGCAGACAAAGTGTAATCCCTGAATATATCGAGAACTGCTACATCGACCACCCGCCTGTTATAGAGTTGCAACGTTTTTTGCGAATGACAGTACAATAAGTGCCCTATTTATCATAGCGATTCACTCTTTCGGGTGACCTCATATGACAATTTGCAGGGGGCACCCGAGTGACGATTTAGGCGCGCGTATCCCATTTATATTCACGGGTAACGCAAGAGTACCACATCAGGAATCCACTCTGGTGAGTGGTGAGCAGTTACTGATAAACTGCGTACGATGCGAAAGAAAAAGTGGGGATGACAGGAATCGAACCTGCACTCCTTGCGGAACTAGATCCTAAATCTAGCGCGTCTGCCAGTTTCGCCACATCCCCTGGCAATCCCAAATACGCCATTTGTCGGCGATCCCGGATGAAGGTATTTAGTATATCATCCCCAATGCGGACTTGGCAACGTGGCCCCCTCTTGGGTGTTCGCGGCGAAGATGCGAAAACGGAAGGTCCAGATACTAACCGTCGCAACTCCTTAGCACGATCCCTAACAAGCTACGTAACATGCCTGAATTGAAAGCGGTCGTATTCGACATGGATGGGACCATCTTGAACACCGAGATGCTCTACCCCCAGGTTTCCACCGAAATCCTTCGCCGCCGCGGACACTCACTGACCAAGGAATTGACCGATGCCATGATGGGTCGGCCGGCCCCGAAGGCGTTTAAAGTCATGATCGACTGGCACGATTTGGCCGACTCGATCGAGACGCTCCATCAAGAGTCCGAGGAGATCTTCGGGGACATCCTGGAAACATCCCTGGGATTGATGCCTGGTTTCACGGAGCTATTCAAATCGATTCTGGAAGCCAAATACCCTGTCGCCGTATGTACCAGTGCGCAGCGAGATACGGCGATCGACCTGCTCGGACGTTTTAACATCACACCAGAACTTCAATTTGTGATTGGTGGCGATAACGTCGAACATGGTAAGCCCCATCCTGAGATCTACTTAACCGCAGCCGATCGCCTTGGCCTTTCACCTGGCGAAATCGTGGTTTTTGAAGACAGCCAAACCGGTTGCAAAGCCGCCATCGATGCCGGCACCTATGCCATCGCCGTGCCTGGCGACCACAGTCGCGAGCATGCGTTTGACGGTGCCCAGTTCGTCGCCGATTCATTGCACGATCGACGTATTTACGAGCAACTTGATCTTCGACTTCCGACGTGATCAACATTCGGCGATGCGTCGAGACATCAAAGTCTCGCAGAAGAAGATTGACGAAAATGCGAGCCCCCCTATACACTGAGTGGGTGCGTCCCCCATCATGCACAGTGTCGGACACTGCTTCCCCCGCTAAAAAGGATTGACGCGATGAAAAATCTCGCCATCGTCCAGATCGACGACGAAATCGTGTTGGCGCCTGGATCTTCTCAAGATTCCAGTCTTCTGCCCAGCAAACTGGCCGCTCGCAAGCTGAATTCAACTCCCCTCATTGAATGGCTGGTTCGTCGTATTTCCGAAGCGGAATTGATCGAAGGAATCGTCGTGGTCATGCCTGACCAGCCGCAATATCGCGACTTGGTTTCCCTCATTCCACTCGACATTCCGTGTCACCTGAGCAAGAAGGAAACGCCGCTGGCACGGCTTGCCGATGCCGCCAAGAAGTATCCTTCCGACTCGATCGTGCGTGTCCCGCTGGAAACGCCGTTCTGCGATCCCGTGCTGATCGACCGACTCCTGGTCACCGCGCAATTGCATGGGGACAAAGACTACGTTGGTTACTGTTTGGAAGATGGTTGCCCAGCTTCCCAATCGACGATTGGGCTATTCTCGGAATGGATTCGCAGCGCGGCACTCGCCAAGGCCAACCGTGAAGTGAAGTCCACCGCGGATGCCTATCGCATCGACCGTTCGTTTCTGAACTATCCGGAACTGTTCTCGCTGGAAATGATTCCCGTTCCCGATTGCCTCAATCGCAGTGACCTGCGTTTCTCGGTCGCCAACGACGAAGACTGGGAAGAACTGCTAGCAATTGTCGATGCCTTCGGTGCCGAAACGCTTCAGTGGCAAGATGTCGTGCGGATCATCGACGCACAGCCCCCCATTCGCCAGCGTATGGCCCAGCGCAATAAGCTGATCGCCTAAATTGATCGGATCGATACATGACTCGCAGTGGGACGCACTGACGTCCCTTTTTCTTGCTAGCGGAGCACGGCCGCAAAATCGGAGTAATCGTCAAATTCAACTCAATTTACCAAGCCGGTTCGGTCGAAGATGAATTTGAACCGATTCACTGTGACGATCAGCTACCACCTAGCAAGGCTGCGATGCCATGAAAAAGTTGCTTACACTCCTCGCCTGTGTTGTTCTGATGAGTAACGTCGGATGCACGATGTGCAGTCATCCGTTTGACTACTCGTACGCAGCATACGACGAAGCGCAAATGAGTGGGCACCGCGCTGGCTCGGCATTCTCGCCCTACTCGTCTGAATCGGTCGTGACCGAAACGGCTCCTTCCGAGCAGATCATCGAAGAAGAAGAAGTGATCTACTACGACCAGTCGCAATAGCACCGAGCATCCAGTTCTCTGATTTCCTAATCCTACCGATTGCCGGCGACCGTTGCATTGCTTCGCACGGACGCCGCTGCCAGAGACGGCAACTTCTTTTCAAGCCTGTCAAAATGGGGTAGTTTGTACCCCGACTCTTCCATCATCCCCTGGCACTCCATCCCCTCACCTCGTTTGCCCCTCATGAGCGATGCATCCCAACCCCCTAGCGCCGCGTCGGACGAAAACCCGATCGACGACATCATCACCACCGTCGAGCCCCCCACTTCGTTCTTTTCCACGCTCTCCTGGCTAGGGCCTGGGCTGATCGTGGCTGGCTCTATTGTCGGCTCCGGGGAACTGATCGCCACTACCAAAACCGGAGCCGAAGCAGGCTTCGCGCTGCTGTGGCTGATCATCCTGGGGTGCGTGATCAAGGTCTTCGTCCAGGTTGAGTTCGGCCGGTACACCATCACGTCGGGAAAGACGGCCCTCGATGGCTTGAATGAAATCCCCGGCCCCGCGATCTCCTTCCAGGCCTGGGGCAAACCCTACCGAATAAACTGGCTGATGGTCTATTGGCTCCTGATGACGTTAGCCAGCCTGGCACAACTCGGCGGTATTGTCGGAAGCGTTGGCCAGGCCCTGCAAATCAGCATCCCACTTACTGAAAAGGGGCGTACTTTCAACGAATTCGCCAAGGTGCAAGCCGACATCCAAGTCCAAGAAACCTTGGTTCGGCTCGCCGCCGAGCGTGGCGACAACCAGGCGAAGCTGGCTGCCGAATCGCGCATCGCCCAGCTCGAAGCCGGGCAAGGCGAACAATCCGCTCGGTATCTGAGTCTTCGCCGGCTGGTACAGAAAGAACAAATCGATCTCACCCAAGCAAGTGATGATTCATCCGCGACTCACATCCAAACTCGCATTCGGGATGCTCAAAATGAAATGGAGAGCATCAAGTCCTCGATCGTCAGCATCGACGACAAGATCTGGGCCGGAATCATCGCGGTCGTCACTTCGGGGCTGCTTTACCTGGGGCGGTACCACTTCATCCAGAACTTCTCGACCGTCCTGGTAGCTGGGTTCACCCTGATCACTATCGGCAATCTGTGCGCGCTTCAGTTCACGCCTGAGTGGGCCATCTCCGGCAGCGAGGTTCTCAAAGGACTCAGCTTCAGCCTGCCTGATGCTTCAATCGCGGGGACAACTCCCGTGATCACCGCCTTGGCCACGTTCGGCATCATTGGCGTGGGCGCAGCCGAACTGATTGCTTATCCCTACTGGTGTGTTGAAAAAGGGTATGCTCGCTTCACCGGCAAACGAGACGAAAGCGAAGGCTGGGCTCGCCGAGCCACCGGTTGGCTGAAGGTCATGCAGTGGGACTCGTGGGGCTCGATGCTCGTCTACACCTTCGCAACCATCGCGTTCTATTTGCTGGGTGCCGCCATCCTTGGCCGAACCGGCATGAACCCAGAGAGCGCCGAATTGATTCGCACGCTCAGCGTGATGTACGAACCTGTCTTCGGTTCGGTCGCACCAACGTTGTTTTTGTTCGGGGCGTTTGCCGTTCTCTATTCCACGTTCTTCGTCGCCAATGCCGGCCATGCCCGGGTCGATGCGGATGGGGTTCGCCTGTTTGGGATCATTGCTCCCTCGGATCGTGCGCTACACAACACGGTCACGGTGTTCAACATCGCGTTTCCGCTATTCTGCTTCACGGTCTATACGTTCATCCCCAAGCCTGCCCAGTTGGTGCTGCTCAGTGGTGTGATGCAGGCCATCATGCTGCCGATGCTCTCGGTCGCCGCTCTCTACTATCGTTACCGGCGCATCGATCCTCGGCTGCGACCTGGCATCTGGTGGGATATTGGTTTATGGACGTCCGGTTTCGGGATGCTGATCGCCGGCGGTTATCTGTTCTATGCGAAACTTCCGGAGATTGGCCAGCTGTTTGGACTTGGCGGCGGCTAATCGATTTGTTCCGCGCACAATCGTTACAACCGGCATGCCTGGAACGGCAAACCCAAGTCGCCATGTATTTGAAGACGACCCGTAGCATGGCCAAAACCTACGTTTGAGAAACAGCACTCAAACGCAAAAGGCCCTGTCATGTCCGAAGCGGCGATCCCAACCGAAGCACCACAAGCTACATCCCCGGCGAAGTCGGAAGCTACGACCAGTCTGGCCAAGATCGTGCATGTCATCAATGGCGAGCACTACTCCGGCGCTGAACGGGTTCAAGACCTGCTCGGCAAGTGCCTCCCGCAGTTCGGATACGACGCCAGCTTCGTTTGTGTGAAGCCTGGTAAGTTTGCCGAAGCACGCGCCGCCGACCAATGCCCACTGTTCGACCTCCCCATGCGGCATCGGTTCGATTTGTGGCAAGCCAAAAAACTGGCCGACCTGGTGAAAGCCGAACAATTCGAGGTGATCCACGCCCATACACCCCGCACCGCGATGCTGGCCATGGGAGCGTCTTACCTGACCCGGGTTCCGTTCGTCTATCACGTCCATAGCCCAACCTCGCGTGACTCGACGCGCGAGTGGCAGAACTGGGTCAATCAGAAGATCGAACAGACCGCGATCGCCAACGCCTCGCAGTTGGTGTGCGTTTCCAACAGCCTGGCCGGGCACATGCGCGGCCTAGGCGTCAGCGACAATCGCCTGGCGGTGGTCCACAACGGCGTGCCGCAAGTGGCAAACGTTCCCGAACGTGAACTGCCTAGCGGCGCTTGGACCTTGGGCACCGTGGCCTTGTTCCGACCACGCAAGGGACTGGAAGTGTTGCTCGATGCCATGGCCGATCTGCGCGAGCGAGGGCACCTGATTCGCCTGCGAGCCGTCGGCCCTTTCGAGACTCCTGAGTATGAAGCCACCATCCACGAGCGAGTGCGTCAATTGAAGCTGGAAGATGCGATCGATTGGATTGGCTTCACCCGCGACGTAAATGCTCAATTTTCGCAGATGGACCTGTTCGTCCTTCCCAGCCTGTTCGGCGAGGGCCTGCCGATGGTGGTGCTCGAATCGATGGCTGCCGGTACGCCGGTGGTGGCTACCGATGTGGAAGGGGTTACCGAAGCGATCACCGACGGCGAGAGTGGCATCATCGCCCGGCCTAACGATGCGGGGCACCTAGCTCAACGGATCGAGGCCGTCCTGACCGGGCGAGAAGATTGGCGAAAGATTCGCACCTCGGCCCTCGCTCGCCACGCGGAATCGTTCTCAGACGTCGCCATGGCCCGCGGGGTCGCAGGCGTTTACGACCAAATTCTCCAGAAATAGCCCATTCGATCGAGCCGTGTGACCGAACGTGTCACGCGCAAGTGCGAAGATAGGGAAGTGTTGCCATTGCGGGTGGGTGACTTCACCTCCACGCCGAGGAGAGGTATCCTACCTGTGGCAAGTTCCCTACCTCCCCACGGACGGCTCGATGGTGATTTCTCGCGAATTTGTAACCTGGGACCGCCCCATCCTGCATTCGGCGGCCGATTGGCTGATTCGGTCGGCTACGGTCTCGCCTGAAAACCTTCCACTGGTAGACCTTTCCCACTGCCTGGTTGTCGTCCCCGGTGGTTTGGCAGGGCGACGCCTGACCGAACTACTGATCCAAAAAGTGGAAGCGGACGGGCGGTCTCTGATTCCTCCCGGCATCATCACCGTCGGCCAGTTGCCGGAACACCTCTACGAAGCTAAGCTTCCCTTCGCGTCGGAATTGACCCAACAGTTTGCGTGGGGAGAAACCCTCCGGGCTTTCGGCAACGAACCTCTCAAGCCGCTGATTCCCTTTCCGCCCGATGCCAACGATCTGGGGACATGGCGGGACTATGGTGACTCGGTACGACGTGTTTACCGAGAACTTGTTTCCGATGCACTCGACTTCACCGAAGTCGCCCAGAAAGCCCACTCGCTGGAAGACTTCACCGAACAGGCCCGGTGGGACGTCCTGGCAAAACTGCAAAACGCTTACCTGGCACGTCTCGACGCTCTGCAAATGTGGGACAAACAATCCGCGCGACTCTATGCCATCAAACACGACGAATGCCATAGCGATGCGCATATTGTTCTGCTGGCAACGGTCGACCTCAATCGGGCAACCCGGCAGATGCTCGATCAGGTTGCCGGCAAAGGAGGGAAGGTCACGGCAATCGTCGGCGCCCCGGAAAGCTGGTCCGATCATTTCGACGAGCACGGCTGTCTGATCGCCGATGCGTGGGCAGACGAAACGATCGAACTCGACTGGCAATCGGTCGCGATCGTTGACGGCCCGACCCAACAGGCCGACGAAGCCGCGGGGGCCATTGCCGCGGTCGCCGAAAAGTACACGGCCAAAGACGTGATCGTGGGTCTGCCGGACGAGAACCTGTTGGGGGAAGTCCGCCGTATCTTTGGTCAACACGGTCTCAAATGCCGCTATGGTCCCGGGCGATCGGTCGTCAGCACCCTTCCCTTCCGGTTGATCGAGACGATCATTGAACTCTCGCAGACGCGGCAATACCACGCACTGGCATCCGCGCTGCGGCACCCCGACCTGTTCGTCACGTTAAAGTTCGCGCAGCCCGGCATCGAGCAACTTGATGAATGGTTCAACCATCGCCTGCCGGACGTCATCGACAACTCGATTCAAAACGAAGAAGTCGCCCAGGCCGTCAGCAAACTCAACGAACTCGCCGCTCCGTTCGTGGGTGAAAAACGATCGCTGCCTGAGTGGGCCGATCAGGTTCGCGAGCTTCTCCTGGCCGTTTACGGCAGCCAGATCATCGACCTTGATACGGAGGCGAACTTCCAACTTGCCCGGCCGCTTCAATCGATCAATGAAGCCATGGCCCAGTGGAACGACATTCCCCCATCCCTTTCGCAAGCGTTTGGGGCGTCCGAAATGCTGCGGGTACTCAAGAGCCAGCTGACCTCGTCTATGATTCCCGCCGAGCACGACCCCGAGGCGATCGAAGCACTTGGTTGGCTGGAACTCCCCTTGATGGATGCCCCGGTATGCGTCGTTACTAGCTTTAACGACGGACTGATTCCCAGCGCGAACACGGCTGACCTCTTCCTGCCCAACTCGCTACGAAACCTGCTCGGCTTGGAAGACGACTCCCTTCGCTATGCCCGTGATGCCTACCAGGTTCAGGTCATTCAGCACTCGCGCGAGGTGGTCAAGTGGATCGTTCCCAAACGCAGCGCCGATGGCGATCCGCTGGCACCTAGCCGGCTGTTGTTCACCGGCGGTACCGAAGATCTGGCCCAGCGCGTGCACAAGTTTTTCGGCATGCCCGAGGATCCCCAGAACCAGGCCAAACGCCCCTCCGAGAAATCGCAGGATCATCGGCAACGCATCGCGATTCCTCAGCCTCATCAACTGGAAGTGATCGAGATGCCGGCCTGGGACCGCTTCTCGGCAACGCGAATCAATCAGTATCTGAAATGCCCCTATCGGTTCTTCTTGAAGTACGTCGTGGGGCTACGCGGGGAAGACGACTGGAGCACCGAACTCGATGGAGGTGCGTTCGGCAACCTGGCTCACGACACGCTCCAGGCATTCGGCATCAGCGACGTAAAGGACTCGGCCGATGAAAAGATCATCTTCGATTTTCTGTCGGCCGAGTTGAGCGACCTGGCGGTGAAACGTTACGGCAAGAGCCCTCTAGCGACGATCAAGCTGCAGATCGAACAGCTCCGCTTGCGGCTGCGGGCCTTCGCCGCTGGCCAGGCACAGCATCTCCAGAACGGCTGGGTCATCCATCTCTGCGAAGCGGAAGTGGCCGGGCCCTACCCGATCATCTCGGTCGACGGTAACGAGATCGAACTGGAAGGTCGTATCGACCGCATCGACTATCATCCCGAATCAGGGCAATGGGCCGTGTGGGATTACAAGACCGGCGACAGCACCGGCGATCCCGAGAAGGACCATCAAGTCGGCCCTCGCGATGACAAACGGTGGGTCAGCGTCCAGCTTCCCTTCTACCGTCACCTAGTGAAAAGCGTGGGGGTGCGGGGAGAGATTTCGCTCGGCTACATCACCCTCCCCAAACTCGGCGAAGAAGTCCGTTTCCGCGAGGCCAATTGGGGCGAGGACGACCTTGATCAAGCCGACGCGACGATCATACAAGCCATTCGCGACATCCGCGCCGGAAAGTTCTTTCCACCTGGCGAGGCCCGCTACGAAGACGAATTCTCGCGAATCTGCCAAGATACCGTTCTCGGAAAATGGGAGCCCGCCCAATGAGCTCCAGCAAGACTCCCTTTCCCAACACGTTGATTCGCGCTTCGGCAGGAAGTGGTAAGACCTTCCGGCTATCCAGCCGCTACCTGGGTATCGTCGCCCACAATGGTCGACCGGATGAAATCCTGGCCACCACGTTTACTCGGAAAGCTGCCGGTGAGATTCTCGACCGCATCATGATGCGCCTGGCCGTGGCCGCGATCGATCCCGGCAAGCTGGCCGAACTGAACGGTTCCCTCGAAGGCACGCCACTTACCAAGGAAGACTGCCTGCGAACGCTGCACAAAATCCCGCAGCAGATGCATCGCCTGCAGGTCAAGACGCTCGATAGCCATTTCATCCGCCTCGCGCAGTGCTTCAGCTTTGAACTGGGCCTCCCGCCTGATTGGACGATCATCGATGACGTCGATGACCAACGCCTGCGCATGGATGCCGTCAACCGCGTTCTCGCGCATCCGGAAACGAACGAAGTCATCCAACTGCTGCACCTCTTGAGCAAAGGGAGTTCCGAGCGAAGCGTTTCGCGGTTGGTCATGAACGTGGTAAACGACTTGTACGGCGTTTATCTCGAATCGGACGAGAACTCGTGGCAAGTCCTCTCCCTGGCAGCCGCTCCCAAAGAAAAGGAAGTGGAAGACGCGATCGAGTTCCTCGACAGCTACCCGGCCGATCAAAAGGCACTGAAGAAGGCGATAACGGCCGACGTCCAGCGCTTTCGCGCGCAGCTGTGGCCCAAGTTCCTCGATACCGGCCTCCCTCCGAAGATCATCGCCGGCGAAGACACCTTCAGCCGCAAACCAATTCCCGACGACGTGGCCCGCGTTTATCAAACGCTCGTGCGTTACGTGCAAAGCATCCTCATTGGCCGTACGATCGATCAGAACCGGGGTGCCTACCAGTTACTGAATCACTTCCACACCCACTACGAACGTCTCAAGTGGCAGCAGCGGGGATACCGCTTCGAAGACGTGACGCGCCGCTTGAGCGACGCATTGGAAAGCAGTCCCGATATTCAAAATCAGTTCCGATTAGACCGAAAGATCGAGCATCTCTTGCTCGATGAGTTCCAAGACACCTCGCCGGTCCAGTGGGACGTCATCCGCCCGGTCGCCCAGAAGATCGCCACGCAGCCGAAGGATCGCTCGATCTTGTGCGTCGGCGACATGAAACAGGCCATCTACGCCTGGCGCGGAGGCGTCGCCGAGATCTTTGATGCGGTTCAGAATACGCTGCCGGGGATCCATCCCGAGGACATGGACAAGAGCTACCGCTCGTCGCCTCTGATCATGGAGACCGTAAACCAGATCTTCGGCAAGCTTGGCGAGTTTCCCGCCGCTGGAAAGATGCGTAACGGCATCGATCATTGGCTCAAATTCTTTCATCCACACGAGACGGCCCGGACGGAACTGCCAGGCCACGTGACGCTCGAGTCAGCTCCCTTCGACGTCGAAGGAAAGCCTTGCGACGATCAGGTCATTGCCCTGACTGCCGGCCGTGTGGCCGAACTTCATCGCCAGGCGCCGCATATTTCGATCGGCGTTCTCGTGCGGCGTAACGCCACGATCGCCTCGATGATCTACCTACTGCGCGAGCTGGACGTGATGGCCAGTGAAGAGGGGGGCAATCCCCTTACCGATTCCGCGGCGGTGCAGTTGATGCTGTCCCTGTTAGAGTGGATCGATCACCCCGGCAACACGGCGGCCCGCTTTCATGTCGTTCAGTCGCCGCTGGCCGCACTATTGGGACCAGCGGTGCAAAGCAGTACGCAGTGGGAAATCGTCGCCAACGATCTCCGCCGCGAACTGCTGGTCGATGGATATGGCGCCGCGATCAGCCGCTGGGCGAAGCATCTGCATCCTGAGTGTACCCCGCGGGAGCAGCGTCGGCTCGAGCAACTCCAGCGGCTGGCCTTCGCCTATCAGTCTAAGGCTACCCTCCGCAGTCAGGACTTCGTGCGTTTCATCCAATCGCAGCGGGTAGGCGATTCGTCGAGTGCGGCGGTCCGCGTGATGAACATTCACCAGTCGAAAGGGCTGGAGTTCGACGCTGTTTTCTTGCCGGAGCTTGATAACCGAATCCCACCGCAAGCTGACAGCTTCGTGCTACGGCGTGACGATCAAATCGGACCGATCAGCGGCGTGACCCACTACGTATCGGAATCACTTCAGCCGATGCTCCCGGAGGCAGTTCAAGCGATCTTCGAAGAGACGCAGCAAAAGAATGTCGTCGAGGCGCTGTGCGTGCTTTACGTCGCGTTGACCCGCGCCGTGCATGCATTGCATATGGTCATCAAACCGCGACCGATGCCGAAGTCTGGCGGGGATGGGCCGTCCAAGTCGTTCTCTGGCATCATCCTGAACGGCCTAACCAATAATCCCTATCCCGCAGAGAACCAACTGCTTTACCAAAGTGGTAGTTCTACATGGTACGAGTCAACGGCGCAGGCATCCGGTGAAACCGAGCCAGCCCAGGCAGTCGCCGAAGAACGTCTTCCCATTCAACTCAAACCAGCCAAGCCAGATGCCCTGGGCGAGTTCGTTGCTCCATCTTCCCTCGAAGGTGGGCGTATGCGGCGCGTCAAGGACCTCCTCACGGCCCAGGTCGTGACTGCCGGAATGCAGTATGGTTCGGCCATGCATCACTGGATGGAATCGGTCGGGTGGCTCGAAACATTCCAAGCCGACCGTGAATCGATGATCGCGTCGGCACGTTCCCAGTTCGGCGAGTTCGCCTATGCTGGCGCATTTGGTCACTTTCAATCGATCTTGAAATCGGACCCCGCGACCGAGCTTCTCAGCCAGAAGCAATACCAAGCTAACGCCTGGTGGCCGGGTTCCAACGTCAAGGATACGCTGAGCGTCCACTGCGAGTTCCCCTTTGCGATCACGCACGAAGGGTCGGTTCTGCGGGGATCGATTGACCGCTTGGTTCTCATTCAACGTGATGGTCAGGTGATTGCCGCCGATGTCATCGACTTCAAAACCGATTCCTTCGAGGATGAGGCTTCCCTGAAGGAAAAAGTCGAACACTACCGCCCCCAGGTCAACGCCTATCGCCAGGCAGTCGCCCAGATCTTCAAGCTCCCCACCTCGGCCATCCGGGGCACCTTGTTCTTCGTGCACGGCCCGAAGATCATCACGTGGCAGGAGAAAGGTAACGCATGACGAAATTCATTCACACCGCCGATCTTCATATCGACAGCCCGCTGAGAGGCCTCGCCGTGCGGGACGAAGCGATGATGCGCCGCGTGCAGCGTGCGACGCGTACGGCGCTGGAGCGCATCGTCGACCTGGCCATCGAGCAGCAAGTCGCGTTCATCCTGATCGCTGGCGACCTGTTCGACGGCGACTGGAAGGACATGCATTCCGGCCAATGGGTGGCAGGCCAATTCCGCCGTCTGGCCGATGCCGACATCGGTGTCTATTACATTCGCGGCAATCACGACGCCGTCAGCCAGATTCAGCGCAAGATTCGCTGGCCCGACAACGTCGTCGAGCTTCCGCATGACGAGCCTGCGACGATCACCCTGGAAGATATCGGCGTCGCGATCCACGGCCAAGGCTTTGCCGATCGGGAAGTGATGGTCGATCTGGCAGCTAAATACCCACAGCGCATCAGCGGGATGTTTAACGTCGCCATGCTGCACACGAGCCTGACCGGCAGCGAACATCACGACACGTACGCTCCCACCACCATCGAAACGCTCCGCAGCCGCGGCTACGACTACTGGGCCCTGGGGCACATTCATCTGCGAAACGTGGCCCCCCTTTCCACGGAACCATACGTCGCCTACAGCGGCAACCCTCAAGGGCGTCACATTCGTGAGCCCGGTGCCAAAGGGTGCCTGGTGGCCGAGATCGAAGGAGAATCGCTCAAGCAGGTTACCTTCCACCCGACCGACTCTCTGCGGTGGCAAGAACTAGTTCTCGACGTCTCGCAGGAAACGTCGCTGGAAGGCGTGCTGGCCCAAGCAGGCTCCGCGATTCGAACGGTCCACGACCAGCACCAAGGACTCGGCTCGGCATTCCGGCTGACGTTCTACGGGACGACGAAAGTTCATCAGCAACTGTCCGACCTGATCAAGCGAAACGAAGTTCTGCTCGAAGTTCACAATGCCGCCGAAGCGATCGACGACGAAATCTGGATCGAGAAGATTCGCTTCGAGACCCAGCCCCAGTCACAAGCCTCGCTGCAAGACACGCACGACCTGTGGGGATCGATCGCCCAGCAGTTCGACAAAGTTCAAGCAGATACCGAGGCGATCAAGCAGTTGGAAGAACTCGTCAAACCGGTACTCGATAAAGTGAGTGCCCAGCACATTGCCTTGAGTGACGAAGGTACCTTGGACGAGCGCCTGCCCCATTGGATCACGGCAGCCCAGCAGCTTCTCCGCAGTCGATTGGGAGCCCCAAGCGAATGAAATTACGCCATTTGGAACTGGAAAACTACGGCATCCACGTCGAGCAAAGCTTCGCATTTCAGACGCATAGTCTGCAGATCGTCTATGGCCAAAACGAAGCTGGCAAGTCGACGCTTCTGCAGGCCGTGCGCGAACTGCTGTTTGGCTTCCAGCATGCCAAAAGCAATCCGTTTGCGCCCGATTCGACCAAGAAAAAAATGAAGGCCACCGCGCAGCTGACCATGGCCAGCGGTACCGACCTGCAGATCGTTCGCCGCCAAGGCAACAAGAATACTTTATCCGGCACCTACCAGGACGAAGAGATTGACGACGTTCGCTGGAAGCAATTGATCAGCGGCGCCGACCAGCGGTTGTACGAACACGTCTTTGGCTTCTCACTCAAGGAACTGGCCACCGGCGAAGAGAGCCTGAAAGAAGCCAACCTGGACGAAGCTCTCTTTGGAGGCGGCCTGGGCAGGCTACACGACTACAAGGAACTGCTCAAAAGCATTGACGAAGAGACCGAGAGTCTTTTCAAGAGCCGGGGTCAGAAGCAAAAGATCAATTCGATCCTTTCCGACATCAAAGCTCTCGAGACGGAGCTGAAGGATTCGTCCCTTCGGCCGGCCCAATACGAGGAGTGGCTCACCGAAGCCCGTCGCTGCGAGGAAGAGCTGACGCGTCTCGGTTGCACGCTGGACAAGGTCTACCGCAAGCAGCAGCACCTGGAACGTCTCCGCAAAGCGCATCCACTATGGATTCAGCGGCAGGCCAAGCAGCAGCAGTTGGCCAAACTGGAAGCGCCTCAATCGTTCCCCGCTGACGCGTTGGAGGAACTTTCGCAAACACGACGACAAGCCGCTAAGCTGTCGGCCGAAGTCGAGAATCTGACGCTCGACCTGAAACAGCTGGAACAAGAGATCGCGGCGATCGAGTTCAATACGTTGGTCATCGAATCAAGCGAAGCGATCCGGTCTCTGCTATTCGGGATCAAGGAAGTCCAGGGCTACCGCCGCGATATCCCCTTGCGAACCCAGGATCGGCAACGCGACCAGGACGAGGCCGAGACGATTCTGCGGCGGATCGACCCTAAGCTTCAGTTGGATCAAATCGCCAAGTTCGAACTGACACTCACGCAGCGTAACAAGATCCAGCAGTTGACCAAAACGTACCAGAAGCTGACGACGGAGATTGGGTCGCACACGCCTGAGGTCGAACGGCTGGATCGTGAAATCGAAGAGATCGAATCGACCCTGGCCGAAATGCCGCAGCATCCGGCCGAACTCATCCAGCGTCTTCAGTCGAGCGTCGATCCGCTGCGTCAGGCGATTGTTCAGCGCGGGGAGATGGCCGCTTCGGTCCGCAAGTTGTGTGCCGATATCGCGCAGCGCCGCTTGCCAATCGACGCGATGGCTGGCCGCCAGCTTGACTTCACCCGCCCCCTGGCCCTGCCGCTGGAACCCACGATTCATCGCTACGAGTCGGAGCTTCAAACGCTGGCCGAACAGATGCGTGCCGCTGAGGCTTCGGTGCGAGAAACTTCCGATGAACTGGCTACCAAGAACGACGAACTGCGGCGACTGGAACAAAGTGCCCAACTGGTCTCGGAAGACGAACTGCATTCTGCTCGACAGAAGCGCGACGAAACGTGGCAGTCACTACGCCGCCAACTGCTTGGTGAGCAGGAATTGCTTTCTTCGGATCAAAATCAAACGCAGGCCAATGCGTTCGATCGGCACTTGGTGCAGACCGATAAGTTAGCGGACCAGCGCTATCGTCACGCCCAGATACTGGCCGACCAGCAAGCGATCCAAGCCAATATCCATTCACTCGAAGAACGCCTGTCAGCTCGGAAACAGCACCTGACCCAACTCACGACTAGCCGCCATGAAATATGGCAGGCGTGGTCGGACGAATGGAAGCAGGTCGAACTGACGCCTAAGTCTCCGCAAGAGATGCTCCCTTGGCGAGCAACCTACCTGGCACTCGTGGAAGTGCAGTCGGAGATCGTACAAGCGGAAGAAGAGCTTGCCGAACTCGATCGTCGCATCGGGGAAACGATTCAGCTGCTTCGCGAGCAAGAACTCGTATCGTCCGATGAATCGCCTGAGCAGGCCGTCGTCGCATTGGAATCATTCTTGAAGCGTGTCCAGTCCGAGCAACAACGCCGCGATCAACTGGAAAATAGGCGACAGTTGAACCTGGACAATCGCAAGACCGCGTTCCGCCAGAACGAAAAACGCCAGCAGCAGCTTTCGGCGATCCAAGCCGAAGCGTCCGAGATTCTCTCGGTCTTTGACGCCATTGGCGGTGTCGACTTGGAAACGGCCGCCGATCTGATTCAAGCGGTCGAAAATGTCCAGGCCAAGTTGACCAGCGCCCAGGGGCTGCAGCAGCGCATCGCCGACATGCAGCAGGGACTGAAGCAATTTGCCGAACAGGTCGATGCCGTCGTCACGACAACCGGTGAACCACTGGCAGACATGCCCCCGGAAGCCGCCGCTCAGCGACTAGGCACGCTTCTTTCCGAAGCGGAGAACCAGCGCGGTCTACGCAAGGAGTTGGAGATCAAACGTCAGGTTCGCTCGGAGTCGCTCGAAAGCAGCCAGAAAGAACTGGCCGAGGTCGAAGCACGCCTGTCGCAATGGCGATCGCAAATCGACGCCGAATCGGATGAGCAGTTGGAGGTCGTTTCGCAGATCGTTCGCGAGAAGCAAGCGCTCGAGCGGGAACTGGCCGAGATCGAAACCCAGTTAGCGTTGGTTCGCGAATCGGAACCACTGCAGCCATTCCAACAAGCACTGGAAGCACTCGACGTCGACGGTCTCAAGCAAGAGTTGATGTCGGCGACCAGCGAACTCACCGAGACCAAACAGCAGCAAGAGACGACACTCAAGCAGTTGGGCGAGTTGGGACATCAGCTGCGCGACGTCGATCAATCCAGCCATGCCGTGATGGCCCAGGGAAAGATTGAATCGCTCCAGGCCGAGCTTTCCGACTGTTTGGATCGACTCGGGCCGCTGCTGATCGCCAAGGAGATGCTCGACCGCGCGATGCAGGCCTTTCGCGAAGAGAACTCGGGACAACTCCTTTCGATCATCAGCGAGCTGATCGAGCGGATGACTGAGGGGCGGTACACCAAAGTCGAGCACGACCCTGATCAGGAAGGGGGCTTGATCCTCAGCGGGCCCAACGATCTGCGCCGCAAGCCATCGGAACTCAGCACCGGCACACGTGAGCAGCTTTACCTGGCCATTCGCCTGGCGTACATTCGACACTACTGCGCAGGGGCCGAACCGCTGCCGGTGCTGATGGATGATATCCTGGTCAACTTCGACGACGCCCGCCAAATCGCGACGTTAAAGGTGCTGATGGACTTCGATCCACGGATCCAGGTCATCATGCTGACGTGTCATCAGCCGCTGGTCGACAAGGTCCGGTCGCTCAGCGAGTCGATTCAGGTCACGCGTATCGACGGACAGCCGGTCGAATCGATCGTCAAGAAGCCGACCTCGAAACGTAAAAAGACGCCTGAGAAGTCCTCCACACCAAGCTTGTTTTAAGATGCCTGACGAACTGGTTGCCTTTTTTGCCTACGGAACGTTGAAGCGAGGCGAGGTCCGCGAGAACTGCTGGCCCTGTCGACCGGTGGCCGTGCTGCGCGGCTCGACGCCTGGTTCGCTATGGCAAGTCGCCGACTATCCCGGGCTCAAGCTCGAAGGGGAAACACGCGTGGTCGGCGAGATCTGGTTGTTTGATGCCAAGCAAGAACAACGCTTGCTGGAAACGCTCGACGAGGTCGAAGGGTACCCGACCTTGTACACGCGGGAAGTGGTCGAGTGCGAAACGCTCGATGGCCAGCCCATCACGGCGACCACCTACGTCTTCAACAAACCGATTCTGCCGACGTACGCCCAAGTACCAGCCGATGCCCAGGGCATGGTGAACTGGACCGGCAACGCTCAGCGTTTCGCGTAGACCTCGGCCATCTTTTCGACGCGAGCCTTGATCGCTTCACGAGTCGACTTGGGAGCCAACACCTCGGCTTCCGGCCCAAGGGCCAACACGCGAGGAATGATCTCCAACTCGTGGGCCGCTTTGACGGTCAGCGTGATGCTACCATCGTCATGCTGTTCGACCTTTTGCTCGGCATGCCATGGGTCTTCGACCACCCAGTTAGCCGCGGTAGCCGAGATCTTGATTTTGAAATCCATCGGCTTGTGGGCCGCGAAGATACCAATCGAGCCCCCGAGGTGTTCTTCCAGGTCGAAGTCTTTGGGGACCTTGAAGTAGTCGTCGGTCACCTCCGCCTTCTTGAAGCGATCGAGCTTCCAGTGGCGGATTCGATTGGGATCGTCTTCCACCAGCTCACTGGCCGCGGCGACGATGTAGATGCTTCCCTGATGGAACACGATGCCGTACGGTTCAAGCCGCCGCTGGCTGGGCGAAGGCTGCCCTGGCTTTTGATAGGCGACTTCCACGATACGATGCTGATGAATGGCCCGGTTCAGATTCTTGAGCGTTCCTTCCTGGGCCGAATAGTTCTTCGAGGCCAGCCCCGTCACGTACAGTACCTGGCGATACTTGCGGTAGTGCTCCCACGTTCCTTCGGGAAGTTGCTCTTGGATCTTCGTCCAGAACGACTCGACCCCAACCCAAAACGGCGTGCCTGAGAGTGGCAGCAGTAGGTCGCGTCCCAGCGACAAGGCGATCAACTCGGTCGCCGTCGCGGTGATCTTATGCATCCCACGGCCACTGGCGCCGAGCTTCCAGACACGCCCTCGACCGGAGTCGTGTACGTCGATATCGAGCCCTGCCGCCTGAAGCGATTCGATATCACGGCGGACCGTGCGCGTGTGCAGCGAAGACAATCCCAGTTCGTCGACCAGCGCGTCGCGGATCTCTTCCAACAGGCAGCCGTAGCGATAACGCTCGAGAATCTGCAAGATCTTGTGCTGCCGAATGAGTTGTTCGTTGCGTGCCATCGTGAATGCCTCCATGCCGGGTGGGTGACGCGGAAGTCCAAGTGTAACCAACCGCCCCGCGCGATGCTATTATCTCAACCTTATCCCCTTCTCTCTCGTCCCCTCCTCCCTTCCCAAGGGAGAGGGGACAAGAGAAGATTTACCGGTCGAATGTTCGTTTATCTCGTAGCAAGTGGTGATAGTGCTGGGCGAAGCGGTGGGACTCGTCGCGGACGTATTGCAGTAGTCGCAAGGCAAACGAGTGACGACTCAGGCGAATCGGTTCGCTTTCACCGGGGCGGTAGACTTCTTCTTCGCGTTTGGCCAACGAGATCACCGTTGGCGGCTCGATCTTGAGATCGCGAAAAGCGGCCATCGCCGCGTTGAGTTGCCCCTTACCACCGTCGATCAGCAGAATGTCCGGAAAGACCTCGGAACTGTCGCTCAGCCGTTTGAAGCGGCGGGCCACGACCTCGTGGATACTGCGGAAGTCGTCGACGCCATCGACGCCGCGAATCTTGTAGCGGCGATAGCCTGGCTTGAACGGCAGCCCGTCGAGAAACTGCACGAGACTGGCGACCGTGTCACTTCCGCCCAGGTGGGCGATATCGACCCCTTCGATCGTGCGCGGCGTTTCTGCCAGGCCTAATACCTTCCGCAGACCGGCCAAGCCCTTCTTCGGATCGACGTAAAAGACTTCCGGCTGGGCATGCGTCTCCAGCTCGCCCCGCTCGTCGAGACGCTGGAGCATGGTGATCTCGTCGCGCAGCTTCGCGGCTTTCTCGAATTCGAGGTTCTTGGAAGCTTCCTGCATTTCGTCTTGCAGCTGCTTCAACAGGCGCGTCCGCCCTCCTTCCAAAAACATCTGCAGACGGCGGATGTCTTTGCGGTACTCTTCCTTGCTGATGCGAAGGTTACAAGGTGCCGTGCATTGACCGATGCTGGCCAACAGACAAGGTCGAAACCATTTCCAGCGTTCGTCCGACTCGTCGATATCGAGGTCGCACGTGCGGAACTTAAAGATCCGCTGCAGCACCTGAATGGCTCCGCGCAGGGCCCCGGCACTGGCGAAGGGGCCGTACAGCTTGGCGTTTTTGTCCTTCGGTTCGCGGGTAAATTCAACGCGGGGGAAGTCTTCCCGCTGCGTGATCATCAGGTAAGGAAACGTTTTGTCGTCTTTTTGCTCTTTGTTGTACTTCGGCTGAACGTCTTTGATCAGCCGCGATTCGGCGAGCAATGCGTCGACTTCGCTTTCGGTCTCAAGGTAATCGGCGTCGGCGATTTCATTGACCCAGTAGCCGGTTCGCTGATCGAGGGCCGCTTCGGCCAGAAAGTAGCTGCTGGCGCGCGAGCGAAGATTCTTGGCCTTGCCAACGTAGATCACACGGCCTTTGTCATCCTTGAAGATGTACACGCCGGAAGTGGTCGGGAATTTACGAACCTTGTTCGCGGTCACCGTAAAGGGAACATGTTCGGCGGGCTTCCCTTCAGAAGAAACCGCTTCAGGCGATGGGGCAGGCTGCTGGCCGTCGAGATTCTCTGCCATGATCCTAGGGGGCTAAGGTGTACAAGATTCCATCATGAAATTCTAACCCTTACCCGATTTTTTGGCAGTACGAACAACGGAAAAGAGGTTTCCGCCCGGCAAGAACGAAAAGAAGGCTACCTGGGACACGATCAGGCAGCCCTCTTGCGAGCCTCATATTGAGGAGTGAAGGAAACTAAGAAACGGCAACCGCTTGGGTTTCCGTTTCCAGGCGTACCAGGGCTTCGCCGAAGTCGATCTTGTCGTCTTCCAGGCCAGGTACCTTGCGGAACAACACTTCGGCGAAGCGTCCGAACTGTTCGGGAATGACGCGATAGAAATTGTTCTTACCATCACGCCGCGATTCAATCAGGCCACAAGTTTTCAGCAAAGCCAGGTGATGGCTGACTGCCGGTTGGCTTTGATCGAGCAGGTCGCACAGCGATCGAACGTTCAGTTCGCCTGCCTGTAGCAGGTAGCTGAGGATCTTCAGCCGAGTTTCGTCGGCCAACAGTTTAAAGAGTTGAACGAGCTGACGAGCAACGTCTTCGTTCAAGGGTTCGTAAGGCGAAACTTCCTTGCCGGATCCTTCCGGCTGGGAAACATGCGAGGGACTATCGTTGTCCGAGTAGTACCCTTTGGACATCGTGTGTCCATTGGCTGGAGTAGCCAAGAACATCATGGCAGATCTTCTCCGTGTTAGTAAGGCTTGGGCCCCTACTGAATAGTTAAGTGAACTGGCCCTGAAACTGGATAAGTCACGCCCTGAGAGATAGCTTGACGCGGCCAGTGCTTAACCCTCGCTCGCCTTAATGACGTAACGGAGAAAGGCAGATTCCAACGAAGACGCGTGAAGTTAAATCGAATGGCGTTGAGCAAACCCAATTGCTAGTAGGTGAACCAAGCGCTAACGGCTCTATTACTGCAATCGAGCCTCGCCCCAACGTACGAATGCTCGGGCAAGGCGGTTCGCTCATTCTCGGAGTATCGGACAATTCCCATGAAACTGCAACATTTCTCTCGAAAACAACGGTTCTGGATTGCGCCTTTCAAGCGGTATGGTCGGTTTGAGATCAGCATATCGTCATCTCTTGCGGAATTTGATACGATCATGAACTTGGGTGATGATCACCTGGAAACCCACTGCCGATGGCCCAAATGAGTGAGAAATCACCGAATGAAATGGTCAATACGAGGATTATTTCCTTACTTCTTTCCGCTAATCTTCGTAGTCGCTCTCTTTTTTGCGCTCCGGATGGGGTCGCTCCCCCCCGCTGACTTTACCTTTTCTAACGGTACCGAGCCCCAAACCGTCGATCCGGCAAAAAGCACCGGGGCACCGGAAGGGCGGATCATCGACGCCATCTTCGAGGGCCTCTATCGGAAGATGCCCGACCCGAATGATCCCAACGACATGATCCCAATGCCTGCGATGGCCAAGTCGCATGAGGTTTCGGACGATCTCAAGACTTATACGTTTCATATGCGCGAAGGCGCCAAGTGGACCAACGGCGAGCCGGTGACCGCCCACGACTGGGACTTCTCGTGGATGCGTTTTTTGCATCCCGAATCACGAACGCAATACGCCTATCAGTTGTGGTACATCAAGAACGCCCAGCGTTACACCACCGGTGACGTCCACGAAGGAGACCGCGTCGAAGTCGAACTGGCCGATCGTAAGGATCGCGCCCAGATGTATCCTCGCGGCACGGTGATCTCGGGCATTCTGAGGAAGATCGACACTTACCCGGAAGGAGCGACCAAGTCCGAAGACGCGGGTCATGGCGAAGAGGTAAGCTCCTTCAAAGTGTTTACGGTCGACTGCGTGCCAGAGAAAGATGGCCAGCCGCAGTGGGATGGAGAAAAGACCGAGCGGGTCTTCTATCAATCAGGCATCCCAAAATCGTACCTGTCGAAACATCCCAAAGCCGAAGAAGCAATGCACGTGCTGCTCCACTTCAGCGAAGTGGGGATCAAAGTGCCTGACAAGATGACCCTGGTCATCGAGTTGGAATCGCCGACGCCGTACTTTCTGGAACTCGCTTCGTTCTATCCAATGCACGCGGTCAATCGCACGTGTATCGAAACCTACGGCTACCCCGACTGGACCAAGCCCGAGAACATTGTCACCAACGGTCCCTACCAGATTCAGGAACGCCGCATTCGTGATCGTATCCGCCTGAAGAAGAACCCCACCTATTGGAATGCGGACGAGGTCAAGCTCGAAACGATTGACGCCCTGGCGGTGCAATCGAACACCACGCAGCTGAACATGTACATGAGCGGCCAGATGGAATGGGCGACCGATATTCCCAATTCCGTCTTGGATGAACTGAAAGAGATCGACGCAGAGAAAAAGAAGGAGCCCGGCCGCGAGAACGAACGTGACGACCTGCTGATCGCCCCAATGCTGTCCACTTACTTCTATCGCGTCAACACGACTCGGCCCCCGCTGGATAATCCCAAGGTACGTCAGGCCCTGAACCTGGCGATCAACAAGCAGGAAATCGTCGACTTCGTTACCCGCGGCGGTCAGATCCCGGCAGGCTCGTTGGTTCCCCCGGGGATTACCGGCTACGAAGGACCTCCGACCGAGTCGTACGATCCCGAGCGTGCCCGAAAACTCCTTGAGGAAGCACTGGGCGGCAAGAAGATGCGTCCTATTCAGATTCTGTACAACACGTCGGAAGGGCATAAGCAGATTGCCGAAGTGATTCAGCAGCAGTGGAAACGCAATCTGCATATCGATGTTCAACTGCGGAACGTCGAATGGGGCGTCTACCTGACGACGGTCCGCGAGATGGATTACGACGTTGCCCGGGCTGGTTGGATTGGAGACTATCCCGATCCGAACACCTTTCTCGACATGTTCGTTACCGGCGGCGAGAACAACGAGACCGGCTGGAGCAATAAGAAGTACGACAGTCTGATCGATTCCGCACGAAGCGAAGCCGATCCGGAAACGCGTTTCAACATGCTGCGCGACGCAGAAGAGGTGCTGGTCGACGAGATGCCGATCTTACCGATTTACTTCTATGTTTCGATCAACATGGTGCGGCCGTACGTGAAGAACTTTTATCCGAATCTGCAGGATCTCCATCCCCTGCACATCCTCGAAATTGACCAGCAGCAACGCGAAAAGATTCGCGAGTGGGAGGGCTTGGAGTGATTTACTTTTTGGCCAAGCGGCTAATGTGGCTGGTGATCACGTTGTGGGTCGTCTTCACGATTAGCTTCTTTCTGATGTGGACCGTCTCGCCGGAAGGCGCGCTGCTAAGCGAGCGGCAACTTCCCGAGGCGATCAAACGCAACCTGGAAGAGTACTACGATCTGGATAAGCCGCTCGGCACGCGGTACGTCAAGACGATGGGCAACTATCTTGTCCTCAACCCAGGCCCCAGCATGAAGCTGATCGACAAATCGGTCTTCGAGATCATCGCCGAAGGTCTACCGATTTCGATTTCGCTCGGCCTGCTCGGGCTCAGCTTTGCGATGCTGATCGGCTTCTCCACGGGAATCATTTCCGCCCTGCGAAGACAATCGGTGATCGACGTGACCTTTCGCATGATCGCCACGCTCGGGATCGCGATTCCCAACTTCGTGTTGGCCGGTTTTGCGATCATTATTTTCGTGTTCGGCTTGAACCTGTTTCCCGCAGCCGGTTGGGGACGCCCGATCAACCTGGTGCTGCCGTCGCTGTGCCTGGCGGCTCCCTTCGCGGCGTACATCTCGCGCCTGACGCGGACCGGCATGCTGGAAGTGCTCGGACAGGACTACATTCGCACGGCCTACGCCAAGGGGCTGATGCCGGCGACGGTAGTGCTGAAGCATGCGTTTCGTGGAGCCATTCTGCCGGTGGTCTCGTTCCTGGGGCCGGCCACGGCAGGCATCCTGACCGGGTCGCTGGTGCTCGAGCGCATCTTCTTTATTCCTGGACTGGGGAGCCACTTTATCGAAGCGGTGCAGCAGAAAGATCATCCGGTCAGCCTGGCGGTGGTGATGATCTATACGTTTCTGTTGTTCTCGATGAATACGTTGGTCGACCTTTCGTACGGTTTGATCGATCCTCGCGTCAAGCTTGACAAGTAACTCCTTGCTGCGAAGGCCATAGCCTTGGATTCCCTCAAAAAGCACGACCCCTACGCCGACGCGTTGCCGCCGATCGAAAAATATCAGGCCATGTACAACGAGGCGAGAAACATCCGCGGAATTTCGCTCTGGCAAGACGCCTGGCGTCGACTTCGCCGCGACTGGGTCTCGATGACGGCACTCAGTTTCCTCGTACTGCTGGCCCTGGCGGCAATCTTCACCCCGCTATTTCCCTTGCAATCACCTCGGGAGCAAGACCTGGCCAACCGCTTGGCGCTGCCCCCGGAGTTTCACTCGACGACGCAGAAGGCAAACGAAGATGGGGAAAAGGAAACCGTCCCGGTCAGCTTGCACCTGAAGGACCTGAAAGGGGAAGAGTTCGACCGCCGCGTGGGCGAACTGTGGACCGATCCGACCGGTTTCGACATGCTGCTACTTCACACCCGGTTGGTGATCTTCGGCGACTACTGCCTGCCGAGCCTCTGCGGCACCGACCTGTTAGGACGCGACCTGCTTTCACGTTTGTTCTACGGGGCTCGGGTTTCGCTCATCGTCGGTTTGGTCGCCACGCTCGTTTCGCTGATTATCGGCGTCAGCTATGGGGCGATCGCCGGTTACTCAGGCGGGATCGTCGACGACTTCATGATGCGGGTAGTCGACATCATGTACTCGGTGCCGTTCATCTTCCTGGTGCTGTTTTTGATTACGATCCTTAGCGAAGACGACGTGAAACAGTGGCTGGAAAGCTACGGCATCAGCCGCATCGTGATTCTTTATATCGTGATCGGGGCCGTTTACTGGCTGACGATGGCCCGCGTGGTGCGAGGTCAGATCATCAGTTTGAAGAACGAACAATTCGTCGACGCCGCACGAACCGTCGGCGCCAGCGGGCTGCGAATCGTCTTCTTGCACCTGGTGCCTAACGTGATGAGCATCGTGATCGTTTACTTGACGCTGACCATTCCGGCGGTGATGTTGTTCGAGGCGTTCCTCTCGTTCCTGGGTCTGGGCGTGGAAGCTCCGGCGGTGAGTTGGGGTGTGCTGGCCGAGGAAGGTCTGAGGGTCATTACTCCGGTGAAGATCTACTGGTGGCTGGTGGTCTTCCCAGCCTTGGCATTGGCATCGACGCTGTACTCCTTGAACTTCCTGGGTGACGGACTGCGTGACGCACTCGACCCACGAATGAAGAATCGATAAGGGCAAGTTTGTGACTGGTGAAACGACGAGCGTCTCGAGCGAGAGCAAACCTTCCGGCACCGGTAAAGTGCTGTTGGAAGTGCGTGACCTGGCCGTCGAGTTCCGCACCGAAGATGGAATCTTCAAGGCGGTTCGCGGGGTCGATTTCGATCTGCGAGCTGGCGAAACGCTGGGCATCGTGGGGGAATCGGGCTCCGGCAAGTCGGTCACCAACCTGGCCATGCTAGGGCTCATTCCCCAGCCGCCAGGCAAGATCACCAGCGGATCGGCCATGTACAACGGTCGGGACCTGCTAAAGATGAGCGATAAGGAACTCGCGGCCATTCGCGGAAACCGCATCGCGATGATCTTCCAAGATCCAATGACGACGCTCAATCCATTCCTGACCATCGACGAGCAGCTGACCGAGGTCACGCGAAAGCATCTGGGACTCTCTTACAAAGATGCATTGGATCGCGCAATCGAGATGCTCGAGAAGGTGGGCATCCCGGGTGCAAAACGTCGCGTGTTCAACTACCCGCACGAGTTCTCTGGCGGGATGCGGCAACGCGTGGTGATTGCGATGGCGCTCTCTTGTGATCCGGAAATCTTGATCGCCGACGAACCGACGACGGCCCTGGACGTAACCATTCAGGCCCAGATCCTGGAACTGATGCAAAAACTGCAAGAGGAACACAACACGGCCATCGTGATGATCACGCACGACCTGGGCGTGATCGCCAATACGGCGACCGATGTACTGGTCATGTATGCAGGCCGCAAGGTAGAGCAGGCCAAGGTCCACGATCTGTTCGCCGATCCACGGCACCCTTACACGCTCGGGCTTCTCAATTCGATTCCACGGATCGATGAAGAAGTTGGGGCTCAGCTCTCGCCCGTCGCTGGTCAGCCGCCCGACATGAGCGAGCACATCCCCGGCTGCTCGTTCTATCCGCGATGTCCCTATCGCGTCAACGACTGCCAAAAGATCGATCCGCCCCTTGTTCAAGTCGATACGGGAACATGGCACGCGTGCATTCGCGACGTCACCCAGCTCGATCCGCCCGTTTCCTCCACCGCCACCAACGAACGTCTTAGTTAAGCTACCGCATCCATGTCACAAGTATCCGACGCCTCTCCCGTTCTCGAAGTCCGCGACCTGAAAGTTCACTTTCCGGTTCGTCGCGGTATGTGGTTCGCGTCCCAAACCGAATACGTACGGGCCGTAGATGGCATATCGTTCGATGTGAAGCCAGGCGAAACCTTTGGCCTGGTGGGGGAAAGTGGTTGCGGTAAATCGACCACGGCCCGGGCAATCATGAACCTGGTAAAGCCGACCGCTGGCAGCGTCTACTTAGGGGGCAAACGCATTGACAATCTCTCGCCTGCATCGATGCGGCAACATCGCAGCGACCTGCAGATGATCTTTCAAGATCCATACGCGTCGCTCAATCCTCGTATGACGGTCGGTACCATCATTGGCGAGCCCCTGTCGATTTTTGGGCTGAAGTCAGGCCTCGATCGAAAGCTGGAAGTGATGCGACTGATGGACGTCGTTGGGCTCAATCCGCGGTTTATAAATCGTTATCCGCACGAGTTCTCGGGCGGTCAGCGGCAACGCATCGGCATTGCCAGGGCACTCGCCGCACGCCCCAAGGTGATCGTCTGCGACGAACCGATTTCCGCGCTCGACGTTTCGATTCAAGCCCAGGTGATCAATCTGCTGATGGACTTGCAGCAGAAACTTGGCGTGGCCTATGTCTTCATCGCCCACGACTTGAGCGTCGTCCGGCATATCTCACATCGGATTGGGGTGATGTACCTGGGTCGAATCGTCGAACTTTCTCAGTCACAAGAGTTGTTCCGGCGTCCGATGCATCCCTACACCCAGGCTCTGTTGTCCGCGATTCCGGTGCCCGATCCCGATATCGAACGCAAACGGCAGCGGATCGTACTGGAAGGGGAAGTTCCTTCGCCTGATACATACTACCCCGGCTGTCCCTTCGCCGATCGCTGTCCGATCGTGCAGCCTGAGACATGCACGGCCAGTCCGCCTCCGCTGGAAGGAACTCCGCATCCGGCGGCCTGTTTCTTCGCTGGCGACGAATCACCCGAAGACGCCGCGAAGAGCTAACTCGCAGCCGATCCCGATTTGGAATTCGAGATGTCGTCGGCCATCTTCACGATCGACGAGCCTGTCCGCATGCGACGCGATTCCATGTAGAAACGAACAATCGCTTCGACTTCCGGCTTCAAACTGCGGCAAGCAAGATCAATCGACGCGAAGCCGGCCAAGGGGGAGTCGTCCTGCGTGAGATACAGGGTGACGCCTTGCTCGTGGGTCTCGAAGCGGGCAATTTCTCGCCAGGGTGTCTTGCGACTGCCGAGAAATGAATTCTGGATGACTCCCCGCGGTCCCAGGTCAATCCGCACGGGAACGAACATTTTCCACGTAGCCACCAGGCAGGCCAGCACGACCACCAGCGATATCCAAACCGATACGGTTCCGGAATAGGTGAGAAACGCGAGCACTACCAGCAACAATGCCGTCGCACCCTGAGCAATATGGTCATCGCGAATAGGCAGACGCACCAGGGATAGCTCTGGTGAATGCGTCTCGAATTCCCGACTGGATGGTGACATGGATTGCCGATCAATGCCCCTTGATGGGAAAGGGCTGCCTGGGTGTCAAACTCATGGGGGAGCGTCATCATCGACTGACGCAGGATGATGACTAGGTGTTCGCAGTGCACCGGCAATCATTATTCCCACGCTCCAGTATAGGATACTCAGAATCACGAGACTCCAGGCAACAATGGCGGGAAAGTTCTCGGAAAAGAGAATCTTAATCGGCGGCACGCTACTCCGTTGTGCAGGCCTTTTCACTGGCGAATGGCCTCGATCCTGCCGTTGCTCCAGTTCTTGGGTTAACTTCTGCCAGTTCTCGGTCGCCTCAGGCGTATCGTAGGTCTGGGCGACCCAGTTACGTGCTTGCAGTAAACCATAGGTTACCAGGCCCAAAAGAGCGACGTACCCAGCCCCAATTCCCATTAGAGTTTGCCGATGCATTACTGCTCGCCTGGCTTGTTCTCAAAGAGTTCCAGCAGAGCGATTACCGTCGCGTTGACACCTGTCTCCAGGCAATCTTCCGCGTCAGGATAGAACAGCGGCGAGTGCAACGATGGCGGCTCTTGTCCCAACTGCTCGTAGCGAGCCAGACGTTTCGCATCAACCGCCCCCAACCGGTACATAAAGATCGGCACGCCAGCGATTCCGTATCGGCTGAAGTCTTCGCCTCCCATCGAAGGGTCGACCGGTACGACCTTTTCATCGCCGAACGCGCGATTGAAATGCTTCACAATTCGCCAAGTCAGGTGTTTGTCGTTGAAGAGGCTCGGCGTTCCTTCGCTAATTTCGATTCGCGGCTCCGGGGCTCGATAGCTGATCGCCACGGCTTTCGCCTTCCGCTGGATGGCATCGAGCAGTTGCTTGCGTACCTCTTCGCCGTAGCTCCGCACTGTGAGTTGCAAGTGACATTCATTGCCGATGATGTTGTGTTTCGTACCGCCGTGGATCGCACCCACCGTGACAACAGCCGGGTCGGTGGGGTTGATTTCGCGACTGACGATCGTTTGCAGGTCCAAAATCAACTGGGCTGCCTGAACGATAGGATCGACGGTCGCGTCGGGATGGGCGCCGTGTCCTCCTTTGCCTTGCACGTAGATATCGACGCTATCGACATTCGCCATCGCGTAGCCGCTGCGATAGCCCACGGTTCCCGTCGGCAAGTTGGGATCGACGTGCAAAGCGATCGCGTAGTCCGGCTTCGGAAAACGGTCGAACAGGCCGTCATCGAGCATCGCTTTGGCACCCTGCCCTTTTTCTTCCGCCGGCTGACCGATGATCATCAGCGTGCCGTGCCACTGATCGCGATGCGCGGCCATGTACCGGGCCGTGCCCACCACGTTGGTCATATGAATGTCATGGCCACAGGCATGCATCACCCCAGACTCGGTACCGTCTTCCAACTTGACGGTCTCTTTCGACGCATACACCAGTTCGGTGTTTTCGGTGACCGGAAGCGCATCAAGATCGGTCCGCAGCATGACGGTCGGTCCCACGCCGTTGGTTAGAATCGCGACCAGCCCGTGACCACCGACGCCAGTCGTTACCTCGTAACCGGCTGACTTCAGCAACTCAGCCAGGCGCCGGGCAGTCTCCGCTTCTTCAAAAGAGACTTCCGGATGAGCGTGAAAGTTCTGATAAATCTCGACCAACGAGCCGATTTCACCGTCGACCCACGTCTTGATTTGGGGGGAATCCTGACCGGGAGGATCGGCTTTAGCGTCCGCCGGGGGCATCGTGCCGTAAATCGTGACAAACAAACAGGTAGCGGCGAACGAAACAGCGCGAGCCCGAACCATGGATCAAAGTCTCAAAAAAAAGATGCGAATTACGGCTTGTCAATTAGAGGGGATAAGGATTATCATCCCTAGATAGATTATAGCACGGTCTAATTTTATTCGAGCAGACGTCCGCGACTCATCCAACGGCGTCTGCTCATTTTACTTCTTGACCGATCCGATGGCTAAAAGGGCTGGATTCTTCGCCAGCATCATCCCCAACTCATGAACGAATGCCCGGGAGGCCTTGGCTCGGTGGCTGATCAACCCCTTGATCGCCGGCCCCATCTCGCCAAACGTGCGATGGTATTCGCGCAGCTCGAAGAGGGGATCGTAGCCGAAGCCATTGGTACCGCGGCGCTCGGTAACGATTCGGCCATGACACTTGTCTTCCGCTTCTAGAACGACCTCTCCCTGGGGATTGGAAAGAACGATGTGGCACACGTAGTGGGCGCCCCGCTTTTCCGGCGGCAGGCCTTCCAGCTTTTCCAGGAGCAAGTCATTGTTCTTCTCGTCGGTCGCGTCGTCGCCAGAGAACCGGGCAGAATAAATCCCCGGGGCGCCTTTCAGGGCATCGACGCACAGCCCGCTGTCCTCGGCCAGAACCCACTGCCCGAGGGCAACCGCTTGCTGGGTCGCCTTCTTGGCAGCGTTCTCGGCAAACGAGCTTCCATCCTCGACCACCTCGGGAAACTCTTCCAGCGTTTTCAGCTCGATATTCAGCGGCAACAAAAGACGTTGCAACTCGCCCCGTTTCTTTTGGTTATAAGTGCCAAGCACCATTTGCCGGTTGTCGGACATCGCTCGTTTCTCACTGGGATCGCCGTTTCTCGAATAGGTTGAAGACATCGTAACGAGAAACCAGCGCATAAAAAAGGTTCCACGCTTCATCGTGGAACCTTGGATGATTCGATTGAATGTCGTCCGCAGTGATTCTAGCGGAGAGGACGTCGTGCGTAGTCCGCGGCGATGCTTACCTTGGGGACTTCGACCGGAAGTGGCTGCACGTCGAAGACGATTCCGTTGAGCGACTTGGGCTTGTAAGACGGAGCCGTACCCCCTTCAATCGTCGCGGTACCGGTTCCACCCTTGTAGCCATCCATGATGCGTTTGACCTGCGGGTTGATTTCGATCTTGCCGTCACGACGCGGCGTGCCTACGGTTTCAAACGAACCGACCGTGACGATGCTTTCCGATCGATCGTGGAAGCTATACGCCTCGACTCCTTGCTTGCGAAGGGCGCCGGCCAGCTTCTCGGCCTTCTCGGCGGCTACGGCCAGGCGAGTTCCACTGACGATGTTCTTCTGTTCGATCTCGTCGATCTTCTTCTGGTCCAGTTCCACGGCACCTCGGAACGTGGCCACACGCACGGTGTACTTGCCTGGGCAATTGAGCAGGCTGTATTGGTTGTCCTTGTTCATCTTCAGGACTAACTCATCCATGCCCTTGGGACGAAAGTATTCTTCGGGAAGCAGAGGATTCCGGGTAACGAACGCATTGCCCATGGGGCCCTTTTCTTTGTCGTCTTCCGAATCGATCGCTTCGCGTAGCTTCTGACGAATCGTTTTGATCGTGTCGTTCTTAACGGTGTAGCTGTCTTTGAAGACCTTCGGCTTGGCCGTCTTGATCTTGTTGAGCGTCTTTTCTACGCCGCTTTCATCCACCGTCTGAAAGTTGCCGACCATCACGACGTAGCTGGTAAAGCTCACGTCGTTCATGTAGCGCATCTTCTTGGGGCCGCCGTAACGATCGTACCCTTTGCCGACCACCGAGTCGGTGTAGTCGTAACTCTGATGCCAGGTGTACGCTTCCAGGCCGTAGTCCTTACGAAGCTCCAACACCAGGTCGTTGGCATCCTTTTCGGCGCCCGGACCGGTGAAGCTGGTGGCCATGATCAGCCAGGGCCCGTGTTCTTCGGTCAGTTCGTACGTCTTTTCCGCGTCAGCTTCCACACGCTGAAAAGGAATCAGATTAGCCCATGGCGGCGCGGCCCAGGTTGTTGTGGTGACAGCGGCAACAAGGCCCATAGCCAAGGCCAGACGCAAATTCGTGTGGACAAACATCCTTGCTTGTTCCCCTCATATGACAACAAATGCATCGATCGATTCCAAACCCATCTTGGGCCAGGAATGTCGGGGAACAGTAACAGTTGGGCCTCGGTCACGACAAGAGGAATCTTGAGACAATTCCTCACGGATTTCCAGAAACCTTTCGCACGTGCTAGCTAAGTCGATCTACTCTAAGCTTCGACAAGCTCCGAGAGCCCCACCAGTTGGCGCGTCTTTTCCAGCAGTTCGCCGTACTTAGGCTTGGGAACCTGCGTGTCGACGCCAACCTGGGCCCCCTTCTTCTCGTTGTCGCGCGAGACCAGCGACGAGAAGATCACGATCGGCAGCGAGCCCAGCACCGGATGCATCCGGACATGTTTCGCCAGGCTGAAGCCGTCCATGCGCGGCATTTCGATATCGGTGATCAGGATCCCGACCTTCTCGCGAATCGTTTCGACCGTTTCCCCTTCGGCGAGCGTCTCCAGGTATTCCCAAGCGGCCTGTCCGTCGACAAAGCCATGGAAATTAGTGAAGCCGGCGTCTAGCAGATGGTCACGGATCATCTCCGAGATCATTCGAGAGTCTTCGGCAAACACGACCGGGATATTGGGCGCATCAATTCGCGTTATGCCGGAATTTTGGCTCTGCTCATCGCAAACGCCTGCCACCTCGGCCCCGATCGACTCGAAATCGAGAATCTGAACCAGCTTTCCGTCGATCAGCACCACGCTGGTAATCGGACCGGTCATCCCAGGTGTCACCGGAAGTGGGCGTGTGGCATTCCAACTGACGCGATAAATTCGGTGAACGCGATTTACTCGGAACGCGAGTGGACGTTGGTTGAATTCCAACAGTAGCAGGCAGTCGCTCTCTTTCGAGGCAACTTCCGCCACGTCTCCATACAAAAAGTGCCCCAGATGAATCAGCGTGACGACATCTTGGCGAATGCGGACGACCCCTTCGATCGAAGGGTGTCCTTCCGGCAGACTGGTCACCTTGGTGATTCCCAGCACTTCCTTGACCTTGGCAACGTTGACGCCAAAGGTTTGTCCGCCAACTTCAAACACCAGGATTTCGGCCTCGTTGGTGCCTGCTTCCAAAAGAATCCCGGTGTTAATACCCAGCTTTGAATTTTGCGCATTCATTGTGCCGCTACTCGCATGGCTTCCTAGTTGTTGATTTCAAGAAACAACTCAACAAAGGATTGATCGGCAGTGCTAGCATCCTCCCAGAAACGTTTACCGATAATGGCGAAATATGACGATTGGAACGAATGTGGCAAGTCTGCTTCTGATCGTCACAACGATATTTCACACATAACGAATCAATTTTACCTCTATTTCTTTGATCGCTTGTCTGATACTGTGGACTCTATTCCCCAGGGAAGCGGTTCAAATTGCATTTTCATACAATCGTAGTTGCTGCTTATCTTCACCTATTCCCAATCCCCCTTTTCTAGAGAACACGCGATGTTTGCTTGTCGACGTAAAGTACGTAATGACAATGGTTTTACTCTTGTTGAACTGTTAGTTGTCATTGCCATCATTGGTGTCTTGATCGCCTTGTTGCTGCCAGCCGTCCAGCAGGCCCGTGAAGCTGCACGCCGGATGCAATGCACCAACAATCTAAAGCAGATCATGCTTGCCACTCATAATTTTGAGAGCACCTACGGCGATATCGTCCCTGGCACGCAGCGGGGTAACGGCAAAGGTACCCCGGATCTCTCATCCCATTGGGGCTGGGGAGCATTTCTTCTGCCGTTTATCGAACAGTCGGCCATGTACGACCAACTGCAACTTAACAATCTGGATGATCCCGCGAACCACTTACGAAGTGCGATCGGCAATTCGACCAAACTGGCGATCATTCAAACTCCGCTGGATGGTTATCGCTGTCCTAGCTCGACGATGCCAGATTTGAACGAAGGTTGCGAAGAAGACGGAACCAACATTCGCAGCCTGTTGCAAACCACCAGCGGTTCAGATGATATTCCGGCAGCCTCGAGTTCGTATGTCGGTAATTCTGGACACCGCAATTTTCCTCGCTGGGATAGGGAGTACGGAACGGGTCCCTTGGTGCCGGTCGGCGAGTATAGCTACACCGATAGGCAGCGTCTGAGATTTGCCGACATTATCGATGGGCTTTCGAACACTATTTTCTATGGCGAACGAGCCTGGGCATTACGAGCCAATGACGGGTCACAAGTGATCGCCGGAGCTGGAGTTTGGGCGGGGCCTCGCATGATCTGGGAACTGGGTGCGGACGCCGATGTGAATCAGGTTCACGCGAACTCCTTGGCAAGTGCCCGGGCACGTATCAATGAAGCCCCCGGAGGGGCGTACGACTATTCGCGTCGTTCCTTCAGCAGCCAACATCCCGGTGGTGCGAATTTCGCTCTTGGAGACGGCTCGGTTCGTTTTCTTCCGGAAACCATCGAGCACAAAGCGAAACAGTGGCCAGCCCTTCAAGGTGAGAGCGTCTTCGACTACCTGCTACATCGTGCCGATGGACAGCCAGTCAACCTTCCGTAACCGAGCATCGAGGGATCGAACATGATTATGCTCGACAAGCAAAATCTCGCGATCACGCTTTTCTTGTTGTTCTTCGTACCTTTGGTCGGGTGTGGAGAAGTTCTCGATCCAGATTACAAACCAGTCCGTGGAACTGTGTTGCTGGATGGTCAACCTTTGGCCGATGCCCAGGTCACATTCGTCCCCTTAGGTGAAGGAAGCTCAGGAAGCGGTTTTACCAACGAGCAGGGCGAGTACACCTTGTACTATGCCGCACGGCGTCCAGGAGCGAAAGCAGGCGAAAACCAGGTTTTCATCACCAAGAGTAAACCGACGTCGGGCAAGAAAGGAGAGCGAGCTTTCAGCGAAGCGGACTCTGAGTTGTTACCCGCACGATACAATCGCCAAACAGAACTAACAGCGACGGTCGAAGACAAACGGAATATTTTCGATTTTCAGTTGGAATCGAAAAAAAAGTAATCGTTCCAGGTGCTCTAAACGAGCACGCCGTGTAATTGCTGCCAATCCGCTCGGTTAATTCTCATCTGGTACCGCTGGCCGATTTCCACCTGTGATCGGCTTACATGCACCGGAGCATAACGGCACGAGGTGCCGGTGGCGAAGTTTGCATCGTCGCGATCTTCCGCTTCGATCAGCACATCCAGAGTATCCCCCACCAGGCTCTGGTAATACGCCTCGCGGGTTTTGTCTTCGACCGCGGCCAGGTGAGCCCTGCGGTCAGACTTCACATCGCCGGGGATCTGATCGGGCATCTCGGCCGCCGGCGTTCCCTTGCGGGGACTGAAGGGGAAGATGTGGATCTTCGAGAAGCCAACCGTTTCCGACACCTGGCAGGTCTCTTGGAATTCTTCCTCGGTCTCGCCGGGGAAACCGACGATGATGTCGGTCGAGATCGACGGCTTGTCGATCGAGTCTTTCAGCAGCTTGCAGCGGTCGACAAATCGCTGGCTCCCCCAGCGACGTCGCATCCGCCGCAGGACAGAATCGGAACCACTTTGCATCGAGATATGCAGGTGAGGACAGATCTTGTCGGGGTATTTCGCCATGACCTCGATCAGCTCTTTGGTGACCTCCGTCGCTTCAATGCTGGAAAGTCGAACGCGGAAGTCGGCTTCGATCCGCGAAAGCATTTCCATCAGCTTCGCCAGGCGCACCCAATCGGTCTTAGGCTTCCCCTTGTTCAGGTCGACGCCGTAGTGCCCCAGATGAATCCCTGTCAGCACGATCTCGCGGAACCCGTTGCCCGCCAGGCGAGCCACTTCGTCGACGATCTCGGCGGAAGGACGGCTATGCATCTCAGGCCGGACGTAAGGGATGATGCAGAAGCTGCACCGCAGCAGGCAGCCGTCTTGTACCTTGACGTAGGCGCGGTGGCGATCGCCGAACTTCGAGATGCCATCGGGAATGTCGATCACCCCCATCCGGCCCAGCAGATCGGGAATCTCGCGTTTGTCGGTGACCACTTCCGAAACGTTGGGCAGCACCTTCAGCTCGTTCGGGGCCCGGGTAGCGTAGCAGCCCATCACCACGATCCGCGAGTTGGGGTTGTCGCGGGCCAGGCGGCGAATTGCCTGGCGGCTTTTTGAGTCCCCTTCGTTGGTCACCGTGCAGGTATTCACCACGCACACGTCTGCCGCTTCGCTCTCCTGGGCGTCTCGATAGCCGCCGCGCGCAAGTCCCTCGCGAACCAGTTCGGTTTCGTATTGGTTGACCTTGCACCCCAGGGTTAGGGTCTTCAGCTTGAGATCGCTCATCAGCAGACGGTGGGAACTGGAGAGTGCTACCTGACTTCTTATCCCCTCGCCCCTCAGGGGAGAGGGTTAGGGTGAGGGGCGAACCGAAGTACACGGTAGAACCATACCCCTGCTCTCTCCCTTGTTGGAAGAGGGAATAGGATATCTTAACACTCTGGCTCGATCGTGGAAGACATCGAACCGCGGCAACGGGCGATCAGATCGTCTTTGCCATAGGCGTGAATCTGGTCGCGTTTCAGTTCCGCGTGCTCTTTGGTAGTGGTCAGGCAAATGGCTTTCCCGTCGGAATCGACCGTCTTGGCGATCTCGAAGCCCTTCTCGACCGGGTGCCCGAACAACTCGTGCATCATCAAAATGACGTATTCGTACGTGTGATCGTCATCGTTCCAGAGCATGACGTGGTAACGAGGCTGACGCTTTGGTTTTTGCTTTTTCTTGGGTTTGGTTTTGGTGGAAACCGTCGTCGCTTCCCAAGGTTCTGCTACTGACGTATTGGAGTCGCCCACTGGTAACTTCTCGAAATTCAACAGGAATTCAACCGCTCGCCTGTCCCCCGAAATGGTTGCGTGCGGCATGGGTGCAATGTGCATACACTGCGAGTCGTATTATATTGTACGGCTTTGCGGGTCGGAAGATTATTTTGGCTTTTCAAAAGCCAAACCACGCAGCGCCCAAGTCCAATTGGATAAGCCATGCCGGATCTGAAAACTTTTATAGATGAGAATCGTGGAAACTTCGTCGAGTCGCTCAAAGAGTTGCTCCGAATTCCCAGCGTTAGCACCGATAGTCGACATAAAGAAGACGTTAAGACCGCCGCCGATTGGGTCGCAAGTCGTTTCCAGGAATTGAACTTCGAAACGAAGGTCATCCCGACCAAGGGGCATCCGATCGTCTACGCCGAAAGCCCACCGGTACCGGGCAAGCCGGTAGCTCTCGTTTATGGACACTATGACGTCCAACCTCCCGAACCACTCGACCTGTGGGTTACGCCCCCCTTCGACCCCACCGAGCGCGACGGCAACATCGTAGCCCGCGGGGCAACCGACGATAAAGGCCAGATGCTGACTCATGTATTCGGAGCGACTGCCTGGATGAAATCGGTGGGCGAGCTGCCGATCCAGGTCAAATTCCTGATCGAAGGGGAAGAGGAAATCGGCAGCGCGAATCTCGCTCCTTTCATTGAAGAGAATAAAGAACTGCTGGCCAACGACGTCGTCGTGATCAGCGACAGCAGCCAGTTTGGCCCTGGCCAGCCAGCCATCACCTACGGGCTGAAGGGGATCGCCTACTTTGAACTGAAGTTGGTCGGCCCCAACCGTGACCTGCACAGCGGTTCGTTCGGCGGCAGCGTTCGCAACCCGGCCAACGCCTTGTGCGCGATGCTGAGCACGCTGATCGACGAACACGGCTGGATTCATATCCCCGGCTTCTACGACGACGTCAAACCAATGACCGGTGACGAACGGGAAAACTTCGCGGAACTTCCCTTCGACGAAGAAAAATTCAAAGAACAATTGGGCATCGACGATGTCCATGGAGAAGAAGGGTACACCACCCTCGAACGTCGCTGGGCTCGACCGACCCTGGATATCAACGGCCTGACCAGCGGCTACCAAGGGGAAGGCGCCAAGACCGTTTTGCCAAGCGAAGCGTCGGCCAAGTTCAGCTGCCGTCTGGTGCCGGACCAGTGCCCGCACAAGATCGGCAAGGCGCTACGCGAGCACCTGGAAAAGGTATGCCCATCAGGCATCAAGATGGAGTTCAAGGAACATCACGGTTCGCCGGGCTTCGTCGTCGCCACCGACAGCCCCTATATCAAGGCCGCCAGTAGCGCGATCCAGCAAGGCTTCGGCGCCGCCCCAGTGCTGATCCGTGAAGGGGGCTCGATCCCGATCGTCGCCAACTTCGCCCAGCAACTCGGCTCCGATGTTCTGCTGTTGGGCTGGGGACTGGATGACGATAACACCCACAGTCCCAACGAAAAGTTCAACCTCGCCGATTTCCAGCGAGGCATCACCGCCAGCGCCCAGTTGTGGGCCGAACTGGCCAAGATCGATAAGTAAATCAATGTCCCCTTCATCTTGTCCCCTCTCCACCGTCTGCGGGGGTGAGGGTGAGGGGGCGAAGCGGGTACCAACTGCCCAACCCTCACCCTAGCCCTCTCCCTTGGGAAGGGAGAGGGGACCCGAAAAGAAACGAACACGCTAACGTTAACCCCAAAGACCTCAACCCATGCTCGACCGGAAGTTTGTTGTCGAAAACGTCGAACTCGTGAAGAAGAACTGCGAGAACCGTGGTGTTCAAGCCGACGTCGATCAGATCGTCACGCTCGAGACCGCTCGCAAGGCCAAGCTGCAAGAGGCCGAAGAGTTCAACCGTCAGGCCAACGAAATCAACAAGACCGTAGGCAAGGCCACGCCGGAAGAACGCCCTAACATCATCGCCGAAGGCAAGCGTCTTCGTCAGTTGAAGGACGATGCCTCGACCGAAGTCGACAAGCTTGAAGAGCAGATCGTCGAAATCCTCCGCGTCATTCCCAACCTCACCCACCCCGACGCGCCGATCGGCGAGGACGATAAGAGCAATCTCGAACTCCAGCGCGGATCGACCGAGCCCCGCACGTTCGACTTCAAGGTTCTCGACCATGTCGAACTAGGGGAAAAGCTCGACCTCATCGACTTCGAAGCAGGCGCCCAGGTCGCCGGGGCGGGTTTCTACTACCTGAAGAACGAAGCCGTCCTGCTGGAACTGGCCCTGCAGCAGTACGTGGTGGGCCTGTTGGTGAAGGAAGGGTTCGTTCCGACCATCACGCCCGACATGGCCCGCACCGAGATTCTGCACGGGGTTGGCTTTATCCCGCGTGGTCCCGAAACGCAGATCTACAGCATCGAAAACACCGACCTCAACCTGGTCGCCACCGCCGAGATCACCCTGGGCGGCATGTACGCCGGCAAGACGCTCGAAGCGGAAACGCTGCCGCAGCTGTTCTGTGGCATCAGCCACTGTTACCGCACCGAAGCAGGCGCCGCAGGGCGTGCTTCGCGAGGTCTTTACCGCGTGCATCAGTTCACCAAGGTCGAGATGTTCGCGTTCACCCTGCCGGAAGACAGCGAAGCGACCCTCAATAAGTTCCGTGACCTGGAATGCAAGATCTTCGACGGCCTGCAGATCCCGTACCGCGTGGTCGACACAGCCACCGGCGACCTGGGGGGACCCGCCTACCGCAAATTCGACCTCGAGGCGTGGATGCCAGGCCGCGGTGATGCTGGCGAATACGGCGAAGTGACCAGCACTTCGAACTGCACCGACTACCAGGCCCGCCGCTTGAACATCCGCTACAAGGTGAAAGGGGAAAAGGGAACCCACTTCGCCCACACGCTTAACGGCACCGCCATCGCTTTAAGCCGCGGTCTGATCGCCGTGATGGAAAACTACCAGCAAGCCGACGGTAGCATCGAAGTACCGGAAGTCCTGCGGCCGTATATGGGCATGGATAAGATCGGTCCTCGTTAGAGTTCCGAGAGAAAGTAGATCAAGGATGCCAGCATCCGAAAAGCGACCACACGAAAGAAAAGTAACCTTGCCGCTATTTATCCAGCTTCCCACTGGAATAGCGGCAGCAGTCTACGCCGTGGGTTCCATCGCAGCGGCGCTCTTATGGAAGCCGCTTTCGATTCTGTCACTGGTGGTAATTTTCCTCTTGCCAGGCATTGCCGCCGCCATGGTCGGCCTGAACGCCATGCTACGCCTGCGTCCCCACGGACCGCTATTGGCGATCTACCTCGGAATCATTCCGCTGGTCGCCACGCTATTCATCGGCGGCCCGGTAACCATCTTGGCATGGCTGCTGTCTACCTAAGCCATCGCAGGCTCCCCTCTTTTCATCCTCGAAATACGGTGCCTCAAAAAAAATTTCCGCGCGCACTATCTTTCCGGCACCGCAGGCTGGTATAAGTAATCGATCGCTGGAGACACTTTCCTAACATCCGCATTTTCTGCTCGGTCTGTTGTGACCTTCGTCACGCTTGAAGACCAAGTTACCGGCCCAAATCTTGGGGCCAAGCCATGCCCACCCAGGCATGCAAACCAGACGCCTACTCGTTTACGCGTCCCTGTTTCCCACTCCCAACCTCCGTGAATGCTTGGCTTCCGACCAGTGCTTTCGCAACGGTTTTGGGAAGGACGATCCAAACCACTGCCCACTGGCCGGTGGCCAGCGCCACACGATTCATCAACCTTCAACCCACAAGAACATCATGTCCCATTCCCACACGTCACAACCTGAAATGGATGGAGTTGGCTCACCAGAGCACAGCCCCCAGGTTGCCGTGCGCGATGGGAATCGGCTTCTCTGCCCCTGCTGTGGGGAAGTGTTGATGTTTCTTTCGGATGACGTGCCGGAAGAACCGACTGCACACGAACCGGTTGAAGACGATCCGTGGAAACAGATCTCACCCGATGGCAAACGCATGCCATCGAGCAGACCTTCGCCTTGGGATGCCATCGCGCGTCGGCAAGATGCCGCGAAGGAAGCTGCCTGGGAGGCATTCGCGCAGGCCGAGAAAGCGAAGCAGAAAGAACTTCATACGGCGTTTCTACAATCGGATGATCCCAAGTTCTGCGCCGACTATTTAACGGTGCCGATCGATCCGGAGGTCGCGGCTTACGAGTTTCCGGACGAATATCCACCGCCGTTGCCTGCACCAAAGCGAACGAAGTCGCCACGCGTGCGCGCATCAAAATCACCCCGCAAACGGGAGAAGCGTTGGCGCGAAGTCGTTCCCGAGGAGCCGTACACCTATCAGGAAAAACGCTACCTGACGTGGACCTACTATCGGCTGAAGCTGCAAGACTTGGAACTCCAGGAAAAGATTCGCGTCAAGCAAGAGAAAATTGATTGCCTGCGAGGCGAGCTTGGTATCGCTGGCGAAATGTTGGCATACGAAGAGCATTTGCCAAGCGAAGACGTGCCGAAGGTACGACCGCGTGTTGAGGTCGTCGAGTTCGACTTGATGTACTGGCTCGAACGCGTGCGTCCCACGAAGCAAGAGCATGCCCGCGCGGACGTGGGCATGGTACCCGGGACGAGGGTTCCAACCAACGAACGCGGGCCGCCTTGATTCGGTCACCCCCTCCGCGCTGGCAAGAAAATCCTGTCCCCTCTCCCTCGCAGGGAGAGGGCTAGGGTGAGGGTTTTATGTGCGAGGTTTGCCTCACATCGCCGGATGAAGTTCCCCATCAAGATCGGAACATCATTCGCGCATGCGCTTTCATGCCGACGGGGATAGCCCCTCACCCTAAACCTCTTCCCTCAGGGGCGAGGGGACTGGAGCTTATCAAGCACACTACTAACTCAGCCTGTCAGGCTAAACCCCGCGCAGCGTGCGCGTTGCCGAGATGCACATGCCTTCGCTTTGGTCGAACGACTTCGACTCGGCGATGACGCGCACAATCGGTTCCGTGTTACTGGCCCGGGCGATCAGCCAGCGGTCTTTCCAAGTGAAACGCAGCCCGTCCCCTTCGTCGAGTTGGGCGTCGGCGTACTGCTGTTTGAGGCGATCGAAACCGGCTGGCAGTTCATGGGCATCCAGATCGACCTTGTGCTTCACGATCTCGTAGCGCGGCAATGCGTCGGCCAGTTTGCTGATCGGCTTTTTCTTCTTGGTCATGAGTTCCAGGATGTTGGCCATGCCGACGAAGCTGTCGCGAATGTAGCCGACCTGAGGGTCGATCGGACCGCCGTTCCCTTCGCCGCCGAAGACGGCGTCCCGCCGCATCATTTCCTGCGTGACGTTCGCTTCGCCGACCGCCGAGCGGAAGATCGGGCACTTGAACGAAGCGGCCACGTCTTCGTTCATGCGGCTCGTGGCGCCATTGATCACAACAGCTCCCTTGCGCTGCGACAAAACGTTTTGCAGGCACAGTGCGACGGTATACTCCTCGCCGATGTAGCGCCCCTTTTCGTCGATCACGGCCAGGCGATCGGCGTCGGGGTCTTGGCAGAACGCGATGTCGTATTTCCCTTGGGCGACCAGGTCGGAAATCGATTTCAGATTCGCTTCGGTCGGTTCGGCCGGGTGCAGGAACGTGCCGTTGGGCTCGCCGCCGATCACCTCGACTTCGCAGCCGAGTTGTTCCAACAGCTTCACGCCGACGATGCTCCCGGAGCCGCCGTTGCTGTCGAGCAGAACTTTAAAAGATTTCTTTCGAATCGGTTCCACGTTAATCGTCGCGAGAACCTTTTCAATGTGGGCCGTGGCCGGGTCAGGGCAGGAAGTCGTATTGCCGATTTCGTCCCACGGTGCCCACGTGACTGGCTGGTCTTTGTAGGCCGCTTTGACCTGGGCTCCCTTTTCGGCCGAGATGACTCGTCCGTCGGCTCCCATCAGTTTTAAACCGTTGTATTCCGGCGGATTGTGACTGGCAGAAATTTGAATGCCGCCGGTACAGCGGTTATCGCGAACCAGAATGCCGACGGTGGGGGTCGCGGCGACGCCCACGTCGATGACGTCGCGACCGAGCAAATTAATCGTTCCCTTCACGATATCCCCGATCGCCCAGCCACTGGGGCGACCGTCGCGAGATAGGAGAATACTTCCTTCCGGCAATTGCTCGACAAACGCCGCGATGTAGCGGCTGATTATCTCCGGCGAAAGGCTCAATCCTAAAATTCCGCGTAATCCGGACACGCTGATGATTGGTTCTTGCATCGGTGCTTCGTCGGCTCGGCATTAAGGTGTGTTTTCAGGGCGATCGGGTGAGCTTCCTTACTATAAAACATAATGGGCAGTCTTGGCGTGACCGTTTTCTTCGTTGCCCCGCGAAAGTGAAGAATTCACGTCCCCACGCCGGGCCCAATTGATGATCAACCAAGGGTTCCCTTAGAATCGGGGAATTCCTTTAGACCCAACGAGAGGACGATTATGAGCGGCAGCGATATCGACACCACAGCACTTCTCCAGCAAGTCAAACAGGCCTCGGCCGACGGAAAAATCACGGCCAGCGCTGCCGAGAACATCGCAATCTGGCTGACCGAAGACCGTTACGCCCGATACGCCGGCCAGGTAGCCGATCACATCACTTCCGGCAAGTGGAAAGAGCTGGACGACGCGTTCTGGACGATCATCCCCTTCGGCACCGGCGGCCGTCGCGGCAAGATGTACCCGATCGGCTCGAATGCGATCAACGAACGCACCATCGGCGAAAGCGCTCAAGGGCTGGCCGAATACGTGAAAGACAACGTCAAAGGGGACCTGTCGTGCGCGATCGCCTACGATACCCGGCATCGCTCGCGTGAGTTCGCCGAACTGTGCGCCCGGATCATGGTTTCCAACGGCTTCACCGTTTACTTTTTGGACGACTACCGCAGCACGCCGGAACTTTCGTTCCTGGTCCGCTACAAGAAGTGCTCGTGCGGCATCATGGTCACCGCCAGCCATAACCCACCCAGCGACAACGCCGTGAAGGTGTACTGGTCGACCGGTGGCCAGGTGATGCCACCGCACGACAAGAAGATCATCGACAACGTGATGAACGTGCAGGAAATTCCGCTGGGCGTAGAATTCGACGCGGCGGTCAACGACGGCAAAGTCGTCATCTGCACGAAAGAGACCGACGAAGCGTTCATCAGCAATGTCGCTCAGCAGAAGTTTGACGGGCCGCGTGACCTGAAGATTCTGTACTCGCCGCTGCACGGCGTGGGGGCGTCGGCCGTGATCCCGGCACTCAAGGCAGATCATTTCACCGACGTGACGATCTTCGGCCCGCACGAAGAACCCAACGGCGATTTCCCAAATGTGCCAGAGCACGTTTCCAACCCGGAAAACCCCGCCGTCTTCGACGCCGCCATCGCGCAGGCCAAAACCGACGGAACCGAGCTGATCCTGGCAACCGATCCCGACTGCGACCGCGTCGGGTGTGCGGCCCCCAAAACGATGGACGCCACCGGCGAGTGGGGCACGTTCACCGGCAACCAGATCGCTGCCCTGCTCTGCGATCACGTTCTGTCGGAGCGCAAGAAGGGGGGCGGTCTGACGCCTGAGCATTACATCGTCAAGACGCTGGTCACCACCGAGATGGCTCGCCGGATCGCCGATAGCTATGGCGTGCGAACCTGTGGCAACCTGCAGGTCGGTTTCAAGTGGATCGGCGGCACGATGGATGCCGAAGGGCCGGATAAGTTCCTCTTCGGCTGTGAAGAATCGCACGGGTATCTGGTCGGTCAGTATGCCCGCGACAAGGACGCCGCAGTGGCTTCGATGCTGCTGGCCGAACTGGCCGCCAACTGCAAAGCCGAAGGCAAGTCGCTGCACGAGAAGCTGGAATCGCTGTGGTGGCAACACGGTTACCACGCCGAACGCCTGCTGAACCAAAAGATGCCAGGCAGTGAAGGGATGGCCAACATGCAGAAACTGATGGGTAAGTTTCGCCAGCAGCCGCCGCAAACGGTCGGCGGCCTGAAACTGCTGCAAGTTCGCGATTATCTGAATGACACGATCACCACGCCTGATGGTGAAGTAACTCACCTGAACGGCCCGAGCGGCAACATGGTGATCCTGGACCTGGAAGAAGACAACTACGTCGCCGTCCGTCCTTCCGGCACCGAGCCGAAGGTGAAGTTCTACATGTTCACCTACGTCGCCGCCGAGCAGCTGTCGCTGTTGGACGCCGCCCAGGAAGAAATGGAACAGCGGCTCGACGCGTTCGAGAAAGACCTGAAGGCTTTTGCGGATAGCGTTTAATGCTGACCAGAGGTCAGGGTTCGATGGAAACAGTGGCACGCCCCTGATAATCCAGTCCCCTCTCCACCGTCTGCGGGGGAGAGGGGACTGGAAATTACGGCTTCGCTTTGACGAGTTCGGCTACCAGCGGCTTGATGTCTTTATCGTAAGTAAACCCTTCTTCTTCGCTGGCGGCTTCTTCGTTATCGAAGCGTTTGGCCAGTTTTCCATCACGACCGTAGACCATCACAGCCGGGGGAGCGGCCAACTCTAGCTTCTTCAGCATCGTTTCGGAATCGTCCGCGGCAATGATGTTGTCGAAGGTCGCTCCAACGTGCTTGAGAAAGGGCATGACCTTCTCCTTGTACGTTTCCGGGCCTTCGTCCGCCAGGCCGATGTAGTCCAGGCTCACGGTGATGCACTTCACACCTTCCGCTGAGAACTCGTTGTGCACGTCGACCAACCCTGGCAGTTCCTTGATGCACGGGGGGCAATCGGTCGACCAGTAGTCGACGACGACCACTTTCCCGCGGTACGACTCGACCAGCATTTGAATGCCCTGGTAGTCCATGACCTTCGTGTCGATTTCCATGGTCTTCTCAGGCGTGACGTCGACCGTCTCGGCCGGTGGAGTCATGGCCGGCTGAGGCCCTGAACCCTTGCCACATCCACAGATAGCCATCAACAAACCGAGCATTACCCAACGCGTATTCATGATTTCACCCGCTTCCACCTTGTGAAGTTTTCGCATTACGATACTAGTTATCCCCGTTTGTATCCCAGTCGCTGGGGCTCTAGCAACCAGGGCCGCCGTTTTGATAGCAATGAGTATGGACCCAGATTTCGAGCATCTTCGCCACAAGCCCCCCACGGCGTTGGATCAGCCGCGCGAATTGATCGTGGCCTGTTGTCCGATGCGGAGCAACGTAAACATTTCGCGCATCGTGCGGGCCGCATCGTGCTGTGCGATCAGCAAGGTGATCGTATGCGGCAACGTGAAAATCGACCCGAAGATTGCCCGCGATGGTGCCGAGAAGCTGCCGATCTCGCGTCACCGCAGCCTGGCTCCGGTGCTGCGTGATCTGAAACGGGAAGGGTACATGCTCGTCGGTCTCGAGCAGACGACCAATTCGCAGGACATTCATCACTTTCCATTCGTGCGAAAGACGGTCCTGGTGATCGGCAACGAACGCCTGGGCATTACGGAAGACATCCTTGGCCTGCTCGACGCCACGGTCGAAATCCCCGTGTATGGGATGCCGTACAGCTACAACGCCGCAACCGCGACGTGCATGGCCCTTTATGAATTTTGCCGACAATTTCCCGAAGGCTAAAAGTGAAGTGGCTTATACGAACGCTGGCCACAAACGGTTCGCGACTTCGCAGAACTTCGCCGTCATGGCCTGGCTGGGCGTCGACAGCGATTGTCCCTTGCTGATAATCCGACTACGATGCGGTTTCGCAAACATGCCGAGACTCTTTGACGATCGCAAGTTAAACTCATGACATTCCGCATTCCGCTGCTGTTGATTCTCGTTTCGTGCCTTGTCGTTGGATGCAACGGCACGAAAAAGAAGGAACTTCCCAAGGTCGAAACGCCACCTCTTTCGGTCACCATCGTCGCCGACGAGCCAATGGCTGAGGCCATCCGCCGTGAACTGGCAGCCCGAACCGAAGAAAAGATCACCGTCGACGTCGTCACCGAGGAAGTGCTGCTCGGTGAAAAGCGGTTCACGAAAGACGTGCTCATCTACCCACCAGCGATGATGGGAGAGTTGATCCAGCGCGACTGGATCGCTCCGATTCCCACCGCCACCCTGGGCAGTGAAGAACTGAAGCTGGACGACGTCGCCCTGGGCATCTATCAAACTGAAACCCGCTGGGGATCCAAGCCGTACGCATTGCCGCTGGGCAGCCCAGTGCTGATGCTGATGGTTCGCACTGACCTGCTCGATCAACTGGGTCTGGAAGTGCCGAACACCTGGGACGAGTACGCCGCTGCCGTCGAAACGATCCAGAAAAGCGACCTCTTAAAAAATAACGATACGATCGCAGCGGCTACGCTCGAACCGCTGGACGAAGCTTACTTACCCAACCTGTGGCTGGCCCGCAGTGCCGCCTACGTGAAGCATGGCGAGAACCTTTCGACCTATTTCGACTTTGCCACCGGCAAGGCCCGGATCGATTCGCCTGGTTTCACCAAGGCCGCCCAGCAGTTGGCGGACGTTGCCCAAACGGTTCCCGACGCGTTCAACTCGCTCGATCCGAAAGCCTCGGCCGAGGCCTTCCTGGCCGGCAAATCGGTCATGGCGATCGGCTGGATCAACAAGTACACCATCGTGCCGGAAACGGTTCCGGAAGACATCCAGTTCGCGGCGCTGCCTGGCTCGAAGGAGACCTACAAGACGCCTGAGAACCAATGGCTCCCCCGCCCCGGCAACCAGCCCGAGAGCATCCCGCTGCTGTCGACCTCCGGCATGGTGGGTTCGATTTCGTCCACTTCCGGCCAAACGATCAACGCGGCGAATCTGCTCGTTCTGCTGACCGGACCGGAACTCATTTCACTGATTTCCCCCGCTTCCGAGCGAACCACATTCTGCCGAATCTCCTCCTTACCGATGGCGGAAGCTTGGATGCCGAGCAACTTGCCAGGCACCGCGCTGCGGCAATACGCTCAGGCCAACCTCGAACAGTTGCAATCCCCGCGGCACCTATCGGCCCTGCGAATTCCCAACCGCCAGGCGTACGAAAAGGTCATTCGCGAAGCAATGCAGAAGACGATGGCCGGCGATGACGCAAACGTCGAAGCTATTTGGCTGGAGGCGGCTCAAAGCTGGGACAAGCTCTCCGAAGAGTCAGGCCAGGCCGAGCACATCAAGGCCTTCCGCAACAGCCAAGGCATCGGCGAAACGGCCTTCTAGCCAGCCGTGTTATGGCCGGTTTCTCGCTAGACTTGAGATCACCGCTAACATAAAATCGAAAGCACCACTTGGGGCTGTAGCTCAGCTGGGAGAGCGCTGCGTTCGCAATGCAGAGGTCGTCGGTTCAATCCCGATCAGCTCCACTTATTTGACTTCTATGTTTCTGGACCGGCTTGGGGCCGTAAGGTCTGAGCAAGATCTTTTTGAGTATCCGCCCGTTTTATTCATCAGAACGAAGACGTATCGCCTGCCGAGTCACCGCTTCGCACTGCCGAGGACGACAGTGCACACCTGTAAAACACAGCTACGAATTGACGGCTATTTTCTCGCGAACCACAGACGCTATGTTTTGCCAGGAATCACGTGGTGCAGGAAAGAAACTTGCCACAGGGCTAAGGTGAAATCTCGAAGCAACCTAAAGATCACACGTGACATCAATTCCTCGGTTTTCTATACTTTGAACCTTGATCCCCGAGATCGTTTCCCACATTCCCTCGTTGAATGGATTGAAGAAACGACCAGTTTCAGGAACCCATTTCATGGGTCGATTCTTGCGATGCGTGCTGATTTGCGTTTGGCTGTTCGCTTTTGTATCGAATAGTCACGCCGAAACTCCTTCCGTCGAGTACGGTCCTGCTTTGCCAGGCACCCGCTTGTTGGAGATGGAAGGAGACGGTGCGCAGATTGCCTCGCAGATGGTTGCCGGGATTGATCGTTTTCTGCTTCAGGAGATCGCGGCCGCACCTGGTAAGCGAACACAGTACTGGGACCGTAATACCAGTTCTCCGGAAGCCTATGCGCGATCGGTCGAGAAGAACCGTCAGCGACTGGCGGAGACATTAGGGGTACGCGACGAGCGCCAGCCTAAGATTGGGCTGCAGCGAACGACCAGCGTGAATGAGCCGCAGGCGCTCGCATCCTCGCAAAACGTCGATGTGATCGCCGTGGATTGGCCGGTATTCGGGGTCATCCGAGGAGAAGGCTTGCTGCTGAGGCCCAAAGGGCAGGTTCATGGGAGCATCGTCGCGATTCCCGACGCCGCACAAACGCCTGAGCAATTGGCTGGCCTCGATCCAGGCATCGCTCCCTCGTCGCAGTTTGCTCGGCAACTCGCTGAAAGTGGCTTCCAGGTTGTGATTCCGACGATCATCACACGTGAGCGAGGACTTCTGAAATTTCCTGGACCACGACAAAGTCAATTGCCTGGCCGAGAACTTCTTTATCGGTCCGCCTTTGAACTGGGTCGGCATTTGATTGGCTACGAAGTTCAAAAGGTTCTGGCTGCCGTCGACGCGTTTGCCCAGGATGGCAAGCAACCGATCGGGGTGATTGGTTATGGCGAAGGGGGCATGCTGGCCCTGTATGCAGGTGCCCTGGACGAGCGAATCGACTCGGTCGGGGTCAGTGGCTATTTCACTTCGCGACAGAACATCTGGGAGGAACCGATCGATCGCAACGTGTTTGGTCGACTGCGGGAATTCGGTGATGCGGAGATTGCCAGCCTGATCGCGCCGCGTCACCTGGCGATCGAAGCGGCAGCGGGCCCCGAGGTCAACTTGCCGGGCGAACATGGCTCGGCTCCTGGCGTGCTCGTGTCACCCTCCCTGGAACAAGTAACGCACGAGTGGAAACGAGCCCAGGCATTGGTTGGTGATCGCCTCGCTGATGCGAGGCTCACTTTCACCAGCGAAGAAGACGGCCAAGGCTCGTTCGGATCGGAGCAATGGCTCACACAATTTTTCAGCGGCCTCAAATCGGAGACATCGCTGGCGACCACCACGCAGTTGCCTGAGTATGTCGGCAAGCCGGTCGACCAGCAGGCTCGGATGGTTCGCCAGATGAACCAGATCAATCGCCAGAACCAAACGATCTTGGCCGACAGCGCCGCGGTTCGCACTGCCTACTTTCGGCCAGATAACTCTTCGCTGGCCGCGTACGAAAAGAGTATTGCGCCGTATCGCGAGACATTTGAAACAGAGGTGATCGGCAAGTTTGAGCGTCCCCTGTTGCCTGCCAGCCCGCGTACCCGGCAGATTTATTCTGAGTCAAAATGGACCGGATACGAAGTTGCGCTAGATGTGTTTCCAGAGGTGTTCGCGTATGGTCTGCTTCTGTTGCCCAGTGATATGGCCCCCGACGAGAAACGTCCGGTCGTCGTTTGCCAGCATGGCTTGGAAGGTCGCCCAGATCACTTGATTGGTGAGGAAAAGTTCGCGGCCTACCAGGCCTACGCAGTATCGCTTGTCGAGCGAGGCTTTGTCGTTTTTTGTCCTCAGAATCCGTACATCTACCAAGATCGCTTTCGGACCTTGCAGCGAAAGGCCAACGCGCTCGGCAAGACGTTGTTTTCGATCATCGTTCCCCAGCACCGGCAGATTACCCAGTGGCTGAAGACGCAACCGTACGTCGATCCGGATCGCATCGCCTTTTATGGCCTGAGCTATGGAGGCAAGTCGGCCATGCGCATTCCTCCCTTGGTGCCTGCCTATTCGGCGGTGATCTGCTCAGGAGACTTTAATGCCTGGATCGACAAGGTCGCCTCGACCCGCAATCCGCGGAGCTACATTTGGACCGGTGAGTACGAGATATTCGAGTTCAATCTGGGCAACACGTTTGGTTACGCCGAAATGGCCGGACTGATCGCACCGCGTCCGTTCATGGTGGAACGCGGACATTTCGACGGAGTCGCCGACGACGAAAAAGTAGGGCACGAGTTTGCTAAGGTCCGCCACCTCTACGCTGCCCAGTTAAAGATCCCCGAGCAGTGCGAAATCGAATGGTTCGACGGGGGACACATGATCCACGGCCAGGGATCGTTCGACTTCTTACATCGTCATTTGCAGTGGCCCAAGCGCTGATATGGGCCTTCAACCGCATCGATTCAGTAAATTCGCTTTGGCCAAAGTGCGCGAAATTGTCAAAAGACCGGCAAACAGGCACCTTCCGATACAGAGGGCTCCATGCGCACTGCAGAGGTCGTCGGTTCAATCCCGATCAGTTCCACTATTTTTCTCCCCGAACTTCTACGGCGGATTCTGTACCGCGTAATCGGCGGTTAATCCTTCTTCTCCTCAGTAGCTTCCAGCTTCTTCTCCAACTCGTCGAGCTTCTTCTTCAGCGAGTCGTTCGACTTCTCGAGATCCTGCATTTGCTTGCGGAGTTCGATCAATTCGGTCGGCTGCGGGGTGCTGTCCTTGGTTAGCGTGGCCAAGGCACTTTCGGCTGCTTTGGAGAGCTGGTCGTTGTGCGAGGCATCGGCGTAGGCTTGCAGGATTGGCCGGGCCTCTTCCAGGCCGAGTTTGCCGAGCGCTTCGATCGCTCCCTTTTGCACGTCCTCGCGGGGATCGTTCAGGTGCGGAGCGATCTGCCCCAGTGACTGAAGCTTCTCTTGCTTTTCGTCGCTCAGGCTGGCGAGCGTCTTGAGCAAGCTGGCCAGGCCGCGGGTCGTGTAGTTATCGGCGTGCCGAGCAACCTGTTCGGCCAGATCGGGGACGTACTGTGAAGAGCCACTCTTGCGCATCGCTTCAACGGCCGCTTCGGCGATTTCGTTGCGAAACGACTCTTGCTCGAGCGAAGCTCGCAGGTACTGGCTGACCGGTTCGTCGGAATACTTGGCCAGGCCTTCGATCCAAGCCGCCACGATGGCTGGGTTCTTCTCGGCCTGGGCTCCTTGCAGCAGCGTGCTCACCTCTTCCGGCTGGTAGTCGCCGACGGTTGCTTTCACCAGGGCCAGGCGAACGCGGGCATCGTTGGGGGTGGCCGTCTTGCGGAGGGCGGCTCGTGACTCGTCCGAGTTGATCTTGCCCAGCGCCTCGGCGGCTTCCACGCGAACGCCATAGAACGGGTCGGTCTCCAGCGACTTCTGAATCGCGTCAATCGCTTTGTTCGACTTCTTCTTGGCCAACGCTTCCAGGGCCAGGATGCGGCCGGTGGCACGCTCGGCGTTTTCCAGCTGGTTGATCCACATCTCTTCCGGCTTGTCGAAATCGACCTTGGCCAGCAGGGTGTACTCGGGATCGAACTGCACCATCTCGGGCTTGGCAGGCAAGGCCACGTAGAACTCGTGCTTGGCCTCGGTGACGTCTTCCGTGTGCAGAACCACTTCGCCATCGCACAGGAAAGCGAACTTCGCCGGGAAGTTAAACAGCATCACGTCGTCGTCCACTTTGTGGGTTTGCTCGAGCGTGATTTGGGCCAACGAAAGTTTCGGATCGAAGCGGTAGCGAATCTTCAGGTCCGGATGCCGGGCATGATAGACCCACTGATCGAAGAACCGATCGAACGTTCGTCCGCTGGCTTCCTCGAAGGCCGCTTGTAGCTCCGGCGTGGTGACCGTCGTCAGGGCGTGCTCTTTCAAGTAGCTTTGAATCGCCTCGCGAAACATCTCTTCGCCCAGTTGGCTGCGAAGCATGTGCAGCACCCAGCTTCCTTTGGGGTAGGCCCGGTAGTCGAACTGTTCGCCTGCGTTGCGGTACTTCTTCCACACGATCGGCCGTTTGTCATTGGCTCCGTTCCGCAAAACGCGATTAGTCGCGTCGCGGTAAAGACCATACAGCATCGCATCACGCCCGAACTTCTCCCCTTCGTACAAATGCGTGTAGTAGGTCGCGAAGCCTTCGTTGAGCCACAAGTGACTCCAGTCTTCACAGGTAACGTAGTCGCCAAACCATTGGTGGGCCAGTTCGTGAGCATCGAGCCCTCGCGACGTGCGGATGTTTTCGGTCGCCGGGGTAAAGATCGTGTTGTGCGTCAACGTGGTGATCGTGGTGTTCTCCATTCCGCCGGCCATAAAGTCGCGAATGGTGACCTGATCGTACTTGTGCCACGGGTACGCCACCCCGATCTCCTTCTGATAGAAGTTCATGATCGAAGCCGTATCTTGAAACGAATTCGCCGCGTGCTCGGAAAGCGTGGGCTGGCTGTAGTAGCCGAGGGGAATCTTTCCGGCGGCGTCTTCCAACTTGTCGAAGTAGCCAGCGACGACGCAGATCAAGTAGTTCACGTGCGGCTTGTCTTGCAGCCAATGAACCGACTTCATATTCGTGCGCGGGTCAATGCTTTCTCCCAGATTGCGACCATTGGAAATCACGGTCATGTCACTGGGTACGTGGCAAATGACCTCGGTCGTCGACTTCTCGTTCGGGTAGTCGAAGCAGGGGAACCATTGCCGGGCGTAGTGGGACTCGCCTTGCGTCCAGCAGTGGGTGTCCTGTTCGGGGTAACCCATCTCGGCCGTGCGAAAATAGAAACCACCTTGTGGCTGGCAGTGATGCTTAATCGTGACCCAGCTTTCCTGACCCACGGGAATGGGCTCGGCGAAGGCGATCGTCAGGTCCTTGCTCGTATTGTCGAATTCAGAAACCGGCGTCGACCCTTCGACGCTGGTAATCGTAAGATCGACCGCATCGAGCTTGAGGACGTCGATCGCCTTGCGCAGCGGCACGAAGCGAATAGTCGTTGTGCCGCCGACGGTTCGCTCTTGGAAGTTGGGCGTGATGTCGAGCTTGATATGCTGCACGTCGACTTTACGTACCGGGGCGTAGTGCGGACCGTCATCCCCCAGGTCGACGCCAAACCCGAGCCGCGCCGAGGCGGACTCGCAGTAGCGGCACGTACAGAGGGCTTCTTCAGCCAAGGCAAGCGAATGATGTGCGACAGCCGTCAACAAGCAGACTGCGACCAAGAACGCGATTCGGAAGGATTTCATGGCGAACTTATCAAGAATGGAATGTCAGCGCCGTCTCGACTTCACGCCAGGATAACGCATGACGGTTTTAAGATGCGCGTTTTCGTAAATTGGATGACTCCAGCCTAATCATCTTTTTGGTCAGGGGAAAGGAGTCCGTACTGTTCGCACTTCTTTTTTACGGTCGTGCGATGAATACCCAAAATCCGGGCAATTGCCAGATATTGCCCGTCACACTGCTCGAGCAACTCCTCAAGCATCTCTTTTTCCGCCAACGATTGAAATCGAGCCCATAAATTTTCCGATTCCCCCTCACGAAGCTGGGCCTTGGTCCAGCCTCGAATATTGGCTTCGAGCTGATCGGCAACCGATGTTTCCGCCGACGTGCCGGTAAACCACTGGCGATCGACCGGCACCGGGAGGTGTTCGACTTCGATCACGCCGCTGCGAGCGAGTATCTGGGCGTGCTCGACCGCGTTCCGCAGCTCGCGTACGTTACCGTACCATGGCCGCTTCTTGAGTTCTTCCAGTGCTGCCGCCGAGATCCGCAGCGGGCGGGCGTACTCCTTCTCTAATCGATGCATGAAGTGATGCACCAGCGGCGGAATGTCTTCGGGGCGGTCACGCAGCGGCGGAAGGTTGATTTGAAACGTGTTGAGTCGAAACAACAGATCGTGCCGAAACGTTCCTTGCTTGACGCACTCGGAAAGGTCTCGATGCGAAGCACAGACGATGCGGAAATCCGTTTTCTCACCGGCCGATCCGCCGACCGGCACGACCTCGCGCTGTTCGAGTGCCCTCAGTAGTTTGGCCTGCGTCGGCAAGGGAATCTCGGCGACTTCGTCGAGAAACAACGTCCCGCCGCCTGCTTGTTGCAGGAAACCTCGCTTGTCTTGCACTGCATTGGTGAACGCGCCGCGAACGTGTCCGAACAGTTCGCTTTCGATCAATGACGGAGCAAGCGAAGCGATGTTGACGGCAACAAACGGCTGATCGTGACGCGGGCCGTAGCGATGAATGGCCTGGGCGACGAGTTCCTTGCCGGTGCCACTTTCCCCTTGAATGACGATCGGCGCGACGCTGCTGGCTGCCAGGGCGATCCGCTTGAAGACTTCCTGCATCGCCAGGGACGTTCCGACCAGGTCCGCCGAAACATTCTCTGGCCGAACCTCTTCGGCTTCGTTTTGCTCGGCCAGGGCCCGGTCGATCACCGTTTGAATGTCTTCCACGGAAAACGGCTTGACCAGGTAATCGAACGTTCCCTGACGCACCGCTTCAACCGCAACCTCCAAGTCACCAAACGCCGTGATCAAGACGACCGGCGTGCCCGGCGAGATCTCTTTCACCTTCGGTAAAGCTTCCAGGCCCGACATGCCTGGCAGACGGACGTCGAGAAACATCAGGTCCGGCTGACTTTCCTGCAAGAGGTCGAGCCCCTGTTCGGCGGTCGAGGCGACTCGGACTTCGTGTCCCAGCTTGGTGCCTAACTTTTCGATGGCCCAACAGACGCTGGACTCGTCGTCGATGACGTGGATGTTTGCCATGGGGTTTACTTCACTCGGCGAGGTAACGTGATTTGAAAGCAGGTTTTCCCGTCGACTCGGTACCACTCAATCGTTCCCCCGTGCAGCTCTACGATTTCACGAACCACTGGCAACCCGAGCCCGGTTCCTTCCGGTTTGGTCGTTACCAATGGCTCGAACAGTTGATCCGCGATCTCGGCGGGCGGGCCCATTCCCTCGTCGCATACACGTATTGTAATCCATTCTGCCCCTTGGTGCGGAGAGGCCTCGATCTCAAGCCCCCCCGATTCGGCGACCTCCTTTCCTGCCGCCGCTTGAGAAGCGTGTGCCGCTAAAATCGCTTCTATCCCATTAAGCAGCAAATTCATCAGACACGTTTGCAGCAGCACCATGTCGGCATCCATCGTCGCCTCAGGCGGAAAGTCGACTTGGCGATGAATCGACAGTCCATGATGCTGGGCCTGCGGCTCGACCATCATGACCGTGGCGTCGATCAGCTGCGCAATGCTGACCTCGCGTCGATCGATTCCCTGCTTTCGCCCCAGGCGAAGCATCGCTTGCACCATGTGCTCGACCATCGCCATCTGCCGCTGGGCAACCTGAAGACTCTCGCAATCGGGGATGTTGCAATCCAACCGGTGCAGCCCAAGGGCCATCTGTCCGCCGGTCATCGCGTTGCGGATCTGATGCGAGAAGCCTGCCCCGATCTGCCCCAGCACCTGGGCGCGTTCCATCGTGCGGACCTTCTTTTCGTATTGCTGCAGCTGCTGCGACATTTGATTGATCGCCAGAGAAAGATCGCGCAGTTCGTCGTTCGTCTTCCCAGGCGGAAGCTCGACGAAATCGCCTTCGGCAATCGTACCGACTTGTTTCTGAAGCCGAGCAATCGGCCGAGTGATTCTCGTCACCAAGAAGCTTGCCACCACCAGCATCGGTCCCACGGCCACCAGCCCCAATAGCATCAGCGGCCAGAACGACTGAGCCACGCGCCGATCGTAGTTCGCTTTGGGAAACAGCAGATGAACGGTCACGTCACCGCTGCCGGAGAAACGCGAAGTGGTCGTGCTGTGAAAGTAGCTGACGCCTGCCAGGTTGATCACCTCGTCTAAACTGACGACGCCGGGGTTATCTTTCTTTAATAGGGATGGAAGTTCGTCTGGCGTGATTTCGGTGGTGGCTCGAACCAGTTTGCCCGTACTGTCGGTGACGGCCAGTTCGGTGCCGGTCAGCCCTTGAATCTGCTGAAGCACCGGCAAGGAAAGAGGAAAGCGGACTTCACTAAGTTGCTGGTTGATCGCCGCGAGCCGGGCCTCGACTTCTTCACCGGTTTCGATCTTGGCGTACCAGAGATTTAGCAGCGAGAGGGCAAAAACGGTAACCAGCGTCCAAAGCGTCAGCGGCAGAGTGACTTGATAAACGAGGGGCCAACGCATCGGCGTCTTTCAGGCATTTGCGGGAAACGGTCGTCCAGAGGAACAATCTATTGTAAACTGAACGTGTGGGTACGTGCCCTGTGCGTTTCGTCGGAGTTTTTGATGGCCACCTTGTTCATCCCTGCGCAGTGGCGCGATTTAACCGAACAGCAAACCGCGGTGGAAATTGACGCTTCCACCCTGCGGGAAGCCCTAACTGAGCTTGATCGCCGCTTCCCAGGAATTCATACTCGATTATTCGAGCACGAAACGATCCGACCTTCGATTCAGATTTCGGTCGACGGTTCGCTCAGTGCCCGCAACCTTCGCGCGCCACTTCACGCCGATAGCGAAGTTCACTTCCTACCTGCGATTGGTGGCGGCTGATTCCCCTCGACATCCCCTCCTCAGGAAATCCAACCATGCGTAGCCTGCTGAGTCTCTCGCTACTATTTGCCCTGCCCTATGTGGCTGCTGCCGCGGCTCCCGAAAACTTCACCGTCAAGGTGCTCAGCGTCGATGCCAACGAAGGATGCGACGTCGCCGACTTCGATGGCGACGGTAAGCTCGACGTGATCGCTGGCCGCAACTGGTATCGCAACGGCGACTGGCTGCCACGGCCGGTTCGCTTTTTTGAAGATGCCAACGGGTATGTCCACTCCAATGGCGATTTCGCGCGCGACGTAAACGGCGACGGCAAAATGGACGTGATTGCCGGCGACTTCTTTCAGGGCAAAGTGAACTGGTATGAAAACCCAGGCGCGCCTGCCAACCTGCAAGGCTACCTCTGGAAAGAGCACAACCTGATCGACACCAAGCTGACCACCAACGAAGCCACCGTGATGGTCGACCTGGACGGAGACGGCGTCGACGAATGGGTCACCAACCAGTGGAACGCCAAGAATCCTTTGCTCGCTTGCCGCTTCACCAAGAACGACAAGGGCGAACCGCAGTTAACCTCGTTCAAGATCGGCGATCGCAACGGTCACGGCATTGGCGTCGGCGACATCAACAACGACGGCCGCGTCGACATTCTCGTCGGCCAAGGCTGGTACGAAGGTCCTGAGGGTGGTCCCTGGTCGAGCGCGTGGACCTTCCACGAAGATTGGAGCGATCACCTCCCCTGCCCCATGCTGGTAACCGATGTGAACGGCGACGGCAAGAACGACATCATCGCCAGCAAAGCGCACGGCTTCGGTCTTTGGGCTTGGATTGCCAGCGGCACCGACAAGGAGGGTAAGCTGACCTTCGAGCAGAAGATGATCGACGACACCTTCAGCCAGGCCCATTGCTTGCACCTGGCCGACCTGGATGGAGACGGCAAAGACGACCTGGTGACCGGCAAACGCGTCCGAGCCCACAACGGCAACGACCCAGGCGGCAAAGAACCGCCGGTGCTGAACTACTACACGTGGGACGACAAGGGCAACTTTACCCGCCACACCATCAACCGAGGCGAAGTCGGCATCGGGCTACAGATTCGCACGGCAGACATCGACGGCGACGGCGATATTGATATTGTCGTGCCAGGTAAGGATGGAACGCAGATTCTATTCAATCCGCTGAAGGGTTAAGTCTCTATCTTGTCCCCTCTCCCTCGCAGACGGTGGAGAGGGGACATGAGTTAGAGATACTGTTCTAGAGGTACTGTGCCAGCGGGCCACCTTTTGCCGCCAGTGTGTCGACCTTTGCGGTTACCGCAGCGTCTTCGATTAATGGCGGCGCGTTCCAGGGTTTCAGGCGGGCATCGATGACCAGCGAGCCTTCGCAGCCCCAGTGTTTTTGCACGGTGCTGCTGGCGATGCCGTGGACGTCGGCGGCGGGGTTGCTGCGGGTGAACGTGACCCACAGAAGGTTGTTAAGCGTCTGCGCGGTGAACTCGCTTTCGTCGGCGACGATCACCAGTGGGAACTGGTTGATGGTGTCGCTAGCTGAATAGATCGACGTGAATCGTTCGATGGCTGGCTCCGCCAGTTGAAGAGCGGCCTGATACTTCGGCCCACCCACAACCAGCACGCCGGGCATGGCGACCTTGGGCGTGTGGAAACCATCGGGTAGCGTCAGATCGCCGGGGACTTCGGTCGGCAGTTCGCGGATGGGCGGGCCAACCGCGGCGATGATCGCTTTCGAGCCGTGATTGAACTGGCCGCTGGAATAGTCGAGCGTATCGATGGTGGTCTCGGTCAGGAAATGAATATCGCGCCGCCAATCGACTCGCCGCAGCACATGCAGCAGGAACGGGCAGATCTCGTGCAGGTTCAAGCTGGGGTCGTCTTGTTCGGCGGCGATGAACAAGTACTTCGCCAAGGACATCTGCCCCTGGCCAAGGATGGCCGAAGCCTGCGTCATCAGTTCTTTGGGGCGACGACGCTCTTCATACGGGACGTAGCGCTCGCTGCCGATTGCCAGCAAAAGTGGATGGACGCCAGACGCATCGACGGCGTGCACTTCCTTCACGCCGGGTAGCACCGTGGGAATGACCGGCCCGGTGATTTCGTGAATCAACTCGCCGAAGGTGGTATCTTCCTGGGGAGGTCTGCCAACGACGGTGAACGGCCAGATGGCACCGTCGCGGTGGTAAACCTTGTCGACCCGCATCGTGGGGAAAAGATGCTTCAAGCTGTAATAGCCGAGGTGATCGCCGAATGGCCCCTCAGGCTTTTCTTCGCCGGCATGAATCGTCCCGCTGATGCAGAAGTCGGCTTCGGCGTAGATGGGTAGCTTGCTACGCGTGGTGGCCATGGGAATGCGGTGACCGGCGAGTGCTCCGGCGAAGCCGAGTTCGGAAAGCCCCTCGGGCAGCGGCATCACGGCGGCCAGCGTCATGGCCGGATTTCCGCCGACGAAGATGTTTACCCGCAGCGGCTCTCCCTTAGCGATCGCCGCGGCATGGTGCACGCCGATGCCGCGATGAATCTGATAATGCAGCCCGACTTCCTCGACGGGATCGTACTCATTGCCGGCGATCTGCACGCGGTACATGCCCAGGTTGGAATGGTTCAGCCCGCCGACGCGCTGGTCCTCGGTGTATACCTGGGGAAGCGTCACATACGGTCCGCCATCATCCGGCCAAGAGACCAGCTTGGGCAAGTCAGTCAGCTTGATTTCGTTTTGAAAGATGGGCCCGCTGCGGACCTTTTTGGGAAGCATCGAAATCGCGCCCAGTGGAGCGTAAGCGTACCGTAGCGGTGACTTCAGCAGTTGGTTCGGATCGATCTTCAGTTCGATCAACCGCTTCACCGTTTCCAGCGTATCTCGAAAGATGAAGCGAGCCCGCTCGAGCGATCCAAACAGATTGCCAACCATTGGGAAGCGGCAGTCCTTCACATTGGCAAACAGCACGGCCGGGCCACCGTTGGCGTAGACGCGGCGCTGGATCTCGGCGATTTCAAGGTGTGCGTCGACGACGTCTTCGACCACTAGCAAATGGTCTGTACGACGCAGATCGTCGACGCAGGCTCGGAGAGTTCGATAGCCCATAATTCGTGATGGTGTGCTTGAGTTGCTTCTGACCTACTGGGGGCTGCACACTAGCAGTGGCAACCCCAGGAGGTTACCGCCATGCAGTCGACTTCGCAACAAGGCACCTTAGCCCATCATTAACCATGATCGTGATCGTATGCGCTACCTGGGCCGTGCGCGTGGCCGTGCTCTAGCTCTTCCGGCGTCGCATCGCGAACGTCGACGACGGTGATGTCGAAGTAGAGCGTTTCGTCGGCCAGTTCATGGTTGCCGTCGACAATGACGACGTCCTCTTTGATGTCGACCACGGTAACCAGGACCTGATCGTCCTCGGTTTCGAGTACGAACTGCGTCCCTTCTTCAACTTCGCCCAGTTCGGCGAACTGTTCTTTTTCGAGTTCCCAGATCAGTTCTTCGTCGAACTTACCGTAGCCTTCTTCCGGTGGTATAACGACTTGAAACGTCTCGCCGGAGTCGCGGTCGTCGAGTGCCTTTTCCATTCCTGGAATCAGATTCCCTACGCCATGCAAATAGGCGAGCGGATCCGAAGCATCGGCCGCATCGATCAGATTCCCTTCGGAATCTTTCAAAGTGTAGGTAATGGAAACGACCGTGTTCTTGGCAACTTTCATCGATTCATCCCAGGCAATGCCCATTGGGCTAAACATATCGTAGGGGCGATAGTTTCAGCATACTGTGCGAAAGGAATAGGCTCAATCTCGGCTTGGGGGAAACTAACTGGTTATGTAGAAAAGAATTAGCGTTCGACGCAGGCGTTTATCACACTTCCGACAACTGTACGGATGAAACCGTTGAGAAAGGTCTCGGGCTGTTATGCGTGAAATCATTCCTGGCAAGCTTTGGATCGCCAACGCGCGCCAAGCACGTGATATTCGTTCGACCTTGGCTCCCGGGGTGACGGCTGTGATCGACCTGGCGATCGAAGAAACTCCCATCACGTTTCCCCGCGATATCCTCTATTGCCGTTTTCCGATTGTCGATGGTACCGGCAACCCCGGATACCTGCTTCAGGCCTGCATTGAAACGGTTGCCAAGTTGATCGAGGCACACTATCCGACGGTCATTGCGTGTAGCGCCGGGATGAGTCGATCCCCGATCATCGCCGCGGCCGCGATCGCCCAGGTCAAAGGGCTCGCTTTGGAAGACGCGCTTTTGAAGCTGACCGAGACAGGGCCGCACGATGTTTCTCCGGCCCTGCTGAACGCTGTCCTAGACGCGATGCCGAGCCTGGCCACCAGTCATGCGCGACTGAACTTAATCGTCTTGCGGTCCAGTGATCCGGACGCGACGGTGCGATTCTATCAAGCGTTGGGGCTGCCCTTCACCCAAGAGCAGCACGGCAAGGGCCCCATTCACTGGGCCAGCGAAACCAATCGTTTCGTCATGGAGATTTACCCGGCGAAGTCACCGGAACAAGTCGACACGTTCACCAGCGTGGGACTGAACGTTTCCGACATCCACCGGGTCATGCAGCTGTTGATCGCCTCCGACATGAAGATCACGAGCGAACCAAAGGAGTTTGACTGGGGCATTCAAGCGATCGTCAAGGATCCGGACGGGCGTAGCGTAATTCTTGTTGAGCGGTGAGCTCTTTTGAGCCTAAGTTGTTACAATAATTTGCATATCTATTTCTTAACACTTTATCAAAAGTGACAAACAGAACATCGACTCAATGAGATACGCCAAAGGTGATCAAAAAATGATCACGTAAAGCTTGGCGAATGTTCTTTCTAAGCCGATTACGACGCTTCCACCCACGAGAAGCAGCGAAGTTTAAGCTCTAGGTAAAGAGTTGGACTACCTCTTAACACAACGGTCGGGCTGTGTGGGTTATTTGGGTGATGGGTACCGGGTGCTAGTAAACCTTTGGGAATCGCTGATGGATGACTTTTCCGGAGACGGTGTACGTTTCGATAACATTAGTGCTCACGAGGAGCACGGACGTTGCCAATCAAACACGGAGGAGATACATATGCCTATTAATGATCATTATTTGGATGATACCGATTACGGCTGGGCGATGCGGAACCCAGGGATCATCGGCAGTTTCTGTCTCGTTTTAGGAATCACCCTGGGTGTCGCGGTCACCCAGTTCTGGCTGCAGCAAGACCTGGTCAAGCAACTCGCCAAAGTTGAAAAAGAAGTCAAAGCGACCCATCACCCGCTCAATCAGCTGACCGGATTCAACGATGCCACACAGCGAACCAACTCGCTTCTGGCACGCCTGGAAGATCAGAGCAGCATGCTCTACAAAGCAGGCCAGACCGTCCAGCGTTCGGATCGCCTGCATGACGAAATCGCTCGCCTGTCGGCCAAGTTGACCACGGCCGAAGCGACGGCCTCGAAGCTGAACAACCTGCAAACGGACCTCGACAAAGCCAACTTGAAGCTGACCGCCGCTCAGCAGCGCGTCGACGAGCTGGAATCGCTGGCCGCCCGACTGGTCCGTAGCGGAGCCGACATCCACCAAGCGAAGGACTCGCTGGCTTCGATGGAGATGGTCCAACAGCAGCTGATCAACCAGCAGTGCCTGATGCCGGAACTGACTGCCACGGTCGATTCACACTGGAAACTACAGAATGCGATCTGTGATCTGGCTGCCCAGTCGGACGCCACCGACCGTGCGATCGATTCGCTGGCCCACAACCAGAGCCGCGTGCAGCAGTTGGCGATAGATACCGAACAGTCGAACCTGGTTCTGGCCAACATGCAGTCGATCCTGGACGAGCAGAAATCGATGGACTTGCAGGTGCAGAAGCTGGCCGACACGTTGGACGCCGCCACCGAACTGTCGTACCAGGCAATCCGTCTGAACACGCGCATCAAAGACGTGCGAAAGCAGACCACTTCGGCCAATAAGAACATGGACGAACTGGCCTGGCTGGTGAACTTCCTGAACTCGCAGGAAGAAAAGATCGCTCTGGCTCAAGAGAACCTGCACAAGATCGATCACATCGAAGATCAGGTAGTCCGCCTGGACGATTGCGTCCCTGCTTTGGTCGAAAACATCGACCTGGTGACCGGCCTGAACAAGACGATGGTTTCGGTCCTGGGTAGCTCGAGCGACCTGCGATCGCAACTGGCCGAGATCGTTTTGATGCAGCCAGCGGTCGAACAACTGGCAACGCAGTTTCGCCAGATCACGGCTCCTTCCGAAGACAGCAAGCTGGTCAATGCGAAGGATCGTGCCAAAGAGATGATCGAATCTTCGCGACCAGAGCTGAAGATTCCCGTGTACATCAGCCGGGCTAAATAGCTCGGCGGGTGCTATCGCCCCCTTGCCTGCCCCAGCCGCCGACGAACCGTGGCAAACAATTGGACATTCGCTTGCTCCCGTGGCAAACCGTGGCTCTCCTCTTCTCTGGCGAGTGAATGACCAAAAAAAGGAAAATCGTCGGCGGCTTCGATCGGAAGCAACTTTCGATCAAGCGGCTACAGCAGCAACTCTTTGACCGGGTGTCGCTCTTCAACCCCGGTTAGACGGACATCGAGTCCCTGGAACGGAATCGAAAGCTTGCGATGATCGATCCCCAGGCAGTGCAGGATTGTCGCGTTCAAGTCCGCGATGTGGACCGGATCCTTCACGATGTTGTAGCTGAAGTCGTCCGTTTCGCCATGCACCACGCCAGGCTTCACGCCGCCGCCAGCCATCCAGACGGTAAAGCAACGCGGATGATGATCGCGGCCGTAGTTCTCTTTCGACAGGCCGCCTTGGCTGTAAATGGTTCGGCCGAACTCGCCACCCCAGACGACCAGCGTGTCGTCCAACATGCCGCGCATCTTCAAGTCTTGAATCAGAGCCCACGCCGCTTGATCGACGTCTTTGGCTTGAGCCGGAAGATCTCGAGCAACGTTGCCATGCTGATCCCAACCACGATGGAAGATCTGCACGAAGCGAACGTCCCGCTCGACCATGCGCCGGGCGAGCAAGCAACTCGCGGCAAATGTTCCCGGCTTGGTGACCTCCGGGCCATACATATCGAGCGTCGCTTGCGATTCCTGCTTCAGGTCGACCAGTTCCGGTACCGAGGACTGCATGCGGAACGCCATCTCGTACTGCGAGATTCGCGATTGCGTTTCTGGATCGCCGGAAAGCCGGTAGGTCTCTTGATTGATCTTGGAAACGCTGTCGAGCATCCGGCGGCGGAGCGAGCTATCAATCCCCTCGGGGTTCGAGAGAAACAGGATCGGATCGCCTGACTTTCGCAGCGTGACGGCCGAATGCTTCGAAGGCAGAAAGCCAGCTCCCCACAAGCGGTTGTAGAGTGCCTGGGCTTGCTGACGACCGCTCCAGTTCGGGGTCATCACGACGAAGGTCGGCAGGTTTTCGTTCATCGAACCTAGGCCATAGCTCAGCCACGAGCCCAAGCTGGGCCGTCCGGGAAGTTGGTTCCCGGTGCAGATATAGGTGATGGCTGGGTCGTGGTTGATCGCTTCGGTATGGAGCGACTTTACGATCGCGATGTCGTCGACCATCTTCCCGTGGTAGGGCAGCAGCTCGCTGATCATCGTCCCGTTTTCACCGTAGGGGGAAAACTTGAACTTCGACGGAGCGATTGGGAAACGCTTCTGACCGGAGGTCATCGTCGTGAGACGCTGTCCCTGGCGGACCGATTCCGGCAGGTCCTTGTCGTACCACTCGTTCATCTGCGGCTTGTAGTCGAACAAGTCCATCTGGCAGGGAGCCCCAGCCATGAACAGGTAGATCGCCCGTTTCGCCTTCGGGGCAAAGTGGGGCAGGTTGGGCAGTCCGCCGATGCCGGAACTGGGCAATTTGGCGGCCTGGGCCGGTAGATCGGTCATTGAGGCCAGCGCCGCGGCACCCAGCCCCAGGGCACCCTTCTGGAAGAAGTGCCGACGCGTGATCGCTTGAATATAGTCGTTGCGAGGATCCATCGAATTGGTCCTTGATGCGTTACTTACCGTGGGATGAACTAGCGTTGGATGACGACTTCGTCGAGATTGAGCAGCGTGTTGCAGACAATCGCCCAGGCCGCTAATTCCGCTGGGGTCTCGTCTTTGCCGACCAACTTGCCGGCGGCTTCCGGGTTTTTCTGGAAATAGGTGAGACTATCGAAATACAACGACTCGAGTTCTTTCTTTTGAACTTCGTTATCCCGATTCAACAAACAAAGCGTCACCAGGAAGTTCACCTTGGCAACCGGGTCGGAACCCCCTTCGTCCATCACGCGCTGAGCCATGGCGACTGCGGCTTCGACATACTGCGGATCGTTCATCAGCAGCAAGGCCTGTAGCGGCGTATTGGTTCGTTCGCGGCGAACGGTGCACGACTCGCGATTAGGGGCATCGAATGTGCTCATCTGCGGAGCCAAAGCGGTCCGCTTGATGAACGTGTACAGCGTGCGACGATGCACTTTTTCGTGACCTTCGTCTGCTTTGAACTGCACCGTGTTGCTACCGGAATAACCGACCGCCTTCCAAAGGCCATCAGGCTGCGGTGGTTTTACCGAAGGACCGCCGATCGTTTCGACCAGAAGTCCGCTGAACGCCAACGCCTGATCACGGAGCGACTCGGCATCCAGCCGATAGCGTGGGCCGCGAGCCAGCAGGCGATTCTCGGGATCCTTCTTCAAAAGCTCGGGCGTGAGCGTGGACGACTGGCGATAGGCCGAGGTCATCACCATTCGTTTCATCAGTTGCTTGATATCCCAACCGTTCTCGCGGAACTCGATCGCCAGGTTATCCAAAAGCTGAGGATGGCTGGGCACGCTTCCCTGGGAACCGAAGTCTTCAGAGGTCTTCACCAGGCCTCCGCCAAAGACGTGCTGCCAATAGCGATTCACGGCCACCCGGGCCGTTAGTGGGTGACTCGGATCCAACAGCCACATCGCCAGGCCTAGGCGATCTTTGGGCATTTCTTCGGTCATTGGCGGCAAGAAGGCCGGCACGTCGCGTGGGACTTCTTCCCCGATTTGATCGTATTCGCCCCGAATCAAGATATGCGCGGGAACCGGCTTGGCGGCTTCTTTGTAGACGAGCGTCGTCGGTGCGTTCTTCTTCAAATCGGCCTGCTTGTCGGTCATGGCCTTCAGTTCGCCACGCAGCTTGTTGAAAGTCTCTTGCGTGTCTTGGCAGACGAATTCGAGGAAGTAATTGCGGAGTGCTTTCGCTTCGCCTTCATTGCGTTTATCCGCCTCCTTTTTCAGGATCTCGGTGACCTGTTTGTTTTCTGGATTGAGCGACGCCGGCGACTTGGCGGCGAACTCGGTCCAGGCCTGAAGCGACTTGAACTGCGGCTGCTTGCCGTGCTTGGTGACGTAACCAGCTTTGTCCCAGTAAACGGTGCCGTCCCACTGGGTGAAGGCCCAACCGTTGACTTTGCTCCCTTCCTTCAGGCCGACCTTTTCGATCGGCACCTCAAGACGGACCCACTTGCCGGCCTCCGGCAAATCGCCGAGGCGATGCTTGGTCTGGCCGGTGTTGCCGAAGGGAATGAGGTCTTCACCCCAGAAGGCTCGTTGATCCCAGTCCCCATCATTCCATTGGAACATCACTTCCTTGGGAGGATTCTTCGGATCGAGATAGACGTACCCGAAGAGGACGTCCCCTTTGTAGACGGTGAACGGCTGATCCGATCCATTGAAGTAAACCTGATCGTTTCCGGTAACCGTTCGCTTGGAGGCCTTCTCGCCACTGAACACCGGTTCCGGCTTGGTCACCCAGTTGTAATCGCCGCTGACGGTGGCTTTGCCGGGGATGCCGTCTTCGATCCAAACGACTTCTTCCGGCTGGATCTCGGGGGTATCGACGCCGGGGCCTGGGTCTTGGTATTCGATCTTGGCGAGCGTCGCTTTGATTTCTTCCCGCTTCTGACCGATCTGCTGGTCGAGTTGGGCCAGTTGCTGGGTCGCTTCTTTAGAGTAAACGGTCGGAGCGTGGTCCTTTCGGTTACCATCCATTGGGCTTCCATCGATGCTGTTAAAGAACCCATACATCGAGTAGAAGTCTTTTAGCTTCAGCGGATCGTACTTGTGATCGTGGCAGCGCGTGCATTCCATGGTGAGCCCCATGAAGACGGTGCCGGTCGTGACGACCCGATCGTTGACGTTTCGCATTTTCACTTCCGCCGTGATCGAGCCCCCTTCGTTGGTCGTCACGTTGCAGCGATTGAAGCCGGAGGCGACCTTCTGTTCCCACGATGGATTGGGCAGCAAGTCGCCGGCGAGTTGTTCGGTCAGAAAGACGTCGTACGGCTTGTTGTCGTTGAGGGCCTGAATCACCCAGTCGCGATACATCCACATCTCGCGGTAGTTGTCCAAGTGTAAACCGTGCGTATCCGCATAACGGGCCGCGTCTAACCAATAGCGAGCCATGTGTTCGCCATAATGAGGCGATGCCAACAAGCGATCGACAACCTTCTCGTAGGCATCGGACGATTCGTCTTTCAAGAACGCTTCGACCTCTTCCGGCGTGGGTGGAAGGCCGGTCAGCGTGAAGGTCACTCGGCGAATCAGCGTCAACTTATCGGCCGGTTCACTTGGTTTGAGCCCCTCCTTCTTCAGCCGGGCACCCAGGAACTGATCGATCTCTCGCTGGTTCCAATCGGCGAAATCGACCTGGGGTGGATCGGTCTTCTTGGGAGCCTCGAAGGACCAATGCCCCTGGAACTTGGCTCCTTCGGCGACCCACTGCTTGAGCTTGGCGATTTCTTCGGTGCTGAGGCTTTTGTTGGAGTCCGGCGGCGGCATCTTCAACGACTCGTCATCGCTGAGGATGCGTGCGATCATTTCGCTCTCGTCTGGCTTACCAGGCACGATGGCGATCATGCCCGAGTCGGCTTCCCCCAGCACGCTTTCCGCGACATCGAAACGGATTCCCCCTTCGCGATGGTTTTCGTCCGGTCCGTGGCAGGCATAGCAGCGATCAGATAGCAATGGGCGAATATCGCGGTTGAAGTCGATTTCCGCAGACTCTTCTGCCCAGCCAACCTGGGGAGCAAATGCCAAGAAGGCCAACGCGGCACCGAAAAGCATCTTCCGCGAGATACGCGTGAGTTGCAGCGAGATCATGAGAACGTCCGGTTCTAGCGAAGGAGTGAAAGTTCAGGCGGGAAGACAAGTTATTACGCGTGATAACGACTTGCCCGTGTACAAATTGGGCGGTCTGTGCCCGATTTGCAATTCACTGTACCTTCATTCTACACCACCTATCAAGAGTTTCGGTGGCAGAAATACGCGAAAGCCTATTACAAGGCAAAAAAACCGAGCATTAAGCAGTAAAAAAAGAGCAACTATTCCCCGATTTGCCCGTCGGAGTTTCCTTCGGCAATCTGTAGCGGCTGAATGGCGATATCTTGAGACCCCAGACCAACTTGCGACGATCCTTCCACCCATACCCGCACGTGGCATGGCCCGTGGCAGCTTTCAGGAATCTCGATCCGCGTGTGAAATTGACCGTCTGACTGTTGGGCTTCGACGGCCTGCCACAGCCGGTCGTTGGCCGACTGATAGGTCTTGGTGTACTGGGCGAGATCTTCGTGAAGCGCCTGGTAGGTTGCCCGCTTGGAAAGTTGCGCCACGCACCCATCGCGGCGGCAAACGAGTTCCACGCGAACTTTCCCTGGTAGCACCGTCTTGCCGACGACTTCGATCGATGAGCCGGGATGAGCGACCTCCGGTGCCGAGACCTCCACCGGCGATGCGTGGGGAAGCTTCAGCAGTGGATCTCCTAGCAAGTTGAACAAGGCCATGTGCTCGAGTCGTTCTTCCCGCAGCAGCCCCGGCTTGGGGCTCACCAACGCAGCCATCGTATCGAGCATCTTACGATTACCCGATTTTCCGCCTTGCCGCATGGCCTCGCGCTTCGCGTTTAAAAGCAGCTGCCCCAGCGTCGGCTGCCGTTCATCAAAATACTGCTGCAGCATTTCGGTCCCCATGACGCTCATCGCGTACGGCATGGTGACGCGCGACCCGGCAAATACAGCGACCGGGCCCCCTTTTTGCCGAAGGAGCTTTTCAGCCAGGCAATCGCGCGGGGCATCGAACGCCCCGGTATAGCACGACAGAAAGATCGCGATCGGGCTCGACGTTTCGTTCCGCAGCGCGGCGACGTCCTTGTTGGTCAAAATCGGGTAGGCGTCGTTCGGAACGCGGATGTAGTCGAGCGTTTCGACATGCCCATGCCCCATGTAAACCCAGAAAAGCCCCCCATCGTTGAGTTGCCGGACGACTTCGTCGCGGAACTCGCGCGGGTCCGGGCAGTAGATACTGCGCCAGCTTCCCTGGGCGACGATGGCCTCGAAATGGGGTGGAATTTCGTCAGTGAGAAACTTCTTGGTAACCGTTTCCATCATCGTATCGACGGCGGAACCAAAGCCCCCGACGCCAGCTACGAAGTGCAGACGCCGCTGCCAGTCGCCTGGCGGAAGCTTCGATTCATAGTCGATCGTCTTGGCCACGATCGTTTTCAGTTCTTCTTCACTGCCGACCGAAAACCGCCCGACCGCCAAGTCAGGGATCTGATCGTCATCGAGATCGGCATAGTAATTGTCGGTCGGGATCTCCGGCTCGGACCCAAAGTGGACGTTCACCACCGCTTTCTGGTAATGCACCGGAATGCCCACGCCGCCTGACTTGTCAGCCACGACGTCTCCGACCAGCAGAACCTGCGTCAGGGGGCCACTCTTGGCCGCTTCGTGAATAGTACTGCGTATCTTCTCTTTGGAAGTGACGTCGGTCACCACGCCAATGCGATACCCCTGCTGCATCCGGTACTCGAACCAGGGGCGCATCGCCGCGACGTAGGCCTCGGGACACACGACCAGCGTGTCGAAGCCCTCGCTTGGGGAGGCTTCCGGCGCGGCCATCAAGAGTGCCAGAACAAGAATCGAAGTCATCGCGAAACGATCGGGAAAGGTGATTTATGATGAAAATGAGCACTTTTGCCCATGTGGCCGGAAAATACCCGACATTGGGAGTGTATCGATTTGCCCCGTGAGAATGAAGCCGAATTCCCCCAGAATGGCGCCACACCGCACTTCCGCCTCGTTGACCGACTCCCCCGGTTCGCGCTACACTAGTTGGGTTCGTCTTGAATTGATTGCTATCACTGGAGAAGGTTCGTGGCAGGTTCGTGTGTTATTGGTTTGCAGTGGGGTGACGAGGCCAAAGGGAAACTCGTCGATCTTTTGACCCAGCAACACGATATCGTGGCCCGATTTTTGGGTGGTGCGAACGCCGGCCATACCGTGGTTGACGGCGAAAACGTCTACAAGCTGCACCATATTCCCAGTGGTATCCTCCGCAGTGACGTATTAAACGTCATTACGGCTGGCGTGGTGATCAACCCACCAATCCTACTCGGCGAGATGGACGGCCTGACCGATCGCGGCGTGACGATCGACAATTTGCGCCTCAGCGACCGCTCGCATATCATCTTCCCGTGGCACATCGCCGAAGATCGCGCGATGAACCAAGGGACCGCCGACGGTGAAAACATCGGCACCACGCTCCGCGGCATTGGCCCGTGCTATCGCGACAAAGTGGGACGCAGCTACGCGATTCGCCTGGGCGATATGATGCGTCCGAATTTTAAAGACAAAGTCTTCATGATCTGCGAAAAGAAGAATCGCACGATCGCCAGCATGTACGAAGACGGCCAGTTCGAGCCGCTCGACGCCGCGAAGATCTACGAAGAATTCGCCGCCTATGCCGAGCGGCTACGTCCGTTCGTGTGCGATTCAACCGACCTTCTGCTGAATGCGGTCGACGATCATAAGACCATCCTGTTCGAAGGCGCCCAGGGCGCTCTGTTGGACGTCGACCACGGCACCTATCCGTTCGTTACCAGCAGCAATAGCTCTGGCGTGGGTGCTTCGGCCGGGGCCGGCGTGCCCGCCAAGCACATCGATCAGGTCATCGGGGTTGCCAAAGCCTATAGCACGCGTGTTGGTGGCGGCCCGTTCCCGACGGAACTGCACGATGAAACCGGCGAGAAAATTCGCCAGCGTGGCAACGAATACGGCACCACCACCGGTCGCCCCCGCCGCACCGGCTGGTTCGATGCGGTTGCCGTTCGCTATACGGCCCGCATCAGCGGGATCGACGTTTTGTCGCTCATGATGCTGGACGTTCTGTCGACCTTCGACGAACTGAAAATCTGCGTGGCCTACGAACTCGATGGCGAGCAGATCACCCGTTTCCCTTCGCACGTCGACGACATCCGCCAGGTGAAGCCGGTCTACGAAACGCTTCCTGGCTGGAAGGAAGAAATCACCGGCGCTCGCTCGCTGGACGATCTTCCGGAAAACGCCCTGGCTTATATCCGCCGCGTGGAAGAACTGGTCGGATTCCCGGTTGGTGTGGTCTCGGTCGGCCCCGATCGCAAGCAAACGATCTTCACGTCTGACGTGTTGAAACTGGCGACGACGTAAGTTTTATCCGCCAATCCCGCGTTGAAATGCATCCGAGGGACGCGTCATAATAGGGAATCGTTGAACGTCCCCACATTTCGACCCCTTGGCCCAATTTAGCGACGTGTCAAAAACGGCTACGACAGCGCGACATCCGATCGAAGACATTCCCCGCGAGCGATTCCCCAAGCACATCGCCGTGATCATGGATGGCAATGGTCGGTGGGCCCAGCGGCAAGGGCTGCCCCGTATCGAAGGGCATCGCCGCGGCGTTCATTCGGTTCGCGCGACCGTCGAAGAGTGTGCCCGGCTGAAGATCGACCAACTCACGCTCTACTGTCTTTCCAGCGAAAATTGGAAGCGTCCCCAGCACGAACTCGACTTTCTGATGCATCTGCTCGAGCAGTACATGATCGAAGAGCGTGCCACGATCATGAAGCAGAACGTCCGCGTCAAGATCATTGGTCGCCGCGACGGCATCCCCGATCAGGTACAGCGCGAGATGGACAAAACCATCGAACTGAGCGCCGCCAACACCGGCACCACGCTCTGCCTGGCGATCAACTACGGCGGCCGCGCCGAGATGGTCGATGCGGTGCGGTGCATTGCCGAAGGAGTGAAAGCGGGACGTCTCCAGGCCGAAGACATCACCGAAGAAACGATTGCCGAGCATCTGTATACAAGCGGAATGCCAGACCCCGATCTAATGATTCGCACGGCTGGCGAAATGCGGATCAGCAACTTCCTGCTCTGGCAGGTAAGTTATTCCGAACTGTGGGTCACCGACCTTTGCTGGCCGGAGTTCCGCGAAGAGACTCTGCGAGACGCCATCGAAAACTTTGCCTCGCGCGATCGCCGCTTCGGCGGCTTGACCAACCAAGGTCCTTCAGGAGTTGACGCGTGCTCAAGTGGCGATTGATTGGAGCGATTGCCATACTTGTGCCCCTGTGCGGACTTTGTTGGCTCGACTACTACTACAACTTTGGCCGCCCCGGCATCTGGCTTCTGCCGTTGGTTCTTGTGCTGGGCGTGTTGGCCGCGGAAGAAGTCCTCGACCTGCTGCGGGCCAAGCAACTACGTCCCATCGGTTGGTCGTGTCACCTGGGTACGTTCATCGTGATCGCGGCCGCGAGCCTGCCCATTTGGTGGCCGTCGCGTAGCGTGCCCTCACAAACCGATCAGGCCGAAGCAACGCTGTACGCGCTGGCCTTCGGTGTGGTGCTTTCGATCCTGGGAGAAATGCGCCGCTACGAAAAACCGGGCCAGTCGATGATTCACCTAGGCCTGACGATTTTCTCGGTCTTTTATGTAGGCGGCCTGCTGAGCTTTGTCGTTCGCCTACGGCTCGTACAGCAAGGGACCGAAGACGGTAACGCTTACGGTATGTTGGCACTGCTATCGATGATTGTCGTCGTGAAGATCTCGGATACCGGGGCCTACTTTATTGGTTCGAACTTCGGACGCACGAAACTTGTCCCCAGGCTATCTCCCGGCAAGACGCTGGAAGGTACCCTCGGCGGACTCGCCGCGTCGTGCCTGGGAAGCTACCTGATGTTCCAATGGATCGGTCCGTGGATGTTGGGCGGCCCGGTCGCATCGATTCCTTTCGGTTGGTTGATCTTCGCCTTGCTTGTTTCCCCGGCGGGAATGCTGGGAGACTTGGCCGAATCGATGTTCAAGCGCGACATGGAAACCAAAGATTCCAGCAAATGGCTCATTGGCCTGGGTGGCGTGTTGGATGTACTCGACTCGCTACTGCTGGGCGCCCCGATGGCTCTTTTGTGTTGGGAATTCGGTATTGTCGGCCCAGGCCGTTAAGTTAAGCAAAATACGCAAACTCAACACGACCCAGCACGATTCCTAACAAATATCTAAACTCAAACCGAGTAACGAGTTACAATCTGCCGGGGCATAATAACGATTCCCATGCCCGAAACATTGTCTATATTTTGACATAGGAATTCTTCCTTCCCAGGATAAGGCAATAGGTATTGCCCAATCGATGTACGAAGCGACGATCAAATTTTTGGACCACGCATCGGTCCTCCAACTATTCGGCAGCCGCGATCAACACCTCAGGCGAATCCGCGATTCGTTGAACGTCACCATCACGCATCGTGACGAGCGGGTCAGCATTTCGGGAGAAGAGCGAAACGTCGTCAAAGCGATGAAAGTCGTCGAAGAGCTGCGGCATCGCCTGGAACGAAATGGTGCCCTGTTCTCCGAAGACCTGGACGAGGCCCTATCGGACGCCAATGGCGATTCGATCCCTCGCAAGACGATCCCTATTTCGACCTTTCAGAAAGGTAACGGGGTCAGACCGCGCACGCCGGGACAGGTCGCGTATGTGGAAGCGATTCGTAGCCATAGCATGGTTTTCGCGCTGGGCCCGGCCGGTACCGGTAAAACCTACCTGGCCGTCGCCATGGCGGTCGAAGCACTGCTGGAAAACCGAATTGGGAAGATTGTGTTAGTTCGCCCAGCGGTCGAAGCTGGCGAGCAGCTTGGGTTTCTTCCTGGTACGTTGTATGAGAAGATCAACCCCTACCTGCGTCCGATGTTGGATTCGCTCACCGAGATGATGGAGCCGAATCTCATCACGCAGTACATGGCAACCGATGTGATTGAAGTCGTTCCGCTCGCGTTCATGCGAGGGCGGACCTTGAAGAACGCCTTCATTATTTTGGACGAAGCACAAAACACGACCACCGCGCAGATGAAGATGTTCCTGACCCGCATGGGCAAGGATTCGCGAATGGTCATCAGTGGTGATACGACACAAAATGACTTGCCGCCTCGCGTGCGAAGCGGTCTCACCGATGCCCTTTATCGCCTCCGCAATATCGATGGTATTGCTCGCGTCGAGTTAACCAATGCAGATATCCAGCGTCATCCGCTGGTTCAAAAGATTGTGGATGCCTACGAAACGGACTCGAAAAGCGAGCCCGCTGGCGAAGGCAACTAAAACATGGCGCAGCCAGGTAAGACGAAAAAACGTGCGAAACATGTCGCGTCCTTAGAGCTTCCTCCCGGAACTTTCAGGCGTTTCATCTCCGAGCTGTCGCATCCCGACAAGCTGCTTTATCTGGCCTGCGCTTTGTTCGCGGCGATCGCACTGTGGTTGGTCACCGGTGCCTGGAACCCGCCGATGCAGTACCGCCCCGGCTACGTCCCTCCGTCCGAAATCCACCCGCGTGTGCAGTTCTCGGTGCTCGATCCCCTGGCGACCGCCAAAGCGGAACGGGACGCCGAGAACGAAGCGAAGTCGGTCTACAAGAACGAACCGGCTCGGCTCGACCAACTGCGAGCCCGCTTGCAATCGATCATCGTTCAGCTGACCACGGCCAAGCAGTTCGACGTGGAAGTCGAGCGGCTGTGGAACGAGTTCTTTCCGATCGCTGATGACGAAGTCGCTCCGGTAGGTCCCATGGAGCGGGAAGAACAGTTCCAAAAGCTCAAGGCCCTATTCGCACGCGAGAACATGCTCAACGCGTTCGAACAAAGTATTGCCAACGCACTCAAACCATTCGCTTCCCGCGGCATCATGTCGCCTGAACAGCTCGAACTCAAGCAAGGGCAAGCAGCTAGTATCATCGTTGTGACGTCTGGCCCGCAGGACAACAAACAGATCATCTCGCAGAACGATGTGTTGAAGGCCCAGGTCTTCGAGAGCATCCGTAAAAACCTGAAAATCGAATTGGACAGCCTGGCTAAAGGGGAAGACATCAGCTTCCTGGTCGAAGCAGTCGACTACTGGGTCGATAAGAACCTGCCCGGTACGCTTGTCTTCGACAGAGTCGCGACGACGAAAGAACGCGAAGACGCCATCGCGGCAGTCGAACCGGTGATGCATATTTACTCAACTAAGGATGCTGTCGTTCTACCGGGCGAACCTCTGGACGCTACCGGCATCGAACTTCTGCACGCCGAGCATCGGGCCTACATCGATCAACGCAGCTTCTTTTCCAAGACGATCTACTCGCTGGCCATCCTGGGCATGTATTACGCCCTGGGGGCGCTGTGTGCGATTTACCTCGTTTTCAAATGCCCCAGCATTTTGAAGGATTTGAACGAGTATCTGTTGTTTCTGGTCCCGACCTGTGCGACGATCGCGCTGGGCTATTGGTTTGACGATCGCTGGCAGGCCGAGCTTATCCCGGCGATGATTCTGGCGATGACCGTTTCGATCGTCTATCGTCAGGAATTCGCGCTGCTGGTCACCGCGTGCGTCAGCTTGGCGATTGTGTTGACCAGTGGTACCAGCCTGGTTGCTTTCGTAACGATTACGGCCACGTGCAGTGCCGCGACGTTGTCGATGAGCCGGATTCGCAGTCGCAACAAGCTGATCTTCGTCGGTCTCTGGGCGGGCGTGGTGGCCTTCACCACCAAGTATGGCGTGAGCATCGTTTCAGGGCAGCCTGCCACCGTGGCGCTGCTTCAAGCGGCTGCCTGGCAGGGCGTGTATGCCGTGGGTGCCGGCTTCCTGATGACTGGCCTCTTGCCGTTTGTCGAAAAAGCCTATGGAATCCTGACCGATATCAGCCTGCTGGAACTGGGCGATGCGGCTCATCCGCTGCTGCAGAAGCTCGCCCAGCGTGCACCAGGCACTTATAACCACTCGATCACGGTCGCCTCGATTGCCGAGTCCGCGGCTGATTCGATTGGGGCGAATGGCCTGTTGGTGCGTGTCGGTGCTTACTTCCATGACATCGGCAAGATGATGAAGCCGGAGTACTTCGTCGAGAATCAGAATGCTTCCGACAATCGCCACGAAGGTTTGAATCCGGCGATCAGTACGCTGGTGATTATTGCCCACGTAAAAGACGGTGCCGACCTGGCGCGTCAAAACCGGTTGCCGCGGGCCATCATCGACTTCATCGAACAACACCACGGCACCACGCTGGTTGAGTATTTCTATCGCGTGGCAAGCGCCAAAGTGGAAGCCAACCCGGACGAGCGCGAAGTCGATGAAACGATCTACCGCTATCCCGGCCCCAAACCACAAACCAAAGAGGCGGCCGTCCTGATGATTTGCGACGCCGTCGAAAGCGCTTGCCGTACGCTGGTCGAACCAACCGCTTCCCGCATTGAAGCCCTGGTGGAAGAGCTCTCGATGAAGCGCCTGCTGGACGGGCAATTCGACGAATGTGGCCTGACGCTCCGCGAACTGCGTCAAATACAATCAAGCGTCACCAAGAGTCTCACGGCGGTCTATCATGGTCGTGTGAAGTACCCCAGTTCGCAGCCTGCATAAAGCGAGACCGATGTCCTCGGACTACGAAATAAACCTTTCCAATCGCCAAACAGAACATCCTGTTCCGCAGGATCTCTTTGAACAAGCCGTCCGGGCAGTCTTCTCCGGCGAAGGCTATCCTCGGGGCGAAGTCGGTATCGCGGTGGTTGACAACGCCGAGATTCACGACTGCAACGTTCGATTTCTTCAGCACGACTACCCAACCGACGTCATTACCTTTCCCATGGATCAGTCCGATGACTTTTTGTCGGGCGAGATCATGCTTAGTGCCGAGTACGCCGCCGCGGAAGCGCGGGAACACGGCTGGAAGACAGGGGAAGAAATGACGCTATACGTCGTGCATGGCTGTTTGCACCTGGCTGGCTACGACGATCACGAAGATACTGACCGCCAGGAAATGCGGCAGTTGGAAAAGCACTATCTCAGCAAGTTGGGCATCGAGTACGCAGGCGAGTCGCCGGCGGCCAGTCGCCCAAGTCAAGGAGCAACCTAGGCGATGGGACCGACGCTTTTCGTCTGGCTAGCGACATGCAGCTGGCTGGTTTTGATCCTGTCTTCCATCGCCGCGACCATTCTGCCGGACATGCTCTGGCACGATCTGGAAGAGTACTGCGAGAAGCGCGATCGCCCGCGACTTTTCAGTACCATTCACGAGCACCACGAAATCGCAGCCTTGGCGGCTCAGGCCCTGCAAGTGCTGAGCCTGGCGATCTTCCTGATTTCTACCCAAGCCTGGCTGCTGGGCTTTCGCCAAGGATCACTCCTCGACACATTCACCTTTATTGGTGACGTTGCCGGAGTGACCTTGGTTTTAATGGTAACCATGGTGTGGCTCCCCTGGGCCGTGGCCGAACACTTCGGACCACCTTTCATTTATTACACCTGGCCCATCTGGTCGACCGTTAGCATCATCCTTTACCCGGTGACGTACGGCGTTGATTTCCTCGGCGGCGTCATGAAGCGGGCCGCAGGCATCGTTGACGAGCCGCCGGATGAGGAAGAAGAGTTTGAAGAAGAGATCCGCACGATTGTGACCGAGGCGATCCGCGAAGGTCACATCGAAGAAGATGCCCGGGAAATGATCGAAGGGGTGATGGACCTCGACGATACGGAAACGGTCAGCATCATGACGCCTCGCAGCGAAATCGACTCGCTTGCGGCGACGACCCCCTGGTGGGAGATCGTCGAGTTCATCTCGAAGACCGGCCGCACGCGTATCCCAATATGGGATGGCAGCCGCGATAACTTCGCCGGGCTGCTTTACGTGAAGGACCTGCTGCCGGAACTTGCCCGTCCTGAATCAACCCGCAAGTCCCTATTGGATCTGGCTCGGCCGGTCATCCATGTCCCGCAGAGCATGACGGTCAGCGAACTGCTGAAATACTTCCTGCGCAAGCGAACGCACCTGGCCCTGGTTGTTGACGAGTATCACGCCGTGACCGGTCTGGTCACGATCGAGGACGTTCTGGAAGAGATCGTCGGCGAGATTGTCGACGAGCATGATATCGATGAAGCGGACAACGGAATCATCCAGATCTCGGATGAAGAGGCGGACGTGACCGGCAAGGCCCACGTTGAGGACATCAACGAGATCCTGGGCATGGAACTTCCCGAAGAAGACGACTACGATACGATCGGCGGTCTGGTGATCCACGAGATGAAACGCATCCCCAAGCCCGGCGAACAGTTGCAAGTCGGGGACGTTTCGATCCAGGTCGTTGCTTCCGATCGGCGCCGAATTCACCAGTTGCGGCTGATTCGCTCGAAGCAGAATAAGGCTCAGCCAGCGTAGCTAGCGCGTTTTTTCGCCAAGCTATCGAAGTTCCCATCGGAAATCCCTCATCTTATGTCGGCGGAAAAATCGCTAGCAATCGTCATTCGAACCGTCGACTTCAGCGAGACATCCTGTATCGCGACGCTATTTACCGAGGATTTCGGCAAAATCACGGCACTAGCCAAGGGATGCAAGCGTCCCAAGAGCCCATTCGAGTCTGCTCTTGACGTTTTGACCGTAAGTCGAATAGTCTTCCTCCACAAAAAAAGCGACAGCCTGGACTTGCTGACCGAAGCGAAGGTCGAACGACGATTTCGCGCGGGGCAAAAGAGCACCGAACATCTGTACGCCGGCTATTACCTGGCCGAGTTACTAGCACAGTTGACGGACCACTCCGATCCCCATCCGGAATTGTTTCATTTGGCCGACGAGATCCTTTCGCAGCTGAACCAGTTCGAGGCCGTTGCTCCTTTGGTGTTGCGGTTCGAGATGATGTTGCTCCGCCACCTTGGTCAATTGCCTGAATTGACGCATTGCGTTGAAACAGGAGAACCGATTGCCGAGCGTGGACGTACTCCTTTTGGACTGCTCGCCGGTGGTGTACTGTCAAGAAGAGCCCGGAGCGGGCACCGTCAGGTCATTGACGTGGCCGTGGAAACGCTACAGCTCTTATCGATTTATGCCGCAGAAGACGAGCGATGGAAGCGTACGGAAATTCCCTCGCGTCTGGCCATGGAGGTCCGGGCACTCGTCAACAGATACCTCAGCCACACCCTGGGTAAGACACCCAGATTGCGAGAATACCTGCAGATTCTTTCGATCTGAGACTTGGGTTGGACCACGCATAGGGCAAGGAAGTCCTCGATGATGAAAACCACCACGATCGTCACCCTCGGCATTTTGTCGACTGCGTCCTCTATCGGCTGCATGAACTTCGGCCAGCGCGATCCAGTTCCACCGCCGACCGTTTTCAATCCCTCCGGCGGCGAGGTTTCGCAAGTCAGCTACGAAGAAGAAGGGGTCCAGCGCGGCCAATCCCCAGAAGCGGAGAGTGCCTCTGGCAATTCGTGGTGGGATCCGACCGGCGTGGGTGCCAAGACCTTAGAGGTGACCGGCAACAATTCGGAAAATAAGGCACTCGCCAAGAAGCTCTTCACCCAGGCCGAAGCCCTCTACGAACAAGGCATGGCCGCCCAGGGGAAAGATCGCAGCTCGAAGCTGAACGAGGCCGCCGGACTCTTCAAGCGGGCCGCTGTCTATGCTCCCGATTCGACCATCGAAGAAGACTCGTTGATGTACTCCGGCGAATGCTACTTCTTTCTCGATAACTACCCCGAGGCGACCAAACAGTACGACCAACTCGTCAAGAAGTATCAGAACTCGAAGCACCTGGATGCGGTTGGGGCGCGACGCTTCAAGCTCGCTCGATATTGGCTCGATCGCCATTCCAAGGAACGCTCGTGGGCCATTCAGCCCAACTTAACTGATGAACAATTGCCGTTGTTCGATCGTTTCGGCAACGCGATCAAGCTGTTTGATTTGATTCGCTTGGACGATCCAACCGGCGATCTGGCGGACGATGCAACCCTGGCCGCCGCCAATGCCCACTTCCGCGAAGGCAACTTTGAATCAGCCGATCGCTTCTATACCGACTTGCGTGAAAACTTCCCGACCAGCGAACACCAGTTCACCGCTCATTACTTGGGCGTGGTGACCAAACTGAAGGTCTACCAAGGTCCCGAGTACGACGGCAAACCACTGGAAGAAGCCGAAAAGCTGCTGACCCGCATCAAGCGTCAGTTCCCGGACAAGACACAAGAGAACATGAAGGTCATCGAGAAGCTCGACTTCGATATTCGCGCTGCTCAGGCCGAACGACTTTGGCAGAAAGCCGCGTTCTACGATGGCCGCCGCGAGTATCAAGGTGCCTACCACTACTACTCGCAGGTGATCGAGAAGTTCCCCACTTCCAACATGGCGGAAGCGGCCAAGAAGCGAATCGACGAGATCAAGGGACGCCCTGCTTCTCCTACACCTCCCGGCGAGTTCCTGTACAGCTGGCTGGAACGCAAGAAGGACTTGCCGATACCTTCGCAGACGCCGATCGAAAACATCGCCACCCGCCCGGATGACGAAACGGAAAGTCGCTAGGTTCAGTAAGGCGATTAAATTTGATGCGAGATTCGCGGACACCCAACCGATCCCTTTTACTGGCCGCCATCCTGTTGGTAACGGCTGGTCAGTTCGGCTGCGTTCATTACCAGATTGGTAATCGTAGTCTCTATCGCCCCGACATCCGCACGGTGCATGTCCCCATCTTTACGTCGCTTACCTATCGTCGTGAACTGGGCGAACGCATCACTGAAGCGGTGATCAAGGAAATCGAAGCGACCACGCCGTACAAAGTCACCGATGCTCAATCGGCCGATAGTGTTCTGCGAGGAAGCCTGGTGACCGAGAACAAGCTCGTCCAGGGACAAAACACCTTGGATGATCCGCGCATTCTGCAAGAGAACTTCCAGATTCACTACGAGTGGATCGACCAACGAGGCCAACTCGTTCGGCAGCCTGGTACACTCTCGCTTGCGCCTGTTTTGATGAGCGAGACGATCACCGCCACCGGCGTTCTTTACCCGGAACCAGGTCAGTCGATGGTGACCGCTCAGCAAGACGCGATCGATCAGTTTGCCCGAGAAGTGGTTCGCCACATGCAGACCCCCTGGTGAAACTTGGGATACGTCGCCGCGCGGGCATATGCTAAGATTTGGGGATGAGATCCACCCCCCACAGTACGACTTTAGCGCAACGCTATCCTCACCGCGCCCTCACGTGGCAGCTTCGCACACGCACGTTGCGATTCGACCGAAATCCCAAGCTGATGGGAATCCTGAATGTCACGCCGGATAGCTTTTCGGATGGTGGCCAGTGGGTCGACAAGCACGCCGCCATCGACCGAGCCCTGCAAATGGAAGCGGAAGGCGCGGACATCCTCGACATAGGCGGAGAAAGCACTCGTCCCTACTCAGATCCCGTATCTGCCCAGGAAGAACTTCAACGCGTTCTTCCCGTCCTCGAGTCATTAGCCGAGTCGCTGCGAATTCCAATCTCGATCGATACCACCAAGGCATTGGTCGCCAAGGAAGCGATCGCGGCCGGGGCCGAGATCATCAACGACGTCAGCGGCCTGCAAGCCGATCCGGAGATGATTCCCCTAGCGGTAGAAACAGGAGCGGGCATCTGTGCGATGCACATGCAAGGCAACCCGCAAACGATGCAGGACGCCCCCGAGTACGACGACGTCGTGCTCGATATCTTCGATTACCTGCAGGATCGGTACCGCCAACTGAGATACGCCGGGATCGAGCGTGCGAAGATCTGTCTCGACCCAGGCATCGGATTTGGCAAGACGCACCAGCATAACCTGGACCTAATGGCCCAGTGCGACGAATTCCACGCGTTGAACTGTCCGATTCTGGTAGGGCATTCGCGGAAAGGTTTCCTGGCCAAGATTCTCGGCGACAAAGACATGGACCGCACGTTGGCAACGGTCGGCTCAACCCTCACGCTCGCACGTCTGGGCATTCAGATCATCCGCGTGCATGACGTGAAAGCCAACAAGCAAGCCTTGGATGCGTTCGTCGCCACTGGCGGCGTCGATTGTATCCCCCGAGAATTGCCCGAAGTCTAATAGACGCCCTGAGCTGACGTCGACGCAACTCGCTTCACTTAATAGAGTTATGTCTACGCCGCGTCGCTATCCGCGTGAACCTTTCGCATTGACCCGGTGTCCCATTCCAGGGATAATCCGAAGTTGGACGAAATGTTTCTCAAGGTTGGAATAATGGCGATTGTTGACGATCTCGACTTAGACACCTATTGCAAGGAAACGGCTGAAAAAGCACAGGCCGCATCGCGTATCCTGGGCACCGTATCGGGTCAGGCAAAGAACGACTGGCTGCGTGCTTCCGCTGCTGCCCTGCGAAATAGCTTTGAGAGCATCGCCGAGGCGAATGACAAAGATATCGCCAACGCACCGCAGTATGGCCTGACAGACGCCCAGATCGATCGGCTCCGCCTGACCAAGGATCGCGTTGAAGGCATTGCCGCGGCCCTGGAAGAGATCGCCATGTTCCCCGATCCGATCGGGGCCACGATCGAGTCGTCCGTTCGTCCCAATGGTTTAGCCATTCAAAAGATTCGCGTCCCGCTGGGAGTCGTGTTCTTTATTTACGAGTCACGACCCAACGTCACCGCCGACGCCGCCGCCATTTGCGTGAAGAGTGGCAATGCCGTGATCCTTCGCGGTGGCAAGGAAGCGATGCATTCCTCACAGGCCATCGTCAGCATCCTGCAAGAACAAGCAGCCGAGTTCGGCATTCCCGCCGATGCGTTGCAATTGGTCTCGACCACCGACCGCGCAGCAGTGGGCCATTTCCTGAAACTGAACCAAACCATCGACGTCGCCATTCCTCGCGGAGGGGAAGGTCTCATCCGCCGCGTCAGTGCAGAAGCCACGATGCCGGTCATTAAGCACTTCGCAGGCAACTGCCATGTGTACATTGATGAGGCAGCCGACCTCGACATGGCCATACAAATCACCGTCAACAGCAAGTGCCATCGCTATGGCGTCTGCAATGCCGCCGAATCGTTAGTGGTGCACAAGGATGTCGCTGGCAAGTTCCTTCCGCTGATCGCCGAAGCGTTCTCAAAAGAAGGGGTCGAGATGCGTGGGGACGACGCGACGTGCTCTATCGTGCCAACGGCCAAACAGGCAACCGAAGAGGACTTTGGTGCCGAATACCTGGGCCCCGTCATTTCGGTGAAGGTTGTCGATAACATCGACGAGGCAATTGCCCACATCAACAAGTACAGTTCGAAGCACACCGAATCGATCGTCACCGAGAACCTGGCAGCCAGCCGCAAATTCTCGGCCCAGATCGATAGTTCGGCCGTGATGATCAACGCGAGTACCCGCTTCAACGACGGCGGCGAGTTCGGCCTGGGAGCGGAAATCGGTATCAGTACCGACAAGTTCCACGCACGCGGCCCTTGCGGGATCGAAGCATTGACCAGCTACAAATACATCGTCATGGGAGAAGGTCACGTTCGGAAGTAAATCGAACGATGACTCCTTTTCGTGAATCAAGGGAGTGATTCATGTCCGACAACGTACTGAGCCAGGCAGAAGTCGAGAGCCTTCTCAACGCGATGGAAACCAGCGCGGAACCGGCCAAAGGTCCCGCCGCGCCGGCAGCCGATACGGGGTCGCCCGCGCGCACCATGCGCGGTAAAGACAAAGTCACTCCCTACGACTTCAAGCGGCCGGAACGTGTCGGCAAGGACCAGATGCGGGCCCTGCAATCGATGCACGAGGGCTTTAGTCGGAACTTCGGTGCCGCCCTTTCCGCACTCTTGCGTTCGATCGTGGAAGTCAAGCTGACCAGCGTCGATCAGCTGACCTACAGCGAGTTCGTCTTCAGTCTGGAAAACCCCAGTTGCTTTAACCTGCTGGTTGCCGAGCCGCTGGAAGGAAATCTGATCCTCGACATCAACCCTTCCATTTTGTATCCCATCATCGATCGCTTGCTGGGAGGCGGCAAAGAAAGCACGCCTGCTTCGCGGAGGCCCCTGACCGAGATCGAACTCACGCTCGTTTCGCGGATCTCCGATCTGTTTCTGATCGAGTTGAAGGATGCCTGGGAGAATGTGCTTCCGCTCGACCTGCGCGTCGTTCGCGTTGAAAGCAATCCACAGCTGGTTCAGATTGTGCCGCCGAACGAAGTCGTGGTGCTGGTCAGTTTCGAACTGGCGATCGGCGACGTGCGTGGCATGATCAACTTATGTATTCCGTTCAACTCGATCGAACGTATCAGCAACAAGCTGACGGCCAATACTTGGTTTGCCTACGGCAGTAGCGAGGCAACGCCCGAATCGAGGGCCGCCTTGGGCGTTCACCTCGACAAGGCCCAGGTCGAACTCGACGTGATCCTGGCCGAGACGAAGATCTCGATGGAAGAACTGTTGGATCTGCGCGTCGGCGACGTGATCACGACCGAGAAAGATTCACGTACGCCGCTACAAGTCAACGTGAACGGGACCCCAACGTTTCAGGCATTCGCCGGTGCATTCAAAGGGCGAAAAGCCATTCAGATCGAACGCAGTTACGAACGCAAGAAACCTGGCGTTTAAAGTCAGGGACTCACGCGTAAGATCAGGCTCAGAATCTCAACCGCAATCGCCCCTTTCGATCCTGGCTCGAATTTCTTTTCTTTCGATAGGCTCACAAAGTGGCGAGCACAATCTTGGCGTAGTGCTTCCAACTGTCGATCAGGCTGAGCGCACCAAGTGGCGTTAAGGCGTTCGAGCGCTGTCACGTCCCCCTCTAAGGCACGCTCGACGAGCACCAACAGTTCGTCCCGGTCGGTGTTCTCTTCCGGAATGACCACTGGTGCGGAAGCAACCGGGGCAGTGGCCGCTTCCTTGATCCGCTTTCCGGACATTGCCACGCGCAGTCGGTTGCCGATTGCCGAGAGGTCTTCCAGTCGTGTCGTGAGGGGAACCTCGCCAATCAACCTCGCTGCTTCGTCCGGCTCGCGATGGCACAATGCTACCTGGACCCATGTGGCCCACGGATGCCGCGAGGCCTCTGGCGTACGAGCGGGCGAATCAAATTGGAATACGCTACAGCCTTCCTGACGGGCAGCTTTCTTCTGTTCCTCGAGATCATTGGCCAGGCCAATCAGCCGAAAGTTACGGCGAGGCGAATAACGAAGCCGCGTCGAGAACGAGAAACAAGGGCGTATCGATACCGGTAAAAGATTGAAAAAGACCGTCAGGAAACGATCGTTGTATCCGCCGGTGAACAGCAGCTTCTTCGACGTCATCGCATGGTGCGTCCAAGCCACCAGCGATTGTTGTTGAACAGGGGAATCAAAGAATCGAATAAGCCCCGCATCGACCGGCGCACCTGAGGGGAGCATCTTCAGCGAAGGAAGATCAGACGGAAGCTTTGCCCCTGGTCGTAAATCGTGAATTGCCAGCGCCGCCGATAGAACGCGAAACGGGTCGTTCTGGAACTTCCGGAACGCGTCGGCATCGAGCACAAAGCAGTGGGTATAAACCTGGCGTCCGCCGCGTCCGCTGTACTCGGCCGATCCGAGGACCGTTCGTGATATACAGAACTTGCGGTCTCCTAGCGGATGAAAATTCAAGCTGACGTCCGTCGGGTCGTCGACGATCATCGAATCGTGGGCCGGCCCCCAAACGGCCAGTTGCCGGGCATCTTCGCTACTGATGCCAGGGCTCCAGGCAACCAGTTGATAGCCGTCTTTGGAAGATGTTTGAGCCGAAGTAAAGATTGCCTGTTCGACGGCAACCGTTCCCGAAGGATGACTTGGCCTGGGTGGTGCGACTTGAAGATCTTTAGGAGAGAGCGGAGCCATGGGTTGCGACCAACTATATTTTGCGTACGAGCCATTCAAACGGTTCTACAATGCCGCGCGGCTCAATCCGCAGCGGTACTGCTGACGTTCCTTCGCCTGGTTCTTCGCGGAAGCCGACCGACCCGGCCACGCCGGAAGCAAAAAATCCGTAGTTCGTAAAACGCTGTTGAACCTGTTGCCACAGATTCGGCGTCTTCTCTCGGGCATACAGTTCGGGATTGTCGAAACAGGGCTCACAGCGATCGGCCTTGGAGAAGACAATCGCGACCGGCCGGGTGCTTTTTCCGCGACTATGGCGACTGTCTTGCTCGCTGAGGTAGGTGATCAACTTCATCAGGAAATAGTTTTGTTCGGCTCCTCCTCGCTCGATCCGATCGGTATCGGCAAGCAGAATCACGGCCGAGCATTTTTCCAGGAACGAGTGAATGGCCGGATAGGCATTGGGGTGGTCGATCTCTTCCAAGATCGCTTCCCCAGCCATATCCGGCATGATCAGTTCCATGGGGTTCTTCTTCGAGTTGACCTTGGCCTGGCAGTGCACCCAGTTCCAGCGATCCGGCTCGTTGGGGGTTTTTTCAGGGAAGCGGCAGTTGGACAAAGCCATCATCGTCCGCTGCTGCAGCGTGATCGAAAACGCACCGCGGGCCAGCACTTGCACGCGGCCATTCTGCCGAGTGAGCATATCCAACAGCATGCCCAGGTAAACGGTCTTGCCTGCGGCGGCCGTTCCCAAAACGGCAACCATCTGGGGACGAACCCCTTGGGTGCGTGCTTGATGCGACAAGGCAAGCGGCGCGGCGCAGTGCCGACATAGTTCGGTGTTGTAGTTGTTATCGACGCCGCAAATGTAGCAGGCCAACGGTACGGCGCATTCCGCAAGTCGATACGAATCCATAGCTACGAGGACACGCTTGGTCATTGGGCCACCTCAGCAAGTTCTTGAGTTTCGACCTGGGCCGGGTGCTCCTCGGCTTGCATCGACTGGTCAGGGATCAGATCACAAATTCCAATAGCACAGCGAAATCCGACGTTTCGTTTTCGAGCGACCGCCTTGTCGCCACTTTGAAAATCACAGGTGGCCTGGGTCTCGAAATAAGTATCGAAAGCCCCGCCGCGAATACTTCGCATTGATGCGTCGAGCACCAATGGTGAACTGCTCGATTGCCAGGCACCGAAGCGGCTGGACGTCCATTCCCAGACGTTGCCGATTAATTGATTCGCGCCACCGACGCTCATTCCTTCGTCGTACTTTTCAACCGGAACCGTTGCCCCATGACCGCTTCCCCAGAGGTTGCATTTGTTCTGATCGAATGCTTCACCCCAAGGGAATTTGCGCTGGATCGGACGGGCACCTGGTAGCGGAACCGGCCAGCTGCCAGACTTGACCCATTCGGGATCGGTTGGCAGACGTTTCCCTACCCAACGCGCGTAGGCAGCCGCTTCGTACCAGCACACGCCGACCACGGGATGCTGGGCTTGTCCAGAAAGGTATTTGCCGTTCTTCCAGAAGCGTGGGCCTGGCTCGCCGGTGAGATCGACGAAGTCGAGCAGTGCCGGAACGATTTCCGGATCCCACAGCGAGATCTGCTCGTAACCGCCGTTCTCGACGAAGCGTAAGTATTGTTCGTTGGTGACCTGGTAACGATCGAGATAGAAGCCTTCGACCTGCACGATCCGGCCGTCGAGATGATCGGGCAAGTCAGGAGAATCATTGGCTCCCTTGCCGACGATTGTTTCACCGCCGGGAACGAGCGTCATCTCGTCGTCGAGCATGTTCTGAGCACGCTCTAACAATTTAGGCGGAATGCTTTCGGCAATCTGCGGGCGCAAGAGCAACGTGTAACGACCTTGATCGAGCATTTTTCGAGCAAGGGATTGCGAGTCTTTGGCATTGCCATTGTCCGTTGGCGGAGCCGATTTTCGAGATGGGGACTTTTCCGAATTGGACGAACTGGGACTTGGTAGAGTGGTAAACTTCTGGGTGAATTTTCGATAGACGAAAAAACCGCCGCCAATTGCAGCAATGAGAACAGTCGTAGATAAAGCCCAGAAAAAGCTGCCGAAGAGCCACGTTAGCGACATCAGTACGACTACGCTTGCTACGCCGGCCCCCCCTACTACATAGCGATTCATGAGATGTGTCCTGAGCAGGAATCTTTGGGAAAAGGGTGCAAATTAACGACGCTGGCTGCGGCGTTTGTTCACGTCTCGTTGCAATTTGGCAAATTGCGCCATCACGGAATCAACAACGGTATTATTGTTATTGGCTCGATATTCCACTTCGTCGCGGCAGACGGTCGCGGTATCGCTAATGACGGAGGTATCGGCAAAGGATTGAGTTTGTGCCGTCTGGGCGGGTGCGGCCGTTCGACGTTCCAAGAGCGAACGCATCGCTTGAAGTTCTTCGGACCAGGCTGACTTTTGTTGATTGAGTTCTTTGCGTTGTTGATCGATCGTCTCGGTCAGCTGCATCGCGTGCCCACGGGCCTGGTGCAGTTCTCCTTCAAGTGCCTGATTCCGCTCCACGAGTGAATCGTGATCGGCGTCTTCGCGAATGATCGTGTGTGCTTCGTCGCGTCGCATCAGTTCGAGCTTGGTTGCCGCGAGATCGCGGCGCAGTTGTTCTACTTCGGCAAGCAGATCCGCATCGGGCTCGGCCTGGGAGCGAGATGCTTGGAGTTGTTTTTCCAATTCGGCGATACGTTGCTGGCTCGCGGGGTCGCTGGAGGGGGATAGCTTCGCTTCGGAGAGTTGCTCTCGAAGCTGAGTAATTTCGGCGTTGGCCCTGTTCAACGCATCTTCTCGTTCGACAACTTGCTGCGAAAGTCGCAGGTTTTCCTGCGCGGCTTGTACCGATACCTGGGAAGTCTGATCGATTTCTCGTCGAGCCTTCATCAACTCGGATGCGCGCGATTCTACCTCTTGCCCGAGGTTGGCAATCTCTTGAAGAAGCTGATCAATGAACTTCTCCAATTCGCCGTTGTGGTGGCGAAGCTGAGTGAGTGCCTGATCGAGCGGCGCGTAGTCGGGGCTCATTTCTGAAGCTATTGCGTGAGCATTCACGTCAACCCTGCCTTCCGCCAGTCATTGGTGGGAACTCGGCCATGAATCTCTGTCCGGATGGGACGCCGTGGGAAACGGGGCCAAATTGAAATAAGTCGTAAAGAGAAACACGATGGTTTCTCTGGAAAAGTTGGAGGGAAGCTGGTCTGGTTCAGCAACCGCCATTGAAAACGTAGGTCGAAAGTGCCCCCGAAGCAAAAGAATCCAAGGAAATTGCCAGCCATCGCCTCGTAGAACACCCGAAAAAATGGTCTTTCCGTGGCCAAACACACGGGAAAAACAATCCGGTTGCCCATTAACTGAGAGATGTTAGGCTGGAGTAAAGTGTTTGCGCTCGCTGGGAATTGCGGGCACTGCGTGCGAAGGATTCTCGCCTAATTGCCTTTTGGACTTTCGGAGTCTGCCACCATGATTAACTTCACCAAGACCTTCCCGCTGCTGTTGGCCACTGTCGTTCTGTTGGTATCTGCTGGTCAAGCCAGCGCGGCGAACAGAAGCCTGGAACCAACCTGCTGTGCCCCAGAGCCGCCGACTCCTTGCTGCTACGATCCGTGCTTTCACTACAAAACGCATAAGTTGTTCGTAAAGAAGGCCTGCCCTTGCGATTGCTGCCCTCCGGTCGAAGCCGTCCTGCAGGTCGTCGATCCGCGTTGCAACTGCTTCGTCGACGTTCCCGTGTGTTTGCCAAGCTGCTGCACCGGCGTCCCCACGATTGACAGCCGTTGCGGGTTGTTCAAGCGTGGAATCGTCGAGTACGAGTGGTGCTGTGGTTTCAAGATCAAGATGGTCTTCAAGCACGGTGGTCACGTCGACGTTCACTACTACGGCCTGTAAGCCACGCCTCACCACGCGCACCCTTGTGGTTGCAGCGACAAACCATGCAGGACACCTCATCAAGGTGCCCTGCTTCTTTTTTAATTGCCAGAATGTTTGCCGGTGGTAGATCGTTGACCAATTGATTGTGCCGCTTCATACTGAGGGTCGATACCCATCACCATCAGCAAACATAGGCCCCAGCGTGTCGAAAAAGCGGCGAAGCTCCAAGAAGTTGTCGCGCACCGAGGTACATCAACCTCCGAGCGAACCTCAAGCAATTGAATCGCTAACGGTCTTCTGGAGTTTATGCATTTTTGCGACCTTGGTCTTGGTGATTGTGGTCTTGTTGCTTCGAGTTTCGGCGGCGCTGTTGCAGCCAGCCGAGAATACCAATAACACGTGGACTGGCTTTGCCGATCTACTTCTTTTCTCGGCAATTGTCAGCGGAAGCATCGGCGGTATTCTGACTCCGATCGTCCAGTCGCAGCGCAAACGTCGGGCCCCCAAATCAATTCAACTAGCCGCGATTGCGATCGCCATTTCTCCGTGGATTTTGCTGGCACTGTTAGTTGCCCGCTCTTGATGCGAAACTAAGTCATCCCCTAGGCGTCGCCCTCATGCCCAATTTCCATAGCAATCTACGCGAAAGGATCGGTCTGAATGGACCCTCGTTTTGAAAAGCTCGCGAAAGTCATCGTCCAATACTCTGGCAGAGTGAAGCCAGGTCAGCTCGTGCGGATCACGGGTTCGCCGGTGACCGAACCGCTGATGATCGCCGTGTACCGAGAAGTCGTCCGAGTTGGGGCCCATCCTGAGGTCGCGATCGTGCCCGACGAGTGTAAGCGGATCATGCTGGAAGAAGGCTCCGACGAACAGCTTTCCTACGAAAACCCATTGCTATTGCACGCGGTCGATACGATTGATTGCTCGATTGGGTTATGGGGACAGAAGAACACGAAAGCTCTTTCTTCGATCTCGCCGCAGAAGAGTGCCCTGCAAAGTCAAGCCCGCAAGACGTATTTCAAAAAGTTTCTCGGTCGCGCGGCCGATGGATCGTTGAACTGGGTGGGTACGCAGTTCCCTTGCGAGTCGTCCGCTCAAGATGCCGAGATGTCCTTGTCCGAGTACGAAGATTTCGTCTTCCGCGGCGGCTTTTTAGACGAAGACGATCCGGTGGCTCTTTGGAAGAAGTTAAGCGTCCAGCAACAGAAGCTGGCCGACTTCCTGATGACCAAGAAAGAAATCCGCTTCGTCACGCCTCAAGGTACGGATCTTACGCTGGGAGTTGAAGGGCGCAAGTGGATCAACTGCGATGGTCACGAGAACTTCCCCGACGGTGAAGTCTTCACGGGGCCCATCGAAACAGCGACCGAAGGGCTCGTGAAGTACAGTTTCCCGGCCGTACACGGAGGGCGTGAATCGGACGGCATCGAGCTGACGTTCCGCGAAGGTCGCGTCGTCGATGCGAAAGCTTCCAAAGGAGAAGACTTCCTGATCGCCATGCTCGATCAAGATGCCGGGGCTCGCGTGCTGGGAGAGATCGCAATCGGTACGAACTACGCCATCCAAGAGTATTCCAAGAACACCCTGTTCGACGAAAAGATTGGCGGGACCTTCCATGCAGCTGTCGGCGCGTCCTATCCCGAATCGGGCGGAACGAACGAGTCGGGCCTGCACTGGGACATGGTTTGCGACCTGCGACAAGGGGGACAGATCTTCGTCGATGGAGAACTGATCAGCGAGAACGGGCGATTCTTGAATCCAGAGTTCCCCCAACCTTTGACTAACCGGCTTTAGGGAAACGGGGGGCGAATGATCCCCTCGTCGCGAAGCGGATTGCAATAGAGAATTCGCTTGAGAAGTTCGGGATTTCCCGATTCATCCGCGGGTCGCTCGTAGTGCCACTCGCGGTGCGTCGGAATGTAACGCTCGTCAAACGGCCAGCCATGAAACGGGCCGAACCCTAAATGATCGGTAAGCTTTTCCGAGTTCATCGAGACATTTCCAGCCCGAGGCGGAATCGGACCGGCTTCGATTCGCATACAGCCCATCAGTAGCTCTGGATCGTAGCCGCCAACGCGATTGACGATTTGGGCGATCTCATAGAGACTCAGCCGAATCGGCCCCCCGGCGTGGTAGATGCCCGGCATGTCTCGCGCGAGAATCTCTTCGAATGCCAGGTTCATGCAGTCCGTGTAGGTAGGCGTACGGACCTCGTCAAAATAGAGGGTCGCCGGACGTTTTTTTTTGAATCGCGACTGAATCCAATCGATTGCCCCTGCGTGACCGTTGAAGCTGACCCCCATCGGTAACGAAATCCTCAAAATCGTCGCATCCGGCCGGATCAAAGAGACCAGGCTCTCGGCGGCAGCCATCGTCTTACCGTAGACGGTCACCGGGTCGGTCGAATCGGTTTCCAGCATGCTTCCTTCGCCTGACTCCCCGCTGAAAACGAGATCGATCGAGAGATGGATCAGGCGAGTATCGGTACCTTCCAGGATATGCAAAAGGTTTCGGGTGCCTTCCAGATTGATCCGCCAGGCCATCGCTGGATCTAACTCGCACGACTTAAGCGCGCAACTTCCGGCACAGTGTAAGACCGATTTGAATTGATGCTCGTCAAACAATCGCTTGAGGGCATCGATGTCCTCCATGTCGCAGGCAACGATTTGATCACCTTCAAGCCGCCAATTATCAGTGGGGCGGATTCCGACGACATGTTGGGAGAATTTGTGGCGGAAGTGATACAGCGCGTTATAGCCGGGAACGCCCGGGACGCCGGTAATTAGCAGAGGAAGTCCGATGGACATGGCAACTTATCGGCGACTTGCGCGAAAAATGCAGTGCACTCCGCACGGCATGTTTGGAATTTCAATGGATTTTCCACAGAAGCGAATCGGGTTGGCAACACACCTAACCCTCCTGCAGCGGACCGAGTTGATCTCACAATCCGCATAATAAGTATATCCGGCAAACCCGATAGCCCCGATATGGGGGCAGGTGAGTGGCATTGTAAGCAATGCTCGCTCTTATAGGGCATAAACCAACGCCAGGAGCTAACCTTTATCCCGGAGTTACTTGCCAAACCATGCTTGAACTTGGGTTGTGACCTAAGTTTTGTAAAGGCGTGTCATTGACCGCCCAAGCTAGCTTGCTCGAAATGCTTTTAGGAATTCGTCCATGTCGTTGCCTCCCGCAGCTCTCTCTCTCACCGGTAATACGGTAGGTACGTTTGTGCCTGCGGTACGTCACCGTTTGAAGCAGATGAGCACGGAACTGCGAAACTACTTCGGTACCTCGTTTTGTTTGAGGGACGGAAGTACGGGCGAACTCATGCTGGCAGCCGACGACGGTATCGTAGGAGACGATTCACTCCTCGCTTCCCTCTGCCCAGGCATCCTCCGAGAAGGCACTCCCACAATCGTGGCCGAAGAAACCGGCTGCGCCGTCCTGGCGATTCCCCTGCGCGACGGCGTGAACACTTACATTGGAACCGCCCCCTTTCGGCTGGCTATCACCGGTAGTGCATCGCCTGAATTCGGGAAGCTTTCCCAGGTATTGGGCTGTTCTCCCAAAGAAGCCAAACGCTGGCATCAGGCTCAGGCCGAGTGGACCATCCCGGCACTTGAGCGGATGTCCGCCATGGTGCTTGGCAAGATCACGTCCGATTCCGAAATCGAACGACTGACCGAAGAGATCGACAAGGTCTCGGATAGTCTGTCGTCGACCTACGAAGAAATAAGCCTTCTGTACGGCCTGACCCAGAACCTGCGTATTTCGAGTAGCGATTCGCAACTCGGAGACCTTGCACTCAACTGGCTCTTGGAAGTCATCCCCTGCCGCGGACTTTCGATCCTGTATCAACAACCAGGTCGTCGCGGAAGCCAAAACGATTCTTCCGGGACGCAGTACGAGCCCCACCTCCTTTCCGTCGGTGAATGCACGGTCGATTCTCAGATGCTCTCTCACCTGGTGAAGAAGCTAAACCTGAATGAAAAGCGGTCCGCATTCGTCGCCAACCAGCGCATCACCGAACGTCCCGACTGGCCTTGCCCGGAAATTCGGCAGATCATTGCCGTGCCGCTGGTCGAAGGAGACAACATCTTTGGCTGGCTGTTTGCCATCAATCACAACGAAGACAAAGGATTTGGCACCGTTGAAGCGAGCTTGCTTAGCAGCGTCGGCACGATCCTGGGTATTCACAGCGGAAATATCGAACTGTATCGCCGTCAGTCCGAATTCGTTACCAGCGTGGTTCGCGCCCTGACGTCTGCCATCGACGCCAAAGACCCGTACACATGCGGTCACAGCGATCGCGTTGCCCGTCTTGCCGTTCGCTTGGCGCAAGAGATGGGCCTTGACAACGAGACCCTCAACCTGCTGTACATGGCTGGCTTGCTACATGACGTCGGCAAGATCGGCATCGACGACAGCGTCCTCCGCAAGCCCGGTCGCTTGACCGACGAAGAATACGAACACATCAAACTGCACCCTGAACTGGGCTGCAACATTCTGTCGGGCCTCAAGCAATTAGAGGCCGTGCTCCCGGTGGTTCTCCATCATCACGAGCAATGGGACGGCAAAGGATATCCTCATAAGCTGGCCGGGGAAACCATTCCCAAGCTGGCACGCATCACGGCCGTTGCCGATGCCTACGATGCCATGTCCAGCGATCGACCTTACCGAAAAGGAATGCCGGAGGATCGCGTGAATCAGATTTTCCGCGAAGGCTCAGGCACCCAGTGGGATCCGGAAGTCATCGAAGCATTCTTCGCCGCACGTGAAGACATTCGCAACATCATGAGAGAGGAACGTGCTGGACTGGGCTTCGACGTCAGCAACTGGATCAAGTCGCTTCAAGACGACTAAGCAACTTCCAGCGAACCTGCTTCCGAATCGATTCGTGTCCCGGCGGCGTTCAAGCCGCGTCGAATGATGGCCAGCCCCAGATATTGGCCATGGTGATTGGCAAGCGAGGTGAGCTGCCCGACTTCCTTGCCCTCGACGACCAGCGCCGCTGGCAGTTCTGACGGAACGTCACCTGTCAGCCATCGCACGGCGACCAACTTCTTATTGACATGCCCCATCGCGTCGATCCGCGCGACGGTCTCCTGCCCCAGATAGCACCCCTTCTTGAAGCTAATCGCCTGGTCATCGCGATTGACCTCTTGAGCCAAGTGCTCGGCACCGAAATCAATCCCATGGACGGGGAACCAATTCTCGATTCGCAGTCCTTCAAACGCTTCGACAGAGGGCTGGACGTCCTGTACCAGGCTCTCTACGCCGGGGCCCGAAAGCTCGTACGATGCTTCTTTCAGGAGGGGCGTATGGAGGATATCAATCGATGCTCCCTCCCGACTCAACGTTTGATGCTGGTGCAATTCAGGCAGATCACTCACGCCAAGCTTTCCTTTAAGCCACGATCCAACATTTTCGCCCCAAACCAAAATAGCATTTTTCGACTCGCTTTGGTCCGTGACTTCGACGTCTTCGATCATCGCGTACTTCTGCAAATGGAGAAGCAGAGCTTCCGTCTGTTGCCCCAACCCGAGAAACACAATCCGATCGTCATGTTTCTTAAGAAAGCCATGGGCGAGGACCTTTCCCTGAACGGTAGGAATGTACGCCTCGCAACTTGCACCGACCGCCAGTTGGGCGACATCGTTCGAGCAAAGGCCCTGCAGAAAGCGGATGTGACTGGGGCCGCTTACTTGGATCTGACTTTTCAGCGGAGACGAAACCCAAGAGATGGTGTCGTTCATTCTCTCTCGACTTTTAGAAGTTACGATGGCAGGCCCGACTCAGCCAGGCGAAGCGACATGTTTTGTGCATCGTGCACGATGACAACGTCTTGATAGTGCTCACAAATCTTTCGACACTCCTCGTCTGACTCGACAGGAATCAGATCGAGCTGATCCAAGATGTCCTCAGAGAGCGCGCTGCGAAAGTAAACTTTGCACTGGGATAACGTCTTGGCGAACTGCAAGGCGATCGCCGCATCTTCGCTACGAGATTTTCTCATGAGCGTCTCGAAGTCCGTGAATTCCAGCGATTCAGCCATTTGAGCCATTGCCAGGCCAGGACGTTGACGAATCTCGGTCGCTAGAATGATGGCGCCGCCAGGCCGAACGAGGTTTTCGACGTTCGCGAGTGCTTTGGCGGCGTTTTCCCACGATTGTCCAAGCTGACCACCAGTCACCAAGGCAATCACTGCACCGGCCAGGCTCGAAAGGGGCGGCTGCCAGTGCTCGGCCAATTGCTTGCTGGACAATGCTTCAGCCTGCGATGCCTCGCCATATACCGCACTGGAGTAGCCCCCTCCGCGAGCCGGCAGGAGAAGGCAGTTAACCGCGATCCCCAGCAGTTGGCGTATTTCTTCAATCTCAGCGATGCGGCGTTTGCGGCGTTGTGGTCGCGTCACGAATAATGGCGAATTCCAGCGTTTTTTTGAATCGATATCCGAGTAGGTCGGATAGAGCGAAGAGAACGCCCCAAAGGCGTTGAATCCCCCTTCGCTGCAAGCCACCCCGACCGGCACCACCACGTCGGCATCGCACAAATGCCGATTCAGAATGATGGCTCGATTCTCTTGGGTCGACGTAAGAAACGAATTAGCCTTTTGATCGTGCGGCTGGTGCACGATGACTTCGGCTGAATCGCCAAGAGGGGCAACAACCTGCTTCAATGACTCGACAACCGGTGCCAAAACTTCGGCCGGCAAGAGAAATTGAAACTGTCGATCGGTTAATTTCGCTTGTTCGGCATATCGCACGACGCCGCGGGCAACGTCTTCGACGTCGGTTACCTCTTTCCCATAGGCAAACAGAATCGTATCGCCGGGCACGGAAGCGTCGGCCAGGTCCGGAAAACCTACCGGATGGCTCAGCGCAGTCGCAATTGTCTCTGCAAGATCGGACGCCGGTAATGCGTCGGACTGAAGATTTGCCAGTAGATGCTGGTCAACTATTTCGCACTGCGAAGTTGCGTTGTCGCCAAACGGAGTCGAGAGGGGCATTGATACCCTAATGATTCGGGAAACTTGGATTCATTCCCCGAATCATAGGACTTCGCTTGCCGGACGGTCAACGGGACGCCGCTTAGTCCGGCGTACCAGCACGCATGCGAAGACACATGCTCACCAGTTCCTGCAGACCACGTTGAATCGATTCAGCCGGTGCACTCTCGCGGCAGGCGTTTTCCAGAACCGCTGCAATCGCCGTGACTTCGCCAAATCCGTAGCTACCAGCAGCCCCCTTCATTTGGTGGGCAACGCGTCCGAGTTCTGCCCAGTTCGACGTCTCAGCAGCTTCAAGCATACTTTGAACTCGGTTCGGAATCTCTTCGACGAACATTTCCACAAGTTCGCCCAGATCTTCATCGTTGCCGAATTCGGAATAGATCAGCTGCTGTTGGTTCGTCATTGTCATCTCAATTTGCCCCTACCAACGGTGAAAGCGGATGCGGTTTTACTGTGACTAAGCGGACCGCCCTCGAATTTACGCAGACTAGTGGACTGCCACTAACCAAGAGTGGGCTTCGAAACTGGGGTTGGGCAGCGTTACCGCCGGCAAATTACAGGGTCCTGAGCCCCAAGTGATAGCACAGCCACACCATCCGTTACGACCTGACCTGATAAACTAATCCGACTGCACAATTTGGGCATTTTGATAGAGGGTTCCGTTTTAGGGTGTCGATAGCGATTGATAGTTCCTAACCAAGGAAAGTTACTTGCGTGGACAATCGCTAGCACTGGGTTTTGTTTTCCCGGCGCATCAACGGGATTAGCCCGCAAGAGTTTGTTTTTTCTGGTGGTAAATGAGTCAAGTTGGAGTCCTCTCGATGAATGCCCGTTTTGCTTTCCCTGCGTTGTTGGTTGTCGGTATGATCTTCGCCGCTGCCTCCACCGCCCAAGCCGGTATGTTCGGCTTCCACTCGCACGGTTGTGGCTGTGCACCTGAACCTTCCTGTTGTGCTCCCGAGCCGACTTGCTGTGCTCCAGAGCCATCGTGCTGTGATCCTTGCGGTCGCAAGTGCAGCCTGTTCTCGAAGCTGAAGCACAAGTTGCACAGCTGCTGCAAGCCTTCGTGCTGTGCACCAGAACCAAGCTGCTGCGCTCCAGAGCCAACCTGCTGTGCTCCGGAACCCACTTGCTGCGCTCCTGAGCCAACCTGCTGTGCTCCAGAGCCATCGTGCTGCGATCCTTGTGCCAAGAAGTGCGGTCTTTTCTCGCACCTGAAGCACAAGCTGCGTAGCTGCTGCAAGCCAAAGTGCTGTGCACCAGAGCCATCGTGCTGTGCACCAGAACCGACTTGCTGTGCTCCTGAACCGACCTGCTGTGGCTAGTCGATCAGGAAGCGACGCCTGGTCGCTTCAATTGAATAAAGAAGACAGCCAGAGTCTTTCCTCCGGGAACCTCTGGCTGTTTTTCGTTTCTTGGGGAAATTCGACCACCTAAATGGCTAGAAATGAACTTCTAAACAGACTATTTGCTTGACGAAATCCCCAAAAGAAGAGATTCTGATGTTCTCTTTCGGAACATAGAGAAGTACTAATCTGGAGAACTTTCCCGTGCTCAAACTAATCCGGGCGGGGATAGTGGCAAGTATTCTTGCTCTGTCAATTCATGCTTCCTTCAGCCAGTCTGCCTTCGGCCAGGAAGATTCCCAATCGAAAACCGCACTGGATAAGGTCCAGTCCTTCAGCCGCGTGGGTGAATTCACCCGTGCGTTCGAGGAAATTGCCAACGTGCAAGATGCCGCCATGCGCGACCAGGGGCACTCGGCAATCGCTCGCATGCAGATGAAGGCCGGCCTAATTCATGCCGCGGTGGAAACGGCTTCGTACATCGAAAACGATGTGAATCGCTCGGAGGTTCTGTCAGAAGCATCGGCCGTCCGCAGCAAGGCCCCCGTGGCTCGCGGTGGCGGCGTAACGCCTGACTTCGATCAGTTGATTGACTTGATCACAACAACGGTGGAACCGGAAAGCTGGGAAGAACTGGGGGGCCCTGGTTCCATTGCCCCCTTCCCCACTGGTGTGTACGTCGATTCGGAAGGGACTCTGAAGCGGGTGAAACAGCTATCCAACGACTCCCTTCTCTCCGAGATCCATGACTCTTCCAAGATCATCACGACTGACCAAAACGTTTCAACGCAGTCGGTGCTGCGCAAGGTTTCGTTGACGCGACTGGAAAAGGAAGCCCAACTGCGATGGGCACTTGGTCGCGATCCCACCGACACCATGCGGAACCTGGCCGGCATCTACGAAGTCAAGTATCTGCTGGTTTACCCGGAGACGGGCGAGATCGTGATCGCCGGTCCGGCCGGCCCCTGGCACGCCAACGCCGAAGGGCGCCATGTCAACGTTTCGACCGGGCGGCCCGTTCTTCAACTAGACGACATGGTAGTCTTGCTTCGCAATGCGATGGAGGAACATGGCAAGTTTGGATGCGCCATTACGCCAACTCAAAGCGGCTTGAAGAGCGCCCAAGAATACATTGATGTGACTTCCGCCAAGCCGCTACATCCTCGGCAGCGAGACCAGTGGCTGGAAGGACTGCGCGCTGCCGTCGGCAAGCAAAACATCACCGTGCATGGCGTTAGCCCTGACACGCGAGTCGGTCAGATCATCGTGGAAGCCGATTATCACATGAAGCGGATCGGCATGGGTCTGGAAGATGGCACGGCAGGCGTTCCCAGCTATCTCGAGATGGTTACCATTCCCCCAGGCGGAAGCCCTCCGCCGATGGATGTCCTGCGATGGTGGTTCACGCTCGATTATCGCAATATCAGCGTTACCAAGGAGCGAGACGCATTTGCCCTGCAAGGACCTGGCGTGAAGGTCTTAAGCGAAAATGAGCACCTCGATGCTCAAGGTCAACGAATTCATACCAACGCCAGCACGGCCCTTAATGCAACGTTTGCTCGTAATTTCTCGACCAACTACGCCGCACTCGCGGTGAAGTATCCGATCTACGCCGAACTCAAGAACGTCTTTGATCTCGCGATGATTTGTTCGTTAATCGAAAACGAGCGCTTGGCCGACCAGGTCGATTGGAGCCTGACCCACTTCGGCTCCAAAGGGAGCTACCAGGTCGCTACCGGTTCGCCCCCCACAGTCGTCGATACGATCATGAACATGCGAGTCATCGACAAGAAGCACATCATCGCTGGCGTAAGTGGCGGCGTTAGCTTTGATCCTTCGGACATGCTTACCGACGACCAGCTTACCGTCGACGAATACGGGCTGATGACTGCCGACCACAAAGCAAGCGGCGTCCCCAAGACCATCAAGCATCACGGCTGGTGGTGGGACTAATCAGCATTACTGCGAGGTCGGCGCCAGGACCAGGCGCTGGTCCATGCCACCGAGCATAATCGTCTCGACACTACCGCGGCGGCGTCCCTCTTTTACTAGGAGGACAGACACGTCCGGATACTTCGGCAATAGAGCTTCCGTCTCTTGCGGTCCCATGACATAACACGCTGTCGCCAGGGCATCCGCCAAGGCGGCACTGGGAGCGATCACCGTTGCCGAAAGCAACGAGGTCGCTGGTTGACCCGAGCGAGGATCCAACACGTGACCATACTTCTTCCCTTCGTGGAAGAACGCTTGAAACGCGGCACCTGATGTCCCGAGTGCCTCACCGTTTAGGTGGACCGTGCCTATTCTGCGATCTGGCCGTAGCGGGTGAGGGACACCGACCTCCCAGCCATCTCGCGGCGTTCCATCGCGGCGTACGCCTTGGGCAAGTACGCTACTAGTCCCGCCGTGTACCAGGAAGTCTTCCACCCCTGCTTCGCTTAGCAGCTCTTGGCAGCGATCCAGCGCATAGCCTTTTCCAATGCTTCCCAGGTTCAGTTCGACCCCTTCCTTCTCAAAGAAGATCGTTCGATTGCTTTCGTCGAGCGTTAGCTTATTACTGCCCACCAGGTCCATGGCCGAGGCCAGATCGGCATCCTCAGGTACCTTCCCTTCGCGATCGAAGAAGCCCCAGGCCTTGATCAGCGGCCCGGCCGTGATGTCAAACGCACCGTGCGTATCTCGATGAAGTTGGACCGCGAGCTTCAACAGGTCAAAAAGACGTTGTTCGACGACTTGAGGTCGCAAATAGGCCGTCGCCCCCAACCTGCAGATTTCGCTGTCATAGCGATAAGCAGAAAGTTGCTGCTCTAGCTCGGTCACTAAATCGAGGGCCGCTACGCCTGCTTCCGTTTCGGTACCAGGCCCGAGGGCATTCAAATAAACCTCAAACTGGCAGGCCATCGCTTTCCGGGTCAGCTGAATCAGGTAGGCCCCAGGGGCGGTCGATGAGGCAGAAATCCCTGCCGTCTCTGGGACTGCTTCCACATCAGGCTGTTCCGCAGAACGGATTTTTCCCTGCAAAAAACTGCGGCGGCTGGCCAGTCTTTCCTCTTCAGGCGTCACGACTTGTCCTGGTTTTTGGGGCATGCGGACTTACGAAAATCGAAATTCTGTCCCTAAATCAAGTTCAGGGTTATACTAATTGTGAACGTTCGTCCCCAGGAGGCAACATCAATGCGTCAATTCGGTCTCGTCCTTGTCTTCGGAATCACTGCTACGCTCGCAGGCAACACCTCGCTGCACGCCCAACAGGCAGAACGCCGCGCCAAGGCTCCGGAATTCAATAATACAACAACCAGCATCATTTTCTTCAAAGACGTCTTCGCGGAAGCTTTGCAAGGAGAACGTCCCGCGACTCTCAGCGAGAACCGCCAAGCGGCCCCCGCCATGGCCCCCGGTTCTCCTGGCGGAGGCATGTCTAGTCCCGCCGCATCCGGGGGTGGCGCCGCGGGAGAATGGGCCGACATCATTTCACCGACCACGATTCAAGACGAAGTCAAGCGGCTCAACAACCAGCTGACCGAAACCGTTCAGAACGTTCGCAAATTCAACGGGGGTGGTTTTGAGGAAGCGCGACGAGACTTCACCGAACTGGCCATGATCTTTGAAATTATCGCCGAACATGACGGGGACGTTCGCTGGAAGGAATTCGCCCTGAGCGCGCGTGACGGTTTTGCCCGCGCCGGTTTCAACTCGAAGGTGGGCACCGACAATTCGTTTAAAGAAGCCAAGCTGCGTGCCGAGGACCTCGAGCAACTCGTGCGTGGAGGTTCGATCGAAGTTCGCGAAGCCGACCCCAAGGCAACATGGGATGCCATCGCGGACCGCCCACCCCTGATGCAGCGGCTGGAAATCGCTTACCAGAAGCGTCTCAAACCGATGACGGCAAGTGAATCCGAGTTTAAGAGCAACACAGAAGAAATACTTCACGAAGCCGAAATCATCGCCGCGATCGGTCATGCGATGCAGAAAGAGGGGTTTGAATACTACGACGACGATGACTACCTCACCTTCAGCAAACAAATGCAGGAAGCTGCAATGAAGGTCGTTAAGGCCGTCAAAGAGAATAACGCCGACGCAGCCCGAACCGCTGCCGGGGATGTCGGCCAGTCGTGTACTCTGTGTCACGAGAGTTATCGTTAGTTGCTATCAAACTTGGGAATCACCAAGTTTGGAATCTCGCCTGGAATTCCCTCGAAGCTGGCAACGACTCGCCCTGGTTCGTCTCTGATTTCGACCGGCCGGCCTGAGAAGTCGATCACCGGCATCTGACCGGGCGGGTGCCCGTTGGCCGTTTGAACAGCGGCCAGCCAGATCGTCATTCGCGACTTATCTTTGGAAAGATTGGCTTGTTGAGCGTGCATTCCACTCAGCAAAAAGTCACCGGAAACGATCGGATACTTGTCGGTCGTCTGTGCCACGTTCAATGCATCGGCAATCGCGGCCAACCCATTGGCGCGCTGATAGTAGGGCTTATCGGCAGCCGCCACGATGTCTTTCATCGCATCGAGATAGAAAGCCTGATCGGTCGTCAAGTTCCGGGCAATCGAACTGGAAAGCTTGGCAAACTCACCGCTTGCCATCATCCCGTCGTACTCTTCGCGCGTAAGCAATGATGCCAGGTGCCCGGCCCGAATCATCTCCAGGAAGTGCAAACCACTGGCCCGGTCTGCTTTCCACAACTCCGTATCGCTGGGCCATCGCTGCATTGTTTGGTTGAGCACGGTTTCGAGCGTTCGCAGTTGGCCGGCAGAAAACTGCGGATGACGCAGCAAAGCACGCAGGGTAATCAGCGTCTCTTCTCGGATTGCCGCCGCGCTATTGCGTGCCGGCAGGGTCGGTACCTGGTTCAACTGATCGGCGTAGGCCAGAGCATAAGCGGCCGCAGTCACCGCTTCGCTCATATTATTCTGGCGTGCCTGGTTAGCGGCCTCTAACAGTTCGGCCCGCGCCAGGCAGTGGATCGTGGAGGTCCAGCTTGGATCGGCGAGGATGCCTGATTCCAGATCGACCGGGAAGCGTGCTCTGGGTTGAAGCAAAACGTTTCGTCCTGCTTTCCGCTGCATGTCCCACGCTGCGAGAAAGTCTTGCCCTTGGTTGGAAACCAGCAGATCGCGCCCAGGCGAATTAGGATTCCACCAGTGGGCACTATCGGTCAGTGCCTCTTCAACCGTTTTCGCGTCGGTGCCGCGGAGGAAATTGAAGATGGGCTCTTCGGAGGTTTCATCCGTTTGACTTTGGTACAACTGAGCGATCTGAGAGGGAAGCGAATTCTCGATCTCAAGCCGATCCAATTCATTCTTTACACGTGGGTCGTTGACCGTCCGCGATAGCTTCAACTGACTGAAATCTGCCGGAGTCGCTCCTGGGCCGTATGGATCGGTGGTCGAGTTTTGACCGCATCCACTGAGCGCGACGACGGCGAATAGCAAGAAGTAATAAGAATGGTTTCGTTGCATGGGGGATGCTTCCGGGGATCAGTCGCTATCGAACGGCACGGCCTATGGTACCGGTGATCGCGGCAATCAGAAAAGCTCGATTAGTTCCGCCAGGCCCGTCTCGGCGAGTTCAGCCCCCGTAACGAACCGGCCGGGGTGGGTCCATTGAGCGATCATTTCGGGCTTCGTCTTGAAGAGGCTCGCCAGCATCGTGTCCATCTCGGAATTGAGATGATGGTAGTGCCGTACCCATTCGGCGGCCTCGGTGACGGGGATATTCTCTTCACTCTGCCAGCGCATCGGATGAAACAAGAGAACGCTCCACGGAGTCACATAACGTTTCTTGCAAGCGGCAAATGGCCAAATGGCTGCCGACGAGCATTCACCGATAACGACGCCGGTCGCTTGAATCTTGCGAATACGGAGGAGACTTACCAATCCGATGGCCGCGTAGGAACTGCCGCCGGGGGAGTCGAAGTAGAGAGTGCACTCTCCTTCCATGGGAACTTCCAGGATTTTCTCATAGATTTCAGTACACGATTCTCCAAACTCGCCAGAGATAACGATCTCAAGGGGACCCGGTTCTTCTTCGTGCTGGGAATCGCCGGAATTGTCCGGCTTCGGAGACTTCGCCATGAGAGTTTCTCGCACCTTTTCGAGATGGCCAGTTGGGGGCGTAACACTTATTCCGTTTATGATAACGCAAGTGACTTTTGCGTTAAGACAACACCGTCTGATGCTGGCAAAGCCAGGCATTGCTGAACCACCGCCCAAGAATCGACGTAAAATTCACCAGTCTTGTCCTTTCAGACCGGCAAGATGGATGAACTGACACAACTTTAGGGATATCATTACAGATACCCTCTCATCGAAATTCGCCCCCAAATTTGGAGCTATAACGTGATGAAATGCATTTCGCCAATTTGCTTGGTTCTGATTCTTTTGACCGCCGTTCCGGCCATGGCAGAGGACAAGACCGAAGGCGATAAGAAGCAAGCCGAACAGATTTCCTTTGGTGATGGTCACCTCGAGATGACCAAGCCAGAAGGCTGGAAATCCGTAAAACCCCGCGTTGGAATCATCGACGTCGAGATGGAAGTCCCTGCGGCCAAGGGAGATGGCACGGAAGGTCGCGTAACCCTGATGGGGGCCGGTGGTAGCATCGAGGCTAATATCGATCGTTGGAAGGGTCAGTTCGTCAAAATGACGAAGGATGCCGAAGTCAAAGAAGAGACGATCGCCGAGCAAAAGGTGCATTTGGTCGAGTTGGTTGGTGACTTCAAGGACCAGCGTGGCCCGTTTGCACCGGCCGAAGTCAAAGAAGGCTACACCATGCTGGCTGCCATCATCACGACCGAGAAACTCGGAAACTACTTCCTTAAATTCTATGGCCCTACGGCGACCATCGATCAAAACAAGGAAAAGTTCAACGCAATGGTAAAGAGCTTGAAGGTTAAATAACCCAAGCTGATACCGTAATACTGCTTTAAAGGAGGCGATTCTTTCCGTTCGCCTCCTTTTTTCATGCTCGTTTCACAAATCTCAAGCACGATGCTTTGGTAATTGCCGACCCTAATCGTCCCCGGCCCAAGGCAGGGCTATATTAGTGTTGAAGTAGAAGGCGAAAACCCGACCGATTGTCGGTATTTCGTCGACGTTAACGAATTTGTCGATTACTTCTCCCCGACGCAGACATCCATGAAGATCCATCAGTTCCTGGAACACTACGGTATTCAGTCGAACCCCTTCGCCGTCGAAGACGCTCAAACCGATACCGTCTTCAAAAGTGGCTGCATCGATTCCACCTATCACCCTTCCTGGCAAAAGGTGTACGGCGATCCCCAGGACCCCTCGACATCGATCGTTTTCGGCGAAAAGGGTGCCGGGAAGACGGCAATGCGACTGCAGATCGTCGATCACATTGCCCGTTACAATCGCGAGAATCCCACACAGCAGATCTACGTGATTGAGTACGACGACTTCAATCCTTACCTCGATCGGTTTCGCGAACACCAGATCGGCCGAAGCCGTCGCCCCGACCGCACGCTCAAGCGTTGGATGCTATGGGATCACATGGACGCCATCTTGATGATTGGCGTGACGAGCCTGATCGATCGTATTCTGGCGACGCGAAACAGCATGGCGACGCCAGGCTGCGACATCAGCGATTCGAGTGTCGCCAAACTCGACCAGAATCAGGCCCGCGATTTGTTGTTGTTGGCTGCCTGTTACGATGAATCCACGACCGAGACGTTCAAGACGCGCTGGTCGGCCCTGCGGAAGAAACTCGGCTTTTGGTCGCTTCAATCATGGGCGGCGTTTTCGCTGGGAGTCGGCGTAACGATTGGCTGCATTGCGGTTTTCACTTCATTGATGATCAGCGCCAACACACCCTATTTTCCCTGGTGGGTTTACTTGATTGCCTTCATCGTGGGCTGGATGCCGTGGATGATCAAAGCGCTGCGGGCCACATGGAAAGCCCATCGCATTTATCGAAACGTCAAGGTCAGCAATCACGAGCGGATCCCGCTGGCACGTACGTTGATGACCTTTCCCATCAGCGACCTGTCGTCTCAGCCGCTGCCCATGCATCCGCGAACCGATGACCGCTATGCGATGCTGAACAAGTTCTCCGGCATCCTCCGTTCACTCGACGTGACTGGCATCATTGTGATCGTCGACCGCGTTGACGAACCCCACCTGATCAATGGTTCGCCGGAACTAATGAAGCTTCTGTTGTGGCCGATGCTCGACAATAAGTTCCTGAAGCAGTCAGGGTTCGGGGTGAAACTGTTGCTGCCGATCGAGCTCCAGCAGTTTATCGAGCGGGAAAACAAGGAGTTCTATCAACGGGCTCGCTTGGACAAGCAAAACATGATTCCATCGCTGCAGTGGACGAGCGAAGCGTTATACGACGTGGCGAGTGCCCGGATCCAAGCGGTTTCCAACGGCGAGGCACCCTCGGTACAGGATCTGTTCGATGAGAGCATTTCCAAGCAGCGTATCTTCGAAGCCTTTCGCCAACTTCGCGTTCCTCGCCATTTATTCAAATTTCTGTACCGCCTGTTAGTTGCGCACTGTAACAACTACACCGACCAGGAACCGAGCTACAAAATCTCAAGTCAAACGTTTGAGTCGACCCTGGCCATATACCTCCGCGAGCAAGACGCGTTTGATCGGGGCCTGGGTGCTGGCTAAACATTGATCCGAAATCGACGTTGACACCAACAGCGTGTTTTGCGAGATTTCCTGCTAATCTTCGATTGGCCTGAGCAAGAATTTGATGGCTCGGTATGTATTACTCGTAAGGAAATTGCGTCATGCAGGGAAGCAAGCACGCGTGGCTGTTGCTGATCGCGATCGTCTTCTTCGGTTGCAATCAATCCGATAATCCAACCAGCACCGCTAAGAACGACCCAGGCAACGAGCAAATCGTCGTCGATGTGGTTAAGGACGAAGTCCAAAAGGCTGCTCAAGACCCCAAGTCGGTCATCGAGTTATTTCTCGTGTCGCTACGTCAAGGCGATGCCACGACCACCAGCCGGTTGCTAACCTCCAAAGCACGCACCGAAACGGCCAAACACGATATGGTGGTCCGACCGCCTGGCAGCGACACGGCGAAGTTTGTCGTGGGTCAGACAATCTACACCACGGAAACGCACGATATCTGCCACGTTGAATCAAACTGGACTGATGTTGATGATGCTGGACGTCGCCAGACCTACGAAATTGTCTGGATACTGCGCAAAGAACCCTCCGGATGGGCGGTTGCCGGCATGGCTACCGAATTATTTTCCGGAGAAGCCCCACTGGTTATGAATTTTGAAGACCCGCTGGACATGCTGGCTCAACAGCAGCGAGCCGAGCTGGAGTTGACCCGCCGCGGCAATGCCACCGGGGGAAGCCCACAGGTAATGCCGGCGTCTCATTCGTCGAGTCTAAACCGTTAAATTACCGTTACAGGCAACTATTTTAACATTAAGCCTTGCAACAATGGACTCTTCCCCATTAATGCAAGGCTTTTTTCGTGGTCAAATTCGCACGACGACGGACAACCGCGATGATAATGTGGTCAAGCACAGCTCACTGATCTCTCAACCGGCGGCTTGGAAAATCTTCTCTAAATACTCTAAACTCCCGTCGCACTGCTTGACTTAGCTTCCAGGCTTGGTAATTTTACGGCCTATGCTATGTAACGCATAAATTCCGCGTAATCGCCACAGTTTCACAACAGGGTAAGCTGCGTCGGTTCGCGGGATTTCCGGTGATCCTAACAAGTCACCGGGTAATGTCCTCCGACGTTGTGCCGTCGTGGTCGGGGGATCACGTCGGACGGCGTCTTCGTGTTTTACTCCCTTACACTTCGGTAAGTGAAGTCTTGGAGGATTCTCAAATGAATCGTGTTTTCACTCTCGGTATCGCGATCTTTTTCGCGGTCGTTGGTATGGCCCTGATTGGTGGCGAACGTCAAGTTGACGCCGCTTTCGGTTGCCATGGTTGTTTTGGTGGTAAGCACTGTGGCGGTCTGTTCGCTCGTCACAAGGCTTCCTGCTGTGCTCCAGAGCCATCGTGCTGCGCTCCTGAGCCAGCTTGTTGTGCTCCTGAACCGACCTGCTGTGCTCCTGAGCCAGCTTGCTGCGGTCGCAAGAAGCATTGCGGTGGTCTGTTCGCTCGCCTGAAGGCTCGTCGCAGCTGCTGCGCTCCAGAGCCTACTTGCTGTGCTCCAGAGCCAACCTGCTGTGCTCCAGAACCAGTCGTTTGCGGTGGTTGTGACACCGGTTGCACCACGTGTGCTCCGGAACCAACCTGTGCTGCTCCTGAAGTTGAAGCTCCTGCTCCAGCTCCAGTTCCAGCCGAAGCTTCCCCTTCGGAAGAAGCTCCACCAGCTCCTCCAGCAGCTGAAGAAGCCTAATTTGGCTTCACTTCTCTTTTAGTGACCAGGCCTGCGGTCACCAAGAGAAGAGCCTGAAGGTGTGCGGGATTTGCCCTGTTGCCCGCCTCCCTTAGACAACTTAATCAAAGGCCCGGTCTTCCGTAACAAGAAGGCCGGGCCTTTTTATTTGAGTCATCGTGGTTCGCCGAACAAGCATTTTTCGTAGATCATTCGTTGTTCCACTTGGCGGCAATTACAATCAAATAGGTATTCCTGCCTGACGCCTCGGTGAAGAGTCTCTGTATGTCGAAGTCGAAATCCCCGCCTGCCAACCCATCCGATTCAGATGTGGTCAGCCCCGGCACACGCACCGCAATTTCGTTGGTCTTGTTCGCTTACCTGTTCGGTCTCTGGGTTGTTGTTTCCAGCTCGCTCGGCGGTGGCTACTCGTCCATGCTGCACGAGAAGCTACTAAATCTTTTTCAGCTCTACACAGAGCCGATGAACCTGGAAGTGCGTGCTTCCCCCTACAGCATGTACTCAGGGACTCCGGCCGACTACGAGCATTTCTTTCGCGTTGAGGTAAACACTCCCTCAGGCGAAATCCAAACCTACGAAGTACCTGGCCCGATGCTTGGATCAGGGCCAAGAGATCCCTACCGCTATCAGCGACTGGCAAAGATCGTTGCTCTGCAAGCAGAAATCAGTGACGACACGCTACCGGCAGAGATTACGAAAGGGATCGGTCAATATTTCCTTCGCTCGACCGGCAGCGACAAAGTTTCCATCCGCTGCATTCGTCGTCGTCCACAACCGATGGAGTTGGAAATAGATGGCCAGGTTTTCGCCGCTGATCCAAGAGATCCGTCGTACGAGACAGAGCTTTACCGAGCGACCGTTCTCGTCGATCCCGAAGGGTCATTCCAGCTAATTAAAGAAATGGCGACCGAACACGTCGCCCCCGTCGAGTAACACAGGAATCCCACGCGTGCTTGGTACCTATTTCAGTCAATTCACCGACACTATTTCTTCCGGCTGGAATCAGTTCTGGTTCCAGCGAGACAGCCCCAAAACGGTCAGCTGTCTGCGGATTGTTGCTGGCGTGGTGGCCTTGATTTATGCCCTGACCTTCACATCGGAATTGGCGATTTGGTTTGCTGATGGTGGCGTTCTTCCGTTGGATCGAACCTATCGTTTGACGGGTGCTTCTGATCCGACTGTCCGGGTCTACTATTGGTCGATCTTTTATTTGGCCCATTCATCCATGCAGTTGTATGCACTGCATGTGGTTGGTTTGATTTCGATCCTGCTTTTCGCCGTCGGGTTCCAAACGAGAATCACGTCGGTCATCGCCACGCTGTTCGTGCTTTCGTATGCCGAACGCGCTCCAATGCTGATGGGTGTACTTGAGCCCCTGCTCTGCCCGGTCATGATTTACCTTTGCCTGGCTCCGTGTGGTGCCTACTTCTCGGTGGATGCTTGGCTGAGAGCAAGGAAAGGAGACACGGAAGAGGTGCCTCCTTCCTTCACCGCGCACTTGGCAACTCGGTTGATTCAAGTGCATGTGGTTGCGTTCTATTGGATGATGGCGTTTGCCAAGCTGGGCAACCCAGTGTGGTGGAATGGCGAGGCCATGTGGTGGCTGATAGCCCAGCCTGATAACCGCTTGATCGATCTTACGTTCCTGGGGGGCTCGCAGGGGTCACGATTACTCGTCTTCGGCTGGACTCACCTGGTGGTCTTTTTTGAGTTGGCCTTTGGCCTGTTGATTTGGTTCCGGATCTGGCGACCGCTATTGGCCGTGCTGGCAGTCTTCCATTGGGTAGGCCTGGGGCTCGTTACCGGGCACTGGGAATTTGCTATCTTAATGATTGGTTTGACCCTGGCGTTTGCCCCTTGGGAAACCCTGGAGATCGCTTCCAAAGAGACATCCAGTTCCCCCCAGCAAGAGACCGCCACTCCAGAACCAGCGAGCGCCGGCGCCTAATCTCCCTTCCTTCCACAAACCTGCCTGATACGGAGCCCTGCTATGCAGTCAACGTCAAAGTGCACTCGCCGAAACTGGATGATGGGGACTGCGGGGCTCGCCGCGTCCGGGATCATCGCCGGATCTTCCCAAGCGGCGCAGCCGATTGCCGATCGTAGTGCTCCTAAATTCAAGTTAAGCCTGGCGGCCTATAGCTATCGCAAACTGCTGCAGGACGCCAATTCAGGGGTCACACTGAAGACCTTCATCGACGACTGCGCCAAGATGCAGTTGGATGGAACCGAGCTGACTTCGTATTACTTCCCGAAAGATGTCCAGGCCGGCTTCCTTTACGACCTGAAGTCTCATGCGTTTCGCCAAGGTCTTAGCGTCTCCGGCACGGCCATCGGGAACGACTTTGGCCATCCGCCTGGCGAGCAGCGCGATCAGCAAATTCAGCTTACCAAGACTTGGATTGAAAACGCCGCCAAGCTAGGGGCACCGGTCATTCGCGTGTTTGCCGGTCATCAAAAGAAAGGGATCTCGGCTGAGGAAACGCATCGTCTGATGGTCGATGGTTTGAATGAAGTGTGCCAATATGCCGGCCAGCATGGCATATTCCTCGCTCTGGAAAATCATGGAGGCCCGACGGCGACCGCCGAAGGACTGCTCAAGATCGTGCATGACGTCGAAAGCGATTGGTTCGGCGTGAACCTCGACTCCGGCAATTTCCACAGCAACGACATTTACGGAGAGCTGGCCCAAATCGCTCCTTATGCGCTCAATGCTCAAATCAAAGTGGTCGTCTCGGGGCCTGACAAGAAGAAAGTCCCCACCGATTTCAAACGGATCTTCAATATCCTGGGCGAAGCCAACTATCGTGGCTTCGTCGTCCTAGAGTACGAAGAGAACGAAGACCCTCGCCAGGAATGCCCTAAGTTCATCGAGACAATTCGCGACGCGATGGGCTAAGCCCTGCCGAGTAGCTTCAGAATGTCGTTCCAAGGACGTGTGTTGACGACATCCTCTTTAGTCAAACCAGCCCTGCGTGCTTGCAATATGCCATAACGCATGACGTCCAGCCCTTCGACCTTGTGGCCGTCGCTGTTGATGCCGATCAAGATGCCCTGCTCTTTCGCGGTGTGACAGTAAACGTCGTTCAAGTCGAGCCGGGCAGGGTTGGCGTTGAGTTCGACGAACTTGCGATTTTCTTTCGCACACTGAAACACGGCGTCCAAATCGACCTCGTACGGTTCGCGCCGATTGATAAGTCTTCCGGTTGGATGGGCGACAATGCAGATGTTTGGGTTTTCTAGCGCCCCGACAATTCGATCGGTGATCTGCTGCTTCGACTGATTCTGACCATAATGCACGCTGGCAATGATCCAATCTCCTTGCTCCAGCACATCATCCGGTAGATCCATCCCTCCCTGTTCGAGAATATCGCATTCGAGCCCCTTGAGAATCTGAATCTTGCCGTCGTACTTCTTTTGCAATTCGTCGATCGTCTTCCATTGATCCAGCAGTCGCTCCGCATTCAGGCCGTTGGCCATGCTGACGCGTTTGGAGTGATCGGTGATTGCGATGTATTGATATCCCTTCGCAATCGATCCCTCGATCATCTCCTCCAACGTGTTCACGCCGTCGGTCGCATCGGTATGCATGTGCATGTCTCCCACGATGTCTTCAACGGTGATCAACTTAGGCAGGCCCGTTTCGGCAAGCTTGAATTCATCGCGATTCTCGCGAAGCTCAGGCGGGAACCATGGTAGATCGAGGGCAGCGTAAACATCCTCTTCCGTTTCGCCCGCGATAAAGGTCTCGCTCCCGTCCTCATTCACACGAAACACGCCGTATTCGTTGATCTTCATTCCACGCTGCTTGGCAATCCCACGAATCTTAACGTTATGTTCTTTCGATCCTGTGAAATACAGGCTCGCAGCGCCGTAGCTCTTGGCAGGAACGACGCGAAGATCGACTTGCATGTTGCTGGCAAGTCGAATGGACATTTTCGTATCCCCCCGGGCAATGACTTCCTCCATTTCGGGAAACTCTGCCAGGCAATCCATCGCTTCGGTCGAGGACTCAGCGACAGTCAGGATATCGATGTCACCAACGGTTTCCTTGCCGCGCCTATAGCTACCAGCAAAGGTCAGCTTTTCGATACCTTTCACGCTCTCCAGATGTTCCCTGAGACGCTGCACCAGCTTGTCGGCTTTGGCCCAATAAACACGCTGCTCGGCCGTCGCGGCGAGATCGATGCCGCTGAGAATCGTTTGTTCGGTCTTCGCACCGAAGCCTTTGAGAGCCCGGATTTTTTCGTCCAGGCATGCCTGCTTTAAGTCTTCCAGCGTCGAGATCCCCAGCTCTTTATAGATCACTGCAGCCTTTTTCGGTCCCAAGCCAGGGATCCGCAACATGGCCAATACCGACGGAGGAATCTTCTTTTGAAGTTCCTCCAACTGCGGCAATTTGTCGGTCTCGACCAGTACCTGGCACTTTTCCGCCAAATCTTTGCCAATTCCCTCGAGGTCGGTCAGTTTCTGGGAGGAGTCGTCCAGAATATCACTGATTTGCTGTGACAGGCCTTCAATCGTGCGAGCCGCGTTGCGATAGGCTCGTATGCGAAAGCTATTCGCTCCCTGGAACTCGAGAAGATCTGCCAGCATTTCAAACTTGGCAGCGATTTGAGCGTTGTTCATGGCGTTATTCGCTGAAAGGTGATCGTATGTCCTTATTCAGCGTAGCGATTGCCATTTGGATCGATCAACTCCCCCTAGTCAGCGCATGAAAAAGGGACTCCGTTTGAGGAGCCCCTTTCACGATGGATTGGTTTGGAATCTCGCACTACTTGCTAAGCGAGTACCAACCGCCGTTGTCGGCTTGAATGGAAGCCGTCGGCGGCGTGAACGATCGACGCGGTGGCTGCTGAGGCATTTCGTAGCCAACCGGAATCACGAGGGATCGCTGATCAAGACCTGCCGTCTTATCGCGTGGATCGAGCAAACGTGGTGCTTCGCTGGCCGAACCTGAGTTGGAAAACTGTGGATCCGGAATCGGAGTCACCGGGGTGACCTTCCACTGCCCAGAGGGTGCCGGAGCGGTCGACGATGGCGTAACCGTCGTCGGAGCAGGACGCTGGCTGGTGACTGGCTGCGGAATGTATCGATTCAACGGCGCGGCACTGGTGGAACTTTCGATGGACACGCCACCCGAACCATTGAGAACCGGACCTTCCAGTTCTGGTCGCAGTGCAGGTCGCGTATCGGCCGGCTGACCACCTTGTGCAGGTGGAGGATTGACCTGGTACTGTGGAGTGGCCGAGGCACCAGGCTGTGGCGAGTAAATCGAACCGCCTGCACCATACGACGGCGAAGCAGGCGCCGATTGATACTGTGGTTGCGGCTGAGGTTGCGAGTATTGGATAGGTTGTTCTTCGACTCGTGGAACCCATTGCCCCGAAGGAGGCGCGGTGATTGTTGCTCCAGGCGAAGGAACGACCGGTGCGTTGTAGCCTGCGGCGGCACAGCCACAACTCGAAGGAGCAGGAGCAGCCCCGAAAGCGGGTACGCGTTGAACTTGATAACGCGAAGTCGTGCATCCTTGATAGCCAACGACGGGAACGCCTGCCGAGTTCGGCTGATAAACGGGGACCGGACGGTAAACGGTGACCGGGACTCGCTGATACTGCGAGTTGTAGTTCATCTGTGGGGCATATCCGGCCGTCGTCACAGGCGATGGTGCTGGGCACGAGCCAACCACCGAAGGCAGGTAGTTCGCCTGAACGGCGGGGTAAGCGGGATAGTTCGTGGTAATCACCGGCGGCGCGACAGGATATGCTTCGTCAGTGCCCCACAGCCAATCGGTCAGCCAACAGGCCTGGGCCGAGCTGGGATTGTTGAAAACTGTCAGGGTGCACACCACCAGGGTGAGAACGGTTTTGATCGGCGAAGCAGTCATCCGGGAAAGGTCCTTCCGGTTGAAAACGCGTCAGGTCGTCGATCCTTCGAACCTCCAAAAATCGGGCTTCCATTGCCTCGCATCAATAAAAGGGACGGTGAAGAATAGATCACAGGCTTGAGCCGGAACAGGAAAAATCTCATGGATTTGCTCAACTAAGCCCATATCACCGACACGCATTCCACTTGGCAAAGCGATGCTGAGGAGCGAAAGATTACCGATCAAGCCGTCAAATTCAGACAGCCAGCCCTTATTGCTGGGCGAATTGCCCCTGCGATTGGTAAATGCCGTTTAATTCGCACCAGTGGTACAACCGGAAGAAGTAGTCACGAATATCGCCGGGATCTTCTTCCCACACGGCTCGAAGATCAGCTTCGTAAGGTGTTACGTCGCTGGCAAGAAGCATCGAAGATAGCTTCAGCGCCAATGGCCAATCCGGCTGCGTTATCAGAATGACCGGCAGACCGCAGTCGCCGTGCGTTGTGACCAGCAGCCGAACCGCTTTTTGCTGACAGCGCCAGCGAATCCACCGCTGCTTCCAAAACGCAAGCTGTTCGAAACCATCGATCACCAGTAGTGAATCTGAATCGAGATCGCCAAGCGGAATAACTTCATGCTTTCGCGATGCTGTCAGTCGGACACGTTGCTCGATGAGTCCAAGCTTCGACCAGTGCTGGCTGAGTGTTTCCAGCAACGATGATTTACCGCTTCCGTGGGGCCCAACAATCGCGCCTTGCGCACCTGGCTGCTCAATGGCGGCGATAACGGATTCCAACGAATGCCCAGCCGGAAAGACGAACGGGATCTCTCCGGGACGGGTAAACCGCGTTGAAAAGGGATTACGCCGCATCATCGGCTCGTTTTCTCGACGATCGCTTCGTCGCAATCGGTACCGCTGGTGCCAACTCGCCCAGGTTAAAAGGAACTTCCTCCATGTATTCCTTTCCCTGGTGCATGAAGACGCGCACGCGAACCGCCCAGCGAATCTTGACGATCAGTCCCTGATACGAAAGCGGACTCCGCGGCAATCTTGTTTGAAACTTGCGACGCTTGGTCAGGTCGGCATCGTTCCGATCGATCGGCAAGAGACGCCGAAAGTCGTGGGTAGCCAGGTCTTCTTCGCCAGTCCCCTCGGTATACCAAAGCACGGAAGCTTCGATCGCCTGGACTTCGGACGGGCGAGTTCCTTTGATCTCGAAGCTGGCGATCAGTTCGTCATCTGGTAGATAAGTTCGATTGGGACGATCCAGCGTGATCTCAATCTTGGGTTCGAGGTTCATCGGGCAACCTCCAACTCCGCCGGATAGACGACGATCGGAAAGCTACGACTCAACCGCGTACCGTGATCGGCGTTGATCTGCACGACTAGTTTCCAGTGGATCGCATTGTGATCTGACTTAAAGCTGTGCATACAACCTTCAGGCACTTTAAGCTGATAGTCCGCCTCGAACGGCAGCCCTGGCTTGATTTCAAATCCCTTGGCAGCGGCGACCTCCTCTTCGACCACGCGTTTCGTTTCGCTACGAACGTCTGTCCCCTGCAAGAATGTGGCCGCTTCCTCGCAGACAAGCAAGATCTGCAGTTGCCGAACCTTCATTTTTCCTGCCTGAGTAACGAATACGCGGTACTCTTTACCAGGATAAAGGGGATGGTTCGAGATTTCCAAGCCGGTGGGTCCTACTCGCGTGTGCGCGGTGACCTCGCGCAGAAACTTAGAGATCGCCGCCAATGCAATTCCAATGGTTGGCAGCGAGATGATCGTCAACATCCAGTCCGGTTTTCCGGCCAGATGGTTACCCAATGCGGCGATGAAGAACACGCCTGCCATACCGCTCCACAATAGACTGAAAATAAGCGTGGCCAGCAGCCACCATCCGGGCGAAACCTCGATCGGCAAGCGGAATGCGAGACGCACGCCGGGGCTGTTGGTCAGATTCGCATCATTAGGAATCGATGGATATGTCGTAGCGGGCATGGCTTCCCGGAGAAGCTCTAACGTTTTGGCTTTCTTCGCGATCGCGGCCCTTCGTTCGACCGATGTCCCCATAAGCAGCAGCGTATAAATCAGCCCGATGCCACCAATGACGATGAATGAAACCAGCACCAGAAAGATGACCCACAGTCCCCAGGCCGGGGTTCGCTCTAAGACGACGCTCTGACCGGGGCTGTCGGGATCGTACCAACAGGGATAGATCCAGCCCGGTTCGTACCCATTAAGCCGATCCCAGGCCGCCTCTTCCGTAGAATAAGTAAGGGGCGATCGTCGGAGCGACCAACGATGGTGTTGCCGCTGGGGCAAATCCAATGAGACCAGGGCTTCAGGTTGATAGCGGGGATAGTCTTCGGTTCCGAGTTGGACTACTCGGATTTCCTGAACCGTGCACTCTCCTTCCACGTAGGCGACTTCCGGAAACATGGTCCGGATCGGCCAAGTTTCCAACATGGTCGAGGCGACGGTCATTGCTGTGAAAATGACGCCGAAAAAGAAAATCGCTGAGAAAAAGAACGTTTCCCCGACACTGGCTACGACACGCGAAACCGTACGGCGCGAACCGCGTTTTTTCTCCCAGATGCGAAACCAGCGAGGCATACGATATCTTCAGATTTCCGAAGAAGCCACAATTCAAGGAATGTCGCGCAAGGACCTTCCGTTTGGCGATCGGTACCTTGGCGCGATACCATGCTAAATATAACTGGATTCACCACTTCGCGGCACCGACTCCCTTCAGGTTTCTCCGATGATTACTCGCCGTTTCTGCCTGATTACCGTAACGTTGACCCTTGGTGTGGTTGCTTTCGCCTTGAGAGTTCAAGCCGGGGATTGGCCTCAAATCCTCGGCCCTCAAAGAAATGGCCATGCGGAAGAGGAAAACCTGCTCGATCAATGGCCCAGGCGGGGCCCCACCGAGGTTTGGAAAAAAGACCTTGGTAGTGGTTACGCTGGCCCCGCCGTCGCAGATGGTGTGGTCTACCTGTTCCATCGCCAAAGCAACTCCGAACTTCTCGAAGCGGTCGAACTGAAGACCGGTAAGAAGATCTGGTCGCGCGACATGCGGGCATCGTATCAGGCTTCGATCAATCCCGACGACGGCCCCCGCTGCGTGCCGGTGGTGACCAAAGACGCAGTCATTGTTTACGGTGCCGCAGGCTTTTTGCGCAGCGTAGATCGACAAACAGGAAAGCTACGGTGGGAGGTCGATCTGGCCGGCAACTTCGGCGCTCCGGACGGATATTTCGGGGCAGGCAGTACCCCAATCGTTTTCGAAAAGTCCGTACTGGTAAATGTGGGGGGACGCAACGGGGCAGGAATCGTGGCGGTGAACCTGGAAGATGGCCAATTTCAATGGAAGTCCGTCGATGATGCGGCCAGCTATTCCTCGCCCGTGATGGCCAAGATTGCCGATCGCCCCTACGCCGTATTTGTAACGCGGCTACAAACCGTGGTGGTCGATCCCTTCACAGGAAGTGTTCTATATGGATTTCCATTCGGGGCGAGAGGTCCAACCGTGAACGCCGCGACACCAATCGTGGCTGGCAACAAACTCTTCGTTACTGCCAGTTACGGAGTAGGGGCCAAACTGGTTGAACTTGAGAAAACCCAGTTCAAACCGATTTGGGAAAACGACGACACCCTCTCCAGTCAATACAACACGCCGGTTCTGGTAGGAGATTACCTGTACGGGATTCACGGACGCGAAGATTTGGGTTCGCCGGAACTACGATGCGTCGAACTAGCCACCGGCCGTGTAATGTGGTCAGAACAATTGCCAGGGACGGCGCACCTGATCTATGCGGATAGGAAGTTGATCGCCGTGACCAATGAAGGGACAGCGATCCTGTTTCTTCCCGATGAAAAGAAATTCGCAGAAATCAGCCGCTTCCGCGCGAGCAACGACATCGTCCGTGCGCTGCCCGCGCTAAGCGGTGGATATTTGCTTGTTCGCGAAACGGGTACCCGGGGAGGTCCGATTCGCTGTTTTCAGATTGGCAAGTCCCCATAGCCAATCAGTCGAACGGGGACGCCAGGTTTGTGCTGCGAACGTTTCGTGGGACTCGTTAAACGGCAACGGCCGTGGCGCGAGCGAGTTGGCGAGTGTGACGATAGAACCCGACGCCTTCCAGCGCCGAATAGACCTCGTCGAGGGTCTTTTCGCCGAAGTTGGAAATACTCAACAAGTCGGCTGGTGTGCAATTCAGCAGATCGCGAACGGTGAAGATGCCCTTTTCCTCAAGGCAATTTGTCGTGCGGACGGTCAAACCGATTTCCGCCGTACTCATTTCCAGCTTGGCCAACAGGTCGTCGTGTTGTTGGTCAGCCGCATTCAGAGGAATTCGTGGCATGGGTTCCCTCCCTATCGCAAATGGAAAAGTGAAAATGGTAGTGGTTCATCCCTAGAACCACCTTTTCGTGGTCGCTCAACGTATGGCCGGAGTCATGGGTCCTGGCCGATGGGTCTCGCGACGCGATCGCGTTTACTATACTCATTTCTTTAGAATTGAATACCAGTTTCGGAAAAATTTACGGAAACTACCTAAGTGATGCTAGCGATCCTGGTTTGCCAGGCACGCTAGCATTCTTTCGATAGGTTGATGGATGACCGATTATTTATTTGAGGGACTGACCAGCAGCCAACGGGAAGCCGTTTCTCATGTCGACGGACCAATCCTCGTCCTGGCCGGCCCTGGCAGTGGAAAGACGCGCGTCGTCACTCATCGCATCGCGCACATGCTGCGTAGCGGTGTCTACTCATCGCAGATCGTTGCGCTCACGTTTACCAATAAGGCCGCTGAAGAGATGCGATCCCGCGTCCAGCGGTTGGCTCCCGAAAGCACCGTCTGGGTTAGCACCTTCCACCGATTCTGTGCGCGGCTGCTCAGGGCCTATTCCAGCCTGGTGGGACTCGAGTCGAACTACACGATCTACGACACCTCCGACTCGCTTCAAATTCTTAAGCGTGCTCTTCAGACCGAAGAAATTTCGATGTCGCACGCGACCCCTGAGAAAGTTGCCAAGGCGATCAGTTGGGCCAAGAACAACATGGTTCTGCCTGAAAGATACGAAGCAAATTCCGCCAACGCGATCAGTTCGATCGTGCAAGACGTCTACCCGGAATACCAGCGGCAGCTTCGCGCGGCCAATGCCGTTGACTTCGATGACATGCTCATGCTGGTCGCCCAGATGCTGCAGGAAAACCCCGACCTACGGGCAGCGCTCGACGAACGCTTTCGCTATATCCTGGTCGACGAGTATCAGGACACCAACCTGGTGCAGTACTTGCTCGTGCGGTCTCTTTCCCAACAGTATCCCAACCTGGGTGTTACCGGAGATCCTGACCAGTCCATTTACGGCTGGCGAGGAGCGAACCTGAATAACATTCTCGACTTTGAAAAAGACTTCGATCGGGTCAAAGTCGTTCGCCTGGAACAGAACTTTCGGAGTACGCCCAACATCCTTTCCGTGGCGGATCAGCTTATTGGTCACAACAAGCGGCGCAAGAAAAAGTCTCTTTTTACCGACCATGCACCAGGGCAACCGGTTCGCTTGTTGACGTATACGACCAGTCACGAGGAAGCGCAAGCGATCGCGACGCGTATCGCGACGTATGTCGCTCAAGGCAAACGTCGTCCGCGTGACTTTGCGATCTTCTATCGCGTGAACGCACTATCGCGTGCTTACGAAGAAGCCCTTCGCCAGCAGGGCATTCCTTATATGATCGTCAGTGGCGTCGAGTTCTATCAGCGTAAAGAAATCAAGGACGTGCTGGCCTACGCCATGCTGATGAACAATCCGCGAGACGACGTGGCGTTTGCGCGAATCGTAAACACACCTGCCCGCGGCATTGGCAAGTCGACGATCCTCAAGCTTCAGGTCCACGCGTTGGACCATGGCATTTCGATGATGGATGCCGCCCGTGAGGCAGGCATGATCGACTCGCTGAATAAACGAGCCGCCGTCGCGGTTGCCAAGTTTGTCGCCATCTTCGATCGAATTTCACTGAAGATCAACGAGCCCGTGGAAGAGATCCTCGGGGCGATCTTGAGCGAGACAGGCCTCAGAGCCCAATACGAAAACTCCGACGACGAAGAGGACCTTTCCCGGCTTGAAAACATCGACGAGCTTCTTTCATCGGCCCGGGAATTCGATTTCCAGCACCCTGAAGATGGTACCCTCGAGCAGTACTTGGAAGATAAGGCACTGGTCAACGAGACCGATGAATTCGACACGGCCCTCGACCGCGTCACGCTGATGACGCTTCACGCGGCCAAAGGACTCGAGTTTCCCCACGTTTTCATGGTGGCCATCGAAGAAGGGTTGCTGCCGCACGAACGTTCGAAAGATTCAGATGCACAACTCGAGGAAGAGCGACGCTTGATGTTCGTCGGGATCACCCGGGCCCAGCAAGAGCTAGAACTCAGCACCGCGAACCAGCGTGACTTCCGCGGCCGCCGCATGATGACCGTCCCGAGCAAGTTCCTCTTTGAGCTCCCACGCGAAGAGATGGACTTTCAGGCCGCCTTGGGGCGATATGCGCCGACATCCCAGCAATGGGACGATATCCACGAGATTCCCGAAGATGACTACAGCCAGATTGGCAAATCGGGCGATATTTCTGACGACTCGCCAAGCCATGATCCTTCACCCCAGACTAAAATGCTGATGACCGCAGCCGACATGGTGAAAGGTCCGAGTTCGTCGAAACCGAAACTGAATCCGGACAAATTTCATCAATCCATGCCCGTCATTCATCCGACCTACGGATTGGGCAAGATCATTGCCATGAGTGGCGAAGGAGCCAAACGCACGGCTACGGTTCAATTCGTCACTGGCCAGCAGAACAAATTCGTCCTCGCCTATTCGGAACTCCGACCCGCCTCTTCCCCTTGAGCTTAGCCCATGAGTGATCGCTTCATCAAAGTAGCCCAGCTGAAAACCGTCGAAGCGTTTCGTGATCGCCTGACGCAGTTGGGGCTCAGCCTGCCGTGCGATGATTCGATTCTGACACGGGACCAAGGCTCGCCGATGGCTGCTCCGCTACCGACTGAGGGCTTCACGATCGGCAATCGCTGGTGCATCCACCCTATGGAAGGCTGGGATGCGAATACCGATGGATCGCCGACGGAGTTTACGATTCGTCGCTGGGAAAATTTTGGGCGAAGCGGCGCCAAGCTGATTTGGGGTGGGGAGGCTGCCGCCGTTCAGGAAGATGGCCGGGCAAACCCCAATCAGACGCTGGGGACCGAATCGAATCGCTTCGGCCTGGAGAAGCTTTACGACTCGCTCGTCAACGCGCACAAGAATGAGATCGGCGATCCTTCCGACTTGATGATTGGGCTGCAACTGACCCACTCGGGACGCTACAGCCGCCCCAATCAAAAACAGATCGCCGAACCACGCATCGCCTATCATCACCCGATTCTGGATGCCCGAGTCGGCATTGACTCGGATGATGACCGTGCAATCTGGACCGACGCCGAGCTTTACCAACTGATCGAAAACTACGTTACCTCGGCGAAGATCGCTCAACAGCTTGGCTTTCACTTCGTGGACGTCAAGTGTTGCCACGGCTACCTGCTGCACGAGTTCCTCAGTGCCAGGTCTCGTGCTGGCGAGTTTGGCGGCGACTTCGAAGGCCGAACTCGGCTCTTGCTGACTATCATCCGCCGCATTCAGCAAGAGTGCCCAGGGCTGATGATTGGCGTTCGGCTGAGCGTATTCGACTTGATTCCATTTCATGCGGGGCTCGAAGCCGGCGAACCGATCGACTTCCAAGACCTGCTGCCCTATGAGTACGGCTTCGGTGTTAACGCCGAGAATCCTTTGGAAATGGATCTGAGCGAACCGATCCGGTTGATCAAACTGCTCCACGAATCGGGCGTCTTCTCGGTCAACCTTTCAGCCGGCAGCCCCTATTACAACCCGCACATCCAACGCCCAGCCATCTTTCCCCCGAGCGACGGCTATCCGCCACCGGAAGACCCTCTAGTGGGTGTTGCCCGTCAGGTCGAAGCAGTTCGCGAGGTTAAGAATGCGGTGCCGGAAATGATGATGGTCGGTACCGGCTACACCTATTTGCAAGAGTATCTTCCCCACGTCGCTCAGGCCGTGGTTCGCGCTGGCTGGGTCGACAGCGTTGGCCTGGGGCGCATGGTGCTTTCCCTGCCCGAGCTGCCGCAAGTGACACTTGAAGAAGGCTCGATGCCGCGTAAGAAAGTGTGCCGTACGTTTAGCGACTGTACCTCGGCACCGCGAAATGGAATCATCTCGGGGTGCTATCCACTCGATCCATTCTATAAAAAACTACCTGAGTTTCAGCAACTGAAAGACGCCAAGTCGGCTGCTGCGAAATAGGATCTTTTACGACTGAGCTTTACTCAGTCTTCATACGCTCCGAAATCAGCCGCCGCGATGCCCCCGCTTCGATCATGACGCGAGACGGCTGGTGACCACCGCATGATTTGACCACTTTTTCTCCGGGTTTCACAGTCCCAATGGGTGATTCGCGCGGGTCTCAGCGGTATACTCAGAGGCAGATGTTGATTCGTCCGAGGGGAAACGAAATCGCATCTAGATTTGGGCAAAACATTGACGGTTGATTTCTTCAGCTCATGTGAATGTTGCCGACAGTCTGAGAGCGTAACCACTAGGAATGATAGACAAGCCATGCGCGCTTATTTGACGGTCCAGGAAGGTCCTGCCCAGGGGGAAATCATCACGGCCGAGCAAGGCTCGATGTTTCGAGTTGGCCGCCAGGCAAATGCCGATTTATCCATTTCGGATGATCGGGCCATGTCGGGACTTCATTTCGCACTTCTCTGTGACAAGTCTCGCTGCCGCATTCGTGACCTGAACAGCACCAATGGTACGTTCGTCAACGGCATTCGAATTAACCTCGTTGAACTGCACGACCGCGATACGATTCGCGCTGGCAATTCCGAGTTTCAAGTACGCTTTGAAGGTGAGATCACAACCACGGTTGTCGATCCCCTTATGTATCCCGAAATTCAACGCCTTCGTGAGAAGGATGCTCAGAAATTAGCAGAAGGCAAGAAGCCATTTGCTCCAACAGCACAGGCCATGAGCCCAAGGGCTCTGGAAGCGACCGAGGCGCTGGAATCGACGGACGAGTATGGTCATGAAATCGAGCAACTCGCGAAGAAGATTTCCGCTGAAGTCGAGAACGAAGATTCCAAGATTAGCGACGCGGAGGCTACTCGCAGAAGTGACTCTGTTCGCATCCTTCGTCTGAACGTCACTTTCGAAGACGCGACCGGCAAGCGGCACGTTTGGCTGATTCCAGGACAAACAGTCATCATTGGGCGCAATCAGATGGCCGACGTCACGGTCGTTGGCGATGCTTCGATTTCAGGAATGCATTTCGGCCTCGATTGCGAAGAGAAACGTTGCCGCCTGCGTGATCTTCAAAGCCAGAACGGAACCAAGCTGAATGACGTTGGTGTTCCGTATGCCACGATCTACACCGGTGACAAATTTGTTGCCGGCAAGACCGAGTTTCATGTCACCATCGATGGTGGCGAGGAAGCACCCGATGCCCCCTTGCGAACTTGGGTTTTCGAAGACCTGGTTCGACGCAAATTCGCTACCTTTTTCGCCAAGGATGTTGGAGAGAACTACCATCTGATCGATGCCGTGGGTATCGAGCCGATGCCGATTGAGTTTCTCCGTCGAATTGCCCGCCATCGCGACGTGGGTGCGATCGTTGATACTTCCAAAGTCAGTACGGAACCTTGGGAAGCACATTCGGAGCGGACATTCGTCTGCGAAGATTCACACGCGAAGGTCTTTCACATTGCCGACATCGAGAAGGTAGTCGACGAACTGCGGGACGCTTGGGGTAAAGACGCATTCGCTTTCATCTTTCCTCACGAAGGGCATGAGGAAGTCATTGCCGCCTATCCGGAAGCTGTTGCCAAGTATCACCAGGAGGCCGATTCAGACTCCCCAGATTTCGGAAGTGCTGGCGACTGGGTCAAATGGCTTTGTGATCACCCAAAGCGAATCTCCGATCTTATGCCCAATGCAGAGGCTGTTTTCATTCAACACCCGGACCCCAAACGCTGGCGTCTCCTTTGCGAAACCGACTTCATCACACGATTGAATCGGCTTGGCTATCTCCCGTCGAAACCCTCGGCTCTGGATGAAATGGCCAGCCCGGATTAATAACTACTTCTTTCCTTCGGCCCGACGTTGCCGAAAGAACTCAGTCAGGACCTGGCCGCAGCGATCCTGCAACACCCCGGAAACGACCTCGCAGCGATGGTTTAGTCGGGAATCGCTCAGCATCTCGTAGAGCGAGTTGACCGCTCCCGCTTTGGGATCGCGTGCTCCATAAACCACCACCGGAATGCGAGCTTGAAGGATTGCCCCAGCGCACATAGGACACGGCTCGAGGGTAACGTACAAGATACAATCTTCCAGCCGCCAACCCCCAACGGCCTCGGCAGCCTGGGTGATGGCGATCATTTCGGCATGAGCGGTAGGATCTCGTAGCATCTCTCTCTGATTGTGCGCCGCGGCTATGATGCTCCCCTCGCGCACAATAACGGCGCCAACCGGCACTTCATCACTGCGAGCGGCCAACTCGGCCTGCTGCAGAGCCATCTGCATATACATCTGGTGCAGTTGCGGTAACTCGAATTGGCCAAGAATGTCGGAATCCGTCACGCAGCTTCTTTCCCAAAAAATAAAAAGAGACATCCTTTCGCGGTTGAAAGGATGTCTCTGAATGTACTGAACGTCAGCTGGCGCGTCACGACCTTACGGTAGATCTTCCTCACTTAGCGCGTCTTGCTGCCAGTTGCCAGTGGTCGTATTGCCATTGGCGAAGTAAGTAGCCGACGCACCACGCAGCCGGGCATCGCGACCATCGCTGGTCATCAAGCGGCCGTAAACATCGGCTTCAATTTCTGTATTGACGACTTTCACGGAACCGTCAACGAAGGTCATCAAGACCGTGTCGCCGTGATAACTTGATGGAAGGTAGTCGCCTCCGAGCGGGTCAGCAAGATTACCTTGAGAAATGGGGCCACCCGTTGTGGAGAAAGCATCGTTCCACAACAAGGATGCGTCCGACTCGTTGATTTCTTCATTCCACTTCACGCCGGCACCAGAGGCACCAAAGCTCGGGATACGAACGCGTTCGCTAATCAGCAATGTATTGGCCAAACCATCTTTGAACTTGGACCCGGTCATTTTCACTTCGTTTTGTTCATTCGTTCCATCATCCAAGTTGCTCGCATCACTCCAGGCCCCGTTGGCTTCCAGATCGAGGGCATCGGTGAGGTCTGTCGTGTTGTTCAGAAAACCGCCGTTGGCGTAGTAGCTAACGGGATTGGTTTCGGCAGGATCCAGTGGATCGCTCGGACAGACTAATGCCTGGATGACCTTGTCGTCCAGGTTTCTCGGATCATACGCGGCGTAAGTGCCGTTGCCTGCGATGTAGAGTTCATTCAAGTCCTGGCGATCAAGTTGGCTTAGCAGTGGAACAACCCAGCCGACGATTTCATTCGTATTGTAGGCAGCTTTTGCGCCCGAACCGACATTCTTCGACCACGATCGATGTGGAGGCATCTCGTTGCGGGGATGCGAATTCATCTTGGATTGCACAGCCAAACCGATCTGCTTCATGTTGTTCATGCAGTCGGCTCGGCGGGCCGCTTCACGGGCCATATTGACGGCTGGAAGTAGTAAGCCTGCCAAGATTCCAATAATGGCAATCACGACTAGCAATTCAACCAGCGTGAAGCCGTGTCGGCGGTTGATCATTTCCGGAAATCCTTAATGGGTGATAAGTCACTGACGAGCGTGTCTTTTGAAGTGCTAGGCCGCCTTAAGTATCACCCATTCGTGTCCAAATGTCGAGTACTTTGTCAGTCGCGGAAAGAAGCCGCAAACCGTTCTGAGATAACGATTTTGCTGAATTCAACAAGCTTTTTGAATTCGCAACCTAAGGGAAGTTTATTGCAATCGTAACGATTTCCTTTCCGACACTCTGTTATGAAGCGGTGTCTGAGTGAAAACTTCTACCTTGGAATGACTTGTGAACCCCGAAAAGAATATCTGGCTGGACTTGCTCGAGCGTTGGCCCAAGGACATGCCCCAAAAGGGGGTCATCATGACCGAGCTTAACGAATCGATTCCTTTCGTCGGTTTCGCCTACGACGACCACATGGTCGTCGTCCAACGCCAAACTCCCGACGCGATCGGGGCACGGCAAGCGATCATTCCCTTCAGTTCCATCAGTTACATGAAGATTACGGCGATCGTTCTTCCTAAATCCTATACGGAGTTTGGATTTAAGGGGGCTCTACCCAAGGTCTGATGAAGTCGATCTTCCTCGATTACAACGCGACAACCCCCATCGCACCAAGCGTCCAAGAGGCGATGCTCCCCTTTATGGCGGAGTACTTTGCCTGCCCTGACGGGATGTATGCGCGAAGTCGTGCCATTGACGAGGCGCTGGAAGATGCCCGTGGACAAGTCGCGCACCTATTGGGTGCCACTAGCGACGAAATCATCTTCTGTGCTTCGGGAACCGAAAGTTGCAATCTGGCGATCAAGGGAGTCGTTCAGCGTTATCTTGCCCAGCGGCAGCCATGCCATATCATCGTTTCCGCCGTCGAGCATGCGGCCGTCACCCAGACGGCAAATCACTGCCATGCGATGGGTTGTGAGACTTCAGTCGTTCCGGTCGATCGGCATGGGATCGTATCCGTCGATGCCCTTGCCCAAGCGATACGCACGGATACCAAGCTTGTCTCCGTGATGCTGGCCAATGACGAAACCGGCGTCATTCAGCCGATCGACAAGTTGGCGAAGATTTGCCAGGAACATGAAGTCCTGCTCCATAGCGACGCGTGCCAGGCAGCCGGAAAGATCCATGTAAGCCCCAAGCAGTTGGGAGTCGATTTGCTCAGCATTACGGCTCATAAGTTTTATGGCCCGAAAGGTGCTGCGGCCCTGTACGTCAAACAAGGAACTTCGCTTCAACCCATCATTCATGGTAGCGGTGCCGAGCATTCGTTACGAGCCGGAGCGGAAAACGTGATGGCCTGGGTCGGCATGGGCAAGGCAGCCAATCTTGTGGGACGCAGTATCGATGATGCCGCGGAAAAGCTCACGCATTTGACGCGAAGATTCAGCCGTCGATTGATGGAGTCGATCGTCGAACCTATCGCTATCCACGGGTCGCAGGTCGAGCGAATTCCCAACACTTTATGCGTGAACTTTCCAAACGTGTCGGGCCAAGAGTTACTCAGACGCGTCCCCGAAATCTGTGCGGCAACCGCTTGCAGTGAAACGGTAGGGGGCGGAAACAGCTCGCCTGTGCTGGCCGCCATGGGAGTGAAGGAGACCGATAAGCGTGGGACGATTCGCCTCAGCGTCGGGTGGTATACCTCGGAAGAAGAAATCGATCATGCCGCCGACTTGCTGATCCATGCCTGGGAATCTTTGCGTCATTAAGTTTATTCTTCAGCAATCCATTCAATAGCTGCCTAGTTCACGCAGATCACCCTCTTACGGGCGGCATCGCAGGTATCTGGCGAATCTTCAAATTGCAGATTTGATTCATTTGACGTCGACGCCCAATTCCATTTCGAGCCGTTAAGCCGAGAGTTACGAGATAGACCGCAGGAAGAACGGTTTGCCTGAGAAAACACGTACGACACAAGACGACGCCGCAATTACTACTTGTGAGGACAGTAATCCACCCTTACGCATGAGTATACGTTAATGCGTTCCGGTCGCGTTCCTGTTAGTTTCCGCTTTTATCGCGTACGTTTAATCCCACTCCAATATTGCTGTTTCGATAACGAATCCACTTCTGGGCATAACGCACGGAAGTAGAGGCCCCTTCGACTGCCAGTAACGAAATGAGGCTTCCGAAATGATCGTCAAATCCCACAACGTTTTGATCGATACCGAGACCATTTCCTTTGCTCTGATGTACCGCTGCTTGGAATGCGATAACATCGTTCACGGCACAAAAAACAGTTCGAGTGAACTTGTCTGCGAGAACTGTCGCTGTCATCTAGAGGAAGATGACGAGATTGCCTATCGCCTGGAGGGTGACAACTAGTCACCTAGGGGCAATTCGCATCGAGGACGATCCACACGATTTAGGTCGCAGTCTAAGTGGCTCCGCGATTTGACCTGGTGTGCTGATGGAAACGTTTGGCGAAAGCTCAGAAACGTGGCACTACGCTTCTGCACTTTTCGCGTCCGGTGCACTGTCGGCCGAGGTGGCTCCGAAATTAAAATCCTTGAAGTTCAAACGATCAATTCTACCTGCCAACAGGTCTGCCAGCGGGCGGGTCATTTCAAATTTGGCAAACAAGATCTTCATGATCGCGGTCATAGGAACAGCCAGGAACATGCCGATCATTCCCCAGATGAGCGACCAGAACATCAACGCCAACAGGATCGCGATGGGATGAACGTCGAATGAATCTCCCATCATTCGTGGTTCGATCACGTTCCCGCTAATGATTTGCACAGCTGAAGAAAGGAAGATGACGAGCGTCATTCCCCACCAAGTCATTTCGGGATCGAGAACGATCAAGGGTAGCGGCAACAAGCACGCAAGGATTGGCCCAATGTTGGGGATGAAATTGAACAGGAAAGCCAACAACGCGAATACGGCGGCAAGAGGTATGCCGAATATCCAGAGGACGAAGCCAAACGCGAGCCCTGTAAAGAACGAGATCAGCGACTTCGTCAAAATGTATTCTCGAATTTTGGTGTCGATCTCTTGCCACGTATTTTCCGGCAATGAGACTTGGGAACTCCCGAGAAGCAAGAAGAAGAGGAAGATCATAACCATGGTACTCGTCTGAATAAAGTACCACATCGAGTCGGTCATCTTGCTCAGACTCTTTTTGATGTTGTCGTTAATGAATTCCGAGAAACCGCCCTGCGAGTTGCTCGTCTGGTTGTTTTGTTCTTCAATGGTTCCGGCCATGGGCCGGGCCGCCGCATCAACATCCGGCGTATCCTCGGCGCTGGCAACGTCACTTGAGGTGGTCCCAGATGACGGAAGCAAACTTTGAAAAGCAAGATCAGGATTCTTTACCCAAGCAGGTAGCCAATTAACCCAGGCCTCTGCTCCCTTGACATATTTGCTCCCGTCTTGCTTCAGTTGGGCCACGGAAATCCAGATGATGCTCCAAAGCACAAATATCAGGCCAAACCCAATAATCGACGCGATCAGCACGGCGACCAGGCGAGTCGTAGAAAGTCGATTTTGGATGTTCGACAGCACTGGCGTCAAACCACTGACGATAAAAATCGCCAGCACAAACGGGATCAAGACCGCTTGCAACCAATACAGTGCCCACAGCGTCAGGACACCGACAGCAATTGCCTGGCAAATCGTCTGCCGACGCATTTCGACTTCAATCGCAGCAAAACGAGACATAGAGACCTTCGGTTCTAGGTTGCGGGTGTCATTCCAAGTCTTCCCGATCTACCAGCGGCTCGAACAATAGAACGGTTATCAAAAACAGAATCCATCCCAATATCATGATCGATCCGCCGACTGGGACAATCATCGTTAGTTGCGTCATTCCCAAAGCGGAAATCAAATAAAGCGTTCCGCTAAATAGCGCGACGCCAAGCACCAGCGACAAGGCCGCCACAAACCCCAACACTTGACCGCGGGCGGAAATGGCCATCACTACCCCCAACCCAATCAACGCCAAGCCATGATACATGTGATATTTCACACCAGTCTCGTATTGGGAAAGTCGCTTGGCCACTTCCGCGTTGGGAGCCGGATCGGAAAGTTCATCTCCAGCCACCATGGCGTCGGCTCCGGAAACATCGGACACAATCATCCCGCGAACGGCATGCTCCATTGCGCCGGCAACCACCGCTGTTGCGCCGAAAAGAACACCGAGAAACAGCACAAACTTGGCCACGAGTAACTTCCTCTATGATGCGATTGCCTTGGAGAAAGAGACCTGTCGCTGGCAACTCTACGAAGGTCACTCTTCAACGAAGTCTCCATTGTACGCCAAACTTAGGCATCGCGCAAAAAAGTACCGCCGTGAAAGTCCGAAGACTGTTCACGGCGGCAGGAGGTCATAGTCGATTGGCCGCAAGCGGCGTTATTGGGTGAAGCCGAGTTTCGCTTCTTCTTCCTCTTGGATGATGATTCGAGGAGTCACCATCATCATGAGGCTCTGCGTTTCTCGTCCGATACCAACGTCTCGGAACAGTCGGTTAATGTACGGCAGCTTGCTGAAGACCGGCACACCGCGTTCGCGACGCTCCTCGCTCAGACGCTTAATACCGCCCAGTAGCACCGTACCACCATCTGGCACGCTTACCGTCGTACTTACCGTCACGAAGGAGAACTGCGGCAACTGAATCGTGGTACCTGAGGTAACCGTCTCTTCTTCATCGTTGGTCGTACCACCGTCGGCCGCATCCGGATCTTCAATGGTCGAATCGGTTCGACTGCTAGACGTACCCTCGAAGGTGAATTCTTCGACGTTACCAATTCGGCTGAAGAACGGCACCAAGGTCAGACGGACGAACCGTCGATCTGGTGAAACCACCGCCTGGACGCTGAGCGAAGTACCTTCGTTCAGAACCACGATGACCGGTTGTTGTGCCGCGGCGAAGTCACCCACCACAGGAATCACGCTCGTGACGAACGGTGTTTGCGTGGTATCCGAGACGAATGCCGTTTGACCGTTGAACAAGGTCACCTTGGGAGCCTGCATCACGTTCGATCGCAAGTCACCCTGTGCGGCCTGCATCACGAAGAAGGCTTCGATATCGGAAAGCATGGCGAAACCGAACGTCGCACCGGCAGTCGCTGGAGTCACCAGACCACCGATCGATGGGATCGTGTTTCCGAACAAGTCTTGATTGAACTGAAGATCCAAGTCACCCGTTGGGTTACCCAGCTGGTCGATACCAATCGTGATACTCGGGCTACCCGAATTGTCACGGTTAGGTCCCAAGCCAGTCGTGTTGTCCTGAATCTGGAAGTCGAAGTCGACACCGACGCGTTCAAAGAAGTTGTCGTTCAAGGTGATGAAGCGAACTTCGATGGTAACCTGAAGGTCTTGCAGGCGTCGCAACTGAGCCAAGAGGTCAGCCAGACGATCGTGCACTTCCTGGGTCTGGCTAACAACCAGGCTAAGGTTCGTGCTGAATGGAGCGATCGAACCAGGACCACCCAGCTCTTCCCACGATTCTGGTTCGACGGTCGTCGTGATAAGCTCAATCAGCTGATCGAAGTCAGGCTGAACGCCACCACCGAAGCCGCCAGGACCACCAATGCCACCACCAGGACCGAAGCCCATGTTGCCTTGCGGCTGGCCAGAGACCGGAGGCCCACCACTACCTAAGCCAGGGATGAAACCGTTTGGAACCTGGGCCAGAGCACTGGAGCTGTTGATGTCTTGATTCTGTGCGAACAACGACATCGGATTCGATCCGCCCATCGTACCAACTGGCGAACCAGTGATCCCTTGGCTTTCGTAGGCAGCTTTGATGGCACCTGGAAGGCCCATGTTGTAGCTTGGGACGAAGTTAGGAATCGGCAAAACCAGGTCAGCCACGTTGTAGACCTTCTGGTAAACGTTGCGGCTGCGGAACGATTCGCTGGTGATGACCAGGGCTTCGTCACGAATCACATAGCTCAGACGCAGTGGCTGCAGGATGTGATTCAAAGCACTGTCCAGACGAACCGCTTGCTGCATGTTGATGCTGATCTCGGTGTCGTAGGTCACCCCTTCGGCTTGCAGGCCGCGTGGATCCAACATGACGTTGATGCCGACCATGTTGCCGAGAGTTTCCATGACGCTTTGCAGCGATTGCTTGTTGAACTTGACGTCGACCTTGGTCTTGAGTGCCTTGCGAATCTCGACTTCGTCTTCCGAGATCTGCGAATTCTCTGCCAACCAGCGGCGGCGACGTTCGGTCATGTCTTCCCATTCCGCTTTGTTGCCAAACTGGATTGGGTTGCGATCATCAAACGGTACGGCACTCCATTCGGTGGAATCCAGTGCTGCGAAAACGCCCTCTTCCTTGGCATCTACCAGGGCCATGTTCTGATAGGTGCGACGAGCGAACTTGGACTTCCAGATCAGCGTTTGGACGACTGGATTCTCTGGATCCATTTCGCGTGCCTGGCGGGCAATCACTTCCGCTTCCTGCCAGCGTTGCTGATCCATCAGCTCGTTGAACTGATTGGTCATCTCGGCCAGCTTATCGTCAATTTCGAGCTTGAGGTCGCGATCTTGTTTGATCTCGGTCTTGATCGCAGCGTTGCGCTCGTCGAGTTCGATCTGCGACTTGTTCATGTCGATGTAGGTCTCGAGCGATTCGATGCTGCGATCGACACGCGAGAGAAGTTGCTTCTTAGCGATGGCGTCGATCGACGACTCATCCACCGTGACACGTACCTTCTTCAGCTTGTCCAAAGCTCCCTTAGGATCGACCTCTCGCATGGCGTCGGCCTGCGATTGTTCGCGGGTAACTTCGGCAATCATCTGTCGCAGCAAGACTTGTTGTCGTGCGTCGACTTCTGCCAATGGCGAAGGATTGCTCGTCTGAGCGACTCCGCTGGTCACCGGATTGGTTTGGTATTGCAGGAAGTCTTGCAAACGCTGTCGTGCAGCTGGATCGAGTTGGCTCTCGTACTTCCAGGCTTCTTCAAACAGCTTGCGAGCTTTCACCTTGTCGCCGGCAGTCAGGGCTTGTTCACCCTCTTGCAGATAACGCATTCCTGCCTGGCCGGTTGCGTCTTGCTGGGCCGAAGCAGGCATGTTTCGCGTGTCATCGTTCTGAGGATTGTAGATTCCTTGAGCAACCGGGAATCCGGCACCCATGGGACCTTGCGATCCACTTGCGTGACGAACCGGGCTGGAAGCCTTGGCTCGCGATATTTCCAACATCAGCAAGTCTGGACGAAGGTCCCCCTGTTGATAGTTTCGGTTGTTGAGCGTGCTGGCCTGTTTGGTGAAGGCTTCCGCGGTGCCGATGTCACCACGATCCAGGGCAGCCTTGGCCTGAACCAGGATGGCCTGCTCTTTCGCGTGGGCATTGTTAGCAACGTTCTCGGGAACATTCGGGGAGACCTGATTTCCACCAGCTTCGCCACTTCGGCGTCGCGTGATCTCGGTCAGCAAACGATCTGGAGTGACGCGTGCTCGCTGGAAATCGAGGTTCATCGATTGAACCTGACGAGTCATCTGTTCGGCCAGATCGTATTGGCCGTAAAGCATCAGGCCTTCGGCTTGCTGAAGCAGGACTTCACCAAACTTGTAGGCTGACTGAGGACCAACCGGTGAGGCAGAGATCTGATTGACGGTGCGAATCAGGTAGTCGACATTCTCGGGCGAGTCTTGATGGGATGGATAAACCAGCCCCAAACCTTGAACCTGGCGAACGTGCTTTTCGGCGAGAGCCACATTCCCGCGTGCCAGTTCCAGGCGAGCTTGAAGTAGCATGCGACGAGCCGTTTCGGCGTTGCCTTGCGTCCCTGTTGCCGCTGCGTAGGGATTGGAAGTCATCGCAGGATCAGGGATTTCGTTGATTGTTGGAAGGCGAGTCGGGCTGGTTTGGGCAGCAGGCCCGCCAGCAACAACTTCGCCACCAATCATCGAAGGACGAACGCCTGCGTTTTCCAGGTCTCGGCGGAAAGCCATGACCGAGTAACCGGCCGACTGGAAGTTTGGTCCTGCTTTGGCGGCTTGCTGATAGTAATTCAGAGCCGACATCGTCTGGCCGCTTTCCAAGGCTTCCTTACCTCGTGCCAGTGCTTCGGCTGCCATCTTCTGCTCCATGCCAGGTTCCTGGCCGAGCAGCTTTTGGCCGACGTAGTCTGGGTTCGTTCGGGCAGCCGTCAGATCAGCCAGATCACGAGCCGCCTTTTCGGGCGTGTCGCGAAACTTGCTGAAAGCCGGATCCGCAGGAACATTGAACGACTTGGCTTGCTCGATCAGTGACTGAGCACGTTGGTAGTCACCAGCACGCATCGCATCGCGAGCGGCCTTCAAGACTCCTTCCTGCTTTTGCTGATCATACAGCGAACCTTGTTGTTGACCAGTCGCCGACATTGACGTGACGAGCTCAATCTCGGTCAACGGATTTGCGACGACCCCTTTTCCAGTGCTGAAGCACAGCACGGCAATGAGACCGGCTGTAAGCACACGCGTGGCCAAATTCAACGCGACTCTCCTTGTCTGAACTTGTGGCAGCCTGCGATCCGTGTGTTTTGGGATCGTCCGAGAATGATTCATGGTGTTCCTATCCTTCCCCCACGGCGACACGTTTCTGACGAGGAACAGTAGCCCGCAATCCTCAAATGGGACTGCTTGCCCTGTCCACGCGCCGCGCGCACTGGTGAATCTGCATCCTTGCATTTCTAGGTGAGGCGGTTAATTACCGGTTGTCCAAAATACGGTCAATACCGCTTTGGTGACTTACTCAACTTTTTTTGGATTTCATACCGGTTGCGTTGCTAGCACAAGGGAAAACCTTCGCCGGCTGCGCAAAAATCGCCGGGCAGTACAGTACTGAGATCTGAGAAATGGTTCAATAGATGTTTTTGCATGCGCAAAGAAAAAGGCGTTCCGTAGAACGCCTTAGGGTAAATCGAGTTGAAAGTCGGCGATTATTCGCCCCGACCGCGGCCTCGTCGACCGCGACCGTCGCTACCGCCATACTCACCGTAGCCAGAACTGTCTTCCATCCCATAGGGATCTTCCGAGCCCCGACCTCCTCTGGGGATCTTGACCTCCGGCTTCGAGAAATTGAACTTGGCGAACTCTTTGACTTCCTCGAGTTCCGACTTGATGTGGATGTTTCCAGCATCATCAAGCACAAGGATTTCCCCCGGAACTCGCAGCTTCTTGTTGTTCTCATCGGTGTAACGTCCAACGGTATCCTCGCCACCTCGAATATCGAGAAGCGTGTAACCCGTCTTGAGAACGTACTCTTGATCCTTCTTATCCGCGTCGAGCGGATAAGGTTTGCGGAACTGGTAGGTAGCCGGATCCAGGATCCACAAATCACCCTTATATTCGACCATGCTGCCGCGAGTGACTTCCTTCAATTCCTTAGTGACCAACGCCTTGACGTCGGTCTTCGGATCCCATTTCATCGCCAGCACGGTTGCGTTCGGCTCGGCCGTACGCAGAATCTGCCGCTGGTTGTTTCGGTTGTAAACCGTTCGTCCCGCATCAACGGAACCCGCCAGGACATCGGCACTTGATGGCACGCGAACCGTAGCACTGGGCTCACTGAATTCAGTGGTTCGCCAGAACTTAAACTGCGGCCCAGTCGCCGTGGTTTGGCCTCGAGGACTCACCATACCGCCCTGCTGAGTTTGCAAGTACTTCATGATCTTGTCACGTTCAGGCTTCAGACGTGTCAGCACGTCTCCCACCAAAGCACGTGCAGGAGGTGCTTCCTGGTAGTTCTGAGGATTGTTTGGATCCTCTAACCACAGTTGCACTCGGTACTGATAGTTCTTGTTTGGCACGACGGAGGTATCATAGAAGCGGAACATCTTGTTCTCGGCATCGAACATGGATGTCGCACCACCATATCCGCTGCCTTCACCGCGGGAGATGCTCATGCCACCACCCTGGGTTCCTGTCGGCTTACGCATCATTCCCTTCGGAGGTGTCATGATGTTGTTACCGCCGATGCCAGGCATGCGGCCTGGGCGACCATAGGGCCCCATAAATCCATCGCTGCCTTCGCTTCCCATTCCCATGGCTCCACCAGGTCCCATAAGTCCGGGCAGGTCACCAGGCAGATCGCCACCGGCTTCGGGAAGCAGCATTTCCATTTCTTCCGACATCATGCCTTCGCTGCCATACCCTTGTTCCCTGGGTTCATACTTCGGAACTGAGGAATGACGTCCCCAATCACCGGGATTGAACAGCAGGATTGGCGGCATAGGGAAGCTGAGAGTCGGATCAAGATACTCAGGCGGAGCCACTTCGTCAGGGATGAACGCCCAGCGATGGCGTGCAATCAACCTCTCTTGGTTGACGTTGATCGATTTTTCCCATTCGCCCCAAGAGCCATCCGGCTTTTGTTCTCGGCGTTCGATGGCGAAGTGCACATAACGAGGATAGTCGCGGCCTTCCATGTAGTTCGCTCGATCTTTGAAGGCAGCTTCGTACATATCGAGTTGCTTCTTCAGCGGAGCAAGCCCGGTGATTGCCACAAAGTACTTGCCTTCGATCTTGCTGCCGGTACCACCACGCGCCTGGCCAAATTCCAGCAGCTGTTCCGGTGTCAATGTCGGAGGGGCATTCGCGTCGACCATGCCCATCTCGCTGCCGTAGCCGCTGCCCGCGTAACCATCATATTCCGACCCGCTAGGCATCATGCCAGGACCACCTTCACGTATCATTCCAGGTTGGCCGGCTTGCTGCGGACTGAGGAATGCAAATGGGGCAAAACCAGGGGTAACTTCGATGTCGGTTAGCGGCAACAAAGTCGGATCTGGTCGCTTCTCGATACTTTCCTTGTGACGAACCCGGAAGCTCGAAGGAGTTTCGTATGGCGCTAAAGGAATCGGCTTGCCTGCTCGGGTGGCGGCCGTTTGATATTCCGGCGGAACCCAGCGTTCTTCTTCGACCTCATTCCACGTTTGTTTCTCGATATTGGTACGCGCCTGGTCCGATGCACGAACCAGATCTTCCGGAGTCGTATCAATCGATGGCTGCTGAGTCCCGCGGTAAACAAACAAAAGCACGAGGACAATAGCCAATCCGAAGACGAGCTTTTCAACGTGAAGGATCAATTTGGTCTTGAGCCCACCGCTTTGTAAGTCCAGCTTCTTCATGATTGAGTCATCCTTATTCTGTTCCAAGCCATCCGAATGTGAGAAGAGATGAGGTTAGGAGCACGCCTGCCTACCGAGTAGTCGCAGTCACGCTTGCAGTTTCCGTCGAGGTATCATCCGCCGTCGACTCGTCGTCGGCCGGTCGCGACCCTTCAGGCCACAACAGATCGCGATTGACCGGATTGTAAATGTAAATGATGCCGTAGATTTCGACTGGGGCGTCGAAGATCTTTTCGGCTTGATCAATGCCGTCGCCGCTTTGGCCGCCGCGACCCATGCCGCCAATGCCGCCGCCAAACTCGTCGCCCATGCCCATGCCACCCATATTGAAGTCCCCCATGCCAGGACCGCCCATGCCGCTGCCACCATCCATGCCGCCGACGCCGGACGTCTGTGGGTTAATACGGACCTGGCGAACTTCGATCATGAGGTCGGCATTGCCACATTCAACGAGCAGCTTGTCGATCTCGCGTTGATCCATCAGGAATCGCATTCGGACCGGCAAACGCTTGGCAACCGAAAGGTAGTAGTTCTCGGAAGTCGGATCCGTGGTCGCGGCACGCAGGTCATCAACCATCAACTTTTTGTAGTCTTTATCGACATAGCGGTAGTCGCCTGGGTCCATCTCCATGCCATCCAGCGGCATGCCATCGGGTCCCATTCCCATACCATCCATGCCCATGCCGTCCATATCTTCCATGCCCATGCCATCCATGCCCATCCCGTCCATCCCCATGCCATCCATGCCAAATTCGTCTGAGCCTGCGGCCAGAGGCGAACGTGGAATGACAACTTTGGAACGAATCGGCATGACCTCACGGCCAAACTCGATCACGTCAATTGCCTTGATGGTGGCCTGGTGAGGGCTGCTGATATCGCCATTGGTCTTGGCGATCACATTCATGATGTTCCTCAATACCCAGAGGTTTTCCTGAGCGTAAAGAACTTCCTTGGTGGTTGGGACATTGCGACCGCCGCCGGCGCCAGCTCCGATCCCACCTCCCATATCGCCTCCAATACCTTGGCCGTTGTTCGTGCCGGACCAATCAAAACTCTTGGACTGAATGTTGGCTTGGTTGGTAGGGTTCCACATGACCAGCGGTGGCTTTTCGAGCGTATTGGAATTGCGAGTGTTCATGCCTGGCAGGTTCCCCATTTCGAAGCCTCCGCCGCCATCGAATGCCTCGATACCGAACTGACCGCCACCTGCGCCACCGCTTCCCGAAGGGGCCCAGCGTGCGTGGATGATCTCGGCTAGTTTGGGCAATTCTTCTTTGATGTAGTCACGATAAAGCTCTCGCTTGTTCGTGGACATCGGCTTGTCTTCTTCCGTCAGCGCTTCGATAGGACGCCCCAGGAGAATGCCGTTGACGATATCGCTGAAAACCGAACCACCGACATTCAACTCCGCAGGCCAAGTCAAAACGCCCTTTTGCGCTTCCCATTTCTTCTGCCAGGCCTGGTCGATGTCGTCGCGATACTGCGTCAACCAAGTCTGCATCTCTTCTTCGTATTGCGTATTGGGATGATTCGCGGTACTGGCAATTTGTCGAGCCGAGTTCAGGCGCGTATCAATTTCCTGACTGCGCGTCTGGTACTCTTTGTCCAGCGTCGCAATCGACATGTACCACCCGCCAGTGCCAACCAAGAGCACCACGAGCGCGAAGACCCAGAAGTAATACTTCTTCAAAAACGCGATAGCTGGTCGTAGTTTATCCATGGCTTAGAAGTTCTCCGTTTCGGCATTCGCGGCATTCTCTTCCGCTTCGGCAAGTTCCGCGGCACGGCGCAGTTCCTCTCGTTTCGAGAGAGGCGACTCACGCCAACAGAATTGAACCGTGAATCGATAAACTTTGACTTGAATCGTTGGTGGCTCGATCTTGCTGGGATCGATCGGCTCTTCCGGCGTCATCCCGTAGCCGGCCCCATATTCGTCCGCCATACCACTGCCAAGGGTAGGAGGATCATACTTGGGATTCGGGATTTGAACCGTTCTCGGCACTTCGTCCATCGCAATGATCGGATGGGAGATGCCCAGTTCCTTCATCGTGACGATTTCAGGCTCGTTGTTCTCGTTGATCAGTTCCACGCTACCCCGGTCGAGTTGGTCGATCAGCGTATTACGCACGTACTGGGCACCCATGTTTTCACGAGCAGCCGGACTGTTGTGGAAGTGATAACCGGTAATTTGGACGACCCAGCCACTTTCTTCGGCGGTTGGACCAGCCAGCTCGTCTTCTGGGTCTGCTTCTCCTTCGATTTCCGTCAGATCGACGTCCGCCTCTTCTTCAGCCGCTGTACCGGCTGTTGAGTCTGCTTCTTCGACGGGAGCAGTTCCCGGTGCGGCCACGGCTTCCGTAACTGCTTCTTCGGCCAGATCTTCATCGATCGAAGGCGAAGCTTCCATCCCTTCTTCTAGACGACGCAGGATGGCTTTTCGATTTTCGAGAGTAACGGCGTATTTCGTTTTGACGGCTTCGGTGTACCACATCGAAAGGTCAGGAAAATATTGCGACTCGATCGATTCGATCTGTAGGTCAGGCCGCTGATCGATCGGCTTGTCCGAAACTCGCCCGGGTGCCAAATCTGGGTCGGTGGGCAACGAGGCCGTGATGGCCTTCATCAGTTCCGGCCAGAGTCGACGGTTTTCTTCGTTACCGACAACGTAACGGCCGATCATCTCGAGGTTTTCTTTCTCGGTCATCAACTGGGTATCAGTCGTTTTGTAACTCTGGCTGGTCGATTCGACCGTTGCGACCTTGCGAAGTGCGTCGTCAAACTCTGGAATATGAGCAGAGTTGTAGGCCTGCCAATGGAAGCCAAAGTTCAACGCACAGGCCAAGAGCAGACTGGCCACGGCGGCAACAGCCCAAGGCTTCTTCTGACGAACAATACGGTCGATCAGGATTTCCTGCGGCAACAGATTGGTTCGCAGTGCCGACTTCTTCAACCCTTGCAGGCACAAGCCGTAGCAGGTTGCGAACGACAACATGTTCTCGCGGAAGCTAGGGGCCGAGGTAACGTCGGTGCCGGTCAGCTTTTGATAGCCATCGAGTTCGACCACGTCGTAGCCCAAGTTCTTACCCAGGTAAGGAATCAGACCCGGTAGCTTCATCCCGTTACCAATCGGAATAATGCGCGAGATCTTGGCCTTACGATCCAAGGTCTGGAAGAACCCGATCGAACGTTGGATTTCCGTGACCAGGTCGTTAAACACCGGTCGCATCGCCTGGAACACGAGCTTGGCGTTCTCCGCCTCGGAAGCATGGCGTTTGAGATGCTCGGCCTTGGCAAAGGTCAGCTTGAGTTCTTTGGTCAGCTGCTTGGTGAAGTGGTTACCACCGATCGGCAAACTACGCTGCCAAACGCGGAAACCATTGGTAATCACCAGGTCGGTTGTTTCGGTACCCATCGAGACAATCACGTACGAATTAGGCTGATTTGTCGGATCGTACTCTTCTTTAAGTGGGTTGATCGTCAGCTGATCGTTGGCGACAAAGTTGTACAGGCTGATCGGAGTCAGCTGGACAATGTCGACATCGATGCCGGTATCGAGGTACGGCTGAAGAGATCGGAAGATCTGATCGCGTTTCATTGCGAAAATACCAATCTCGGTTTCGAGCGAGATGCCTTCCTCTTCGTGCGAACCAGGCATTGGCTGGTAATCCCAGATCACGTCTTCCAACGGGAAGGGGATCTGCTGCTTCGCTTCGTATTTGACGATGTCCGCAATACGCTTGGCTTCGACCGGAGGTGCTTTAAAGAAACGCGCAAGACCGGCCTGGCCTGGAACGGAAATACTGATCGCGTCATTACGAATATCGTTTCGCGACAGGAACTCGCGCAACGCATCCTTAATCAAACCTTCCGAACCCGCCCCGGCCTGATTCAAAGGATTCGGGTATTCGATGAAGTCGAATGCTTCGGCGACCATCCAGAATCCGTCTTCGTGCATTCGGCATTTCAGGGCCTTGAGCGCACTTTGACCGATGTCGATGCCCCAAACGGCTTTACCAACAGCCATCTCTGTTCCTCACAGCAATCACCGCGTCACGTTTCGTCGAGGTTGGCAAGAAACAGCTAGAAACCATCCGGCAATTTCATCCAACGAAGAAGCATGCTCCGCAGATCGCAGGTTTAAGACAAGCAAACTAAAGGAGAAGGGTGTGTCACCAACGCAGTGAATATCTCTCACATTTGTTGGCCAACATCCTCATTCTAGTGTGAACTTCTCCCGAATGTCAACGAAAATGCGAATTCCACTGTTTTATGTAAACCACTATATTGCAACAAGATAGGACACGATTGCAACAAGATAGGACACGATCAACCTCCCCTGCATGGGGATCTGGTAACGTGTCAAATTCCGCTGCTTCCCCTTCTCCCTCCTCCCAAAAAGTGACCAAGCCCCCGATAATAAGGTTAACCCTGGCCCTCGGACGCAGATTAAGTATACCCTATAACTTATTATTTGGTAATTACTTGCGTTCAATCGCCCCCTCTCCTCCATTCAGGCCGACGGACGATGATTCAGGAAATTGCGATTCTGCTTCCCTGCCATAGCTTCGAAGACTTTCCTACCTATCACACTGGAGACGAGGCCCAAAGCCTGCTGGCCAACTGGACTGCGATGTGGCACCCCGCATTTTTGGCATCGGCAGGGAAAAACCCCCAGTGGCACCGGGTGGACTCTCCGCCGGAAAACCTGGAAGGACTCGCTCTGCTCATTCCGTCGATCTGCAAATCAGAGCTTCCCGCAGGCTTTTCACAACGCGCCAAGGAGTCCGGAGCGACCCTCGTCAAAGGTTTGACCGATCGCCAGGAGATCGTCACCCGCTTGCTCGACCGTGTTGGCGATGTCCACGAGGTAGCCGTGAAACTGGCACCTGACTTCTATGCGTTGGGATACTGCTATCTCCAGGTCGAGCTTTTGACGCGGCAAATGCGTTATTCGAGTAGCCTCGACGAAATCTACTTCGAAAACAAAACGATTGAAGCGGCGAAAGCGGCTGCCGAAGGCAACGAGGAAACGGCCTTAGGATGCCTCCAGGCATGCTTCGACGTGCTGATGGAGGAGCGCAATCAATATTATTCGGTCGACGCCAGCCTGCTCGACTTCACCTTGGTCGCCGAATCGACGCTCAACGAGTCACTGCTAGCAGAAGTCAAAGGGCAACTTCCCACCAACCTTTGGATCTCCGGCTCACTGGCTCAGAAGATCGCGGAAGACCATACGGAGCTAAAAGAAGCAATCTCGGCCAAGATTACCGAGAAGAAGTTAGGCATAGTCGGTGGCGAGTGGATCGAAGGCCCTTTGAATCTGCTTGACCCGGAATCGCTGCTAGCAAACTTCCAGCGCGGTCACGAAGCGTACCAGCAAGCATTCGGCGCAGCGCCCAAGGTTTTTGGTCGCCGAAGATTCGGCATGACGGCTTTTCTTCCCCAAGTTCTTCGTGGTCTTGGCTACGTCGGCGCGGTGCATGCCACCCTGGATGAAGGGAAGCTACCCGTTAGTATTCAGGGGAAAGCTCGCTGGGAAGGAATCGACGGCTCGACGATCGACGCCCTAGCGAAGTTTCCACTGGACGCCACCAAGCCAGAGACCTTCTTGTCTCTCTTTTCCAAACTGGGTGAAGCCATGGACGGAGAGCACGTTGCTACCCTGGCATTCGCTCACTGGCCACAAATGACCTCTCCCTGGTACGAAGACCTGAAAACGATTGCCCGCTATGGTAATAGCCTGGGCGAATTCGTCACGGCGGAGCATTACTTCGAAGAAACCGACACGGCGACCTATCACGGAAACTTCAAGCCGGAAGATTATCGAACGCCTTGGCTCAAGCAGTCGATCGTTCGCCGCCAGGAAGGTCCCGTCTCACAGCATGCTCAACGCGAGCAATTCAATGCTCGGCTTGAAGCAGTGGAAAAGCTCCGGGCATTCGCTGAACTGATGGCAGGGGCGACGACTTCTAAAGCGAGTCAGTCACCAGAGCGTTCGCTTCAAGACCCTGCCAATCCCAGTGAAGATCAAAGCGTGGAAACAGAAAAGCTGATTCTCGAAGCGAGCCGAAACCTTGCAGCGGCTATCCCTCGCGCCGAACAGCCAGTACAGCACGCCTATCTCAGCATAAACACGCTGAACTCCCTTAGCACGCGTGGAGTCTACCTCTCGGAACTAGCCGACCTCCCGGCCAGTAGCGAACCAGTTATTGCCAGCGGTCATGATAGCAAGCGAAAGTTCGCTGCGGTTGATGTGCCCGGCTGTGGATATGCCTGGATCGCCGGGGACGCCAAAGGGAACGCAAGCAAGCAAAAGGCACTTCTCGACGGACATGTTTTGCGCAATGAATTCATGGAAGTACACATTCATCCGGAAACAGGCGGCATCAAGTCGATCTACGACTACAAAACACGCGGCAACCGTCTGTCGCAGCAGTTATCGTTGCGAACGCCTGGCAAGAAGCAGGCCACCGGGCAGCGCTACCTCGGTCCCGATGCATCGGCTATCTACAGCCAGATGCAAGTGACCCAAATCGATCCCGCGACAAGTTCGCCGGCCATGGGCGAGATCCATACCCGGGGCAATATCATTGGGGAAGAAAAGGAAGTGATGGCCACCTACAAGCAAACCTATCGTTTATGGCGGGCTTCGCGAGTACTTGAAATCGACATCGAAATTGAGCCTCAAGTCGATCCAAAGTCTCTTCCATGGGACTCCCACTATTGCTGTCGCTTGGCCTGGGGAGACGAAACGGCTCTGACCTATCACGACGTGCAGTGGGTCCGGACACGCTGCAGCGGACGTCGCATCGAAGCCTCCAACTATGTGGAGATCAATGCTTCGCACGGTAAAACCACGCTCTTGACCGCTGGCATTCCGTTCCATCTGCGGAATCACGGACACATGCTCGATACCATTTTGATTCCGCATGGCGAATCTCAGCGAAAGTTCCGCCTGGGAATTGGACTCGACTTACCCTACTCGTTGCCAGCATCGCGTGACTTCATGTATCAGCCGCAGCCTGTGTTCGAATCGGCTTCGATGCCCGCCCCCGGCAAATCGTCCTGGATGTTCCACTTGGAAGCCAAGAACGTCATTCTGACGAGCCTGGAATCGCTGACCAACGAAAACGGCGACGTGATCGGTTGTAAAACAAAGATTCTGGAAACCGAAGGACGCAACGCCAAAGGCGCCTTGCGATGCTTCCGCAAAGTAGGCGAAGCGCACCTATGCGACTTCCATGGCAATCGTATCTCGAAGTGCCTAGTTGATGGCGATCGCATCAATTTCCAACTCGCACCAGGGCAGTGGTATCCGCTGGAAATCTATTGGGCCTGATACCACTCACATTCCTGGATGGCCTGCTATCACACTGGTCTTTCGTTGGACAATAACACTCAAATCCCCCTCGGAACATCGAGTCTTTTTCTTACTGGCACACTGCTTGCACAGGATGCAGTGACGTATTACTAAACTCACCCCGGCCGAGGAGAACTCGACATGTCTATGAATAGTCTTGCAGACGCCTTTTACGATGAACTTCGCGATATCTATCACGCGGAGAAACAACTCCTCAAAGCGCTTCCCAAGATGGCCAAGAAAGCTAGTAGTGAAGAACTAGCCAATGCTTTCAATGAACACTTGGAGGAAACGAAGCAGCACGTTGAACGAGCGGAGAAGGCTTTTGAGGAGACCGGAAAGGCCGCCCGGGCAAAGAAGTGTGAAGCGATGGCTGGCCTGATCGAAGAAGCTTCTGATGAAATGAAGGAAGATGCCGATCCCGAAGTCATGGATGCCATGCTGATCGCCTTGGCCCAAAAGGTCGAACACTACGAAATCGCGACCTACGGAACACTTTGTACCTGGGCAAAGAAGTTAGGCTACACCCAGGCCCACTCCCTGCTGGGTGAAAACCTAAATGATGAAGAGCAAGCGGATAAGAAGTTGACCAAGCTTGCCAAGAAGAAGATCAACGCAGCCGCGATGGCATAGCAACGATCGATCCAGTAAGTCGGTCATTGCTTAGTATCCAGTAAACCTGCCTCGGTGGAATTCATTTCCACTGAGGCATTTTTTTGGCAGTTATAGCTTCTCAAGCATCACGACAAAGAGCGCGCCGGCCGCGTCTTGAATCCGATTGGCATCGGCTTCTCCGTAATTCTGGCTGGCCGCATCCAATGCTGGCACTAGTTCGGTGAGCATACGAGCCACCTTTCGGGGTACTTCCTCGCTAGCAGGGAAGTGGTCGCAGAACATCTCGACATGGTGAACCAGGTCGGTCAGGTCTTCCGGCGCAAATTGCTCTCCTTTCTCGAGAATTTCGAGCAACTCGCCCGCGTGCTGCATCAATTGTTCGGCCGTTTCCATCAAGCTTGCCACCTGAAAATTGCTATCAAAGACAGCCCCAAGAAGTAAAACTTTGCGGGTCACGAAGTTTTCTCAAAGTTTGCCGGTTAGGACGACGATAACCCTAGTACTGAATTTTCTCATGCTGGTGCGCCTGCGTGCCGGGACGACGAAATTCAGGCCCGGGGGGGCCGAGACAAACGAATTGACCAAGCTGACCGGGAAGGTTAGCAGGTCATCCAACTACCAGCGATTTACTTCTTCCGAAGTGTCGTGCACAAGGACGTGCACGCTACGCATCAGGACTCGGTATCCCATGAAAACCCAGTTCCATCAAGCCTGGATGCTCGTGCTCATCGGCACCGTGATTTTCACCGGTTGCCAGCCGACTCAACCGTTTTACTTCAAAGAGTCAGGCGATTTGAGCCTCTACCTCGATAAGGCAACCGACATCGAATACCCCGATGTCGATCACTGCCGGCTGTACGAGGTAGATAACACCGAGGCACCGTTCACGATCTCCGATCCATTTGAAATGGATGAGTCGCGGATTTGGAACCTCAGTCTCGAGGAAGCCGTAGCCAACTCGCTGAAAAACAGTAAAGCGATTCGCACTGCTGGTGGTAATGCCGTCTTCCGGGTGATTCCTGGCACGACGCTGACCTCGCAGGCAATCCCTACCAACCTGGTCACGCGTAACGACGCTACACCAACGATCTACGATCCAGCACTCGTTTCGACCGATCCTCAGTTTGGTGTCGAGGGCGCTTTGAGCGAGTTTGACGCTCAGCTGAATGCCAACTTCAATTGGGATCGCATCGATCGCCCTCAAAACTTCGCCACCGGCAACCCGTTCTTCCTTTCCGAGTTCGGCCAGAACCTGGCAACCGCCAACCTCGAGCTGACCAAAAGGGCAGCAACGGGTACCCAGTGGTTTCTACGTCAGAACAATACTTACGACTACAACAACCGTGGTAGCTTGATCTATCCAAGTTCGTGGTTGGCCAACGTGGAAATGGAAGCCCGTCACCCGCTGCTCCGCGGAAGCGGTGTTCAGGTCAATCGTGTCAACGTGATGCTGGCCCGTATTCGGGAAGACGTCAGCCTGGCCGACTTTGAAACGAACATTCGCAACCTGGTTTCCGACGTGGAAGAAGCTTACTGGCAGCTTTACTTTGCCTACCACAACCTGGAAGCCGCCAAGACCGGTCGCGACAGTGCTCTGGTCACCTGGCGTCGAGTTCACGCGTTGATGGTCAATGGTGCCGAAGGGGGCGAAGCCGAAAAGGAAGCCCAGGCACGTCAGCAATACTTCGAGTTCCGCAGCCGTACCGAAGGTGCCTTGCGTGACCTTTACAAAGCAGAAGGTAGCCTTCGCTACTTCATGGGTCTGTCGGCAACCGATGGCCGCCTGGTTCGCCCCACCTCGGAACCAACCGATGCTTGGGTAGCATTCGACTGGTTCCAGATTCACGACGAAGCCCTCTCGCGAAGCCCGGAACTACGTCGTCAATCGTGGCGAATCAAGCAGCGTGAGATCGAAATGATCACCGCACGCAACCAGCTTCTGCCACAGATGGATGCAGTCGCCCTGTATCGTTTCCTTGGCCTGGGCGACCAGTTGATCCGCGGTAATCGCGATGGCAAGAACTTTAACGAGATCAACAGCAAAGCCTGGGACGTGCTCACCGAAGGGAACTACCAGGAATACACGCTGGGTGTGGAATTCTCGATGCCGATCGGCTTCCGCCAGGAACTGGCCGGCGTACGAAACGTGCAGTTGCAGATCGCTCGCGAGAAAGCAGTCATAGAAGACATGGAACTGGAAATCTCCCACCTGTTGACCGACACTATCCGCGACCTGGACTCGAACTACAGCCTGGTACAGACGAACCTGAACCGACTGATCGCAGCCGACCGGGAAGTCGACTCGGTGCAAGCCGCCTACGATGCCGGCACCGTGACGCTCGATCTTTTGCTGGATGCTCAGCGACGTCGCAGCGACGCTCAGATCGCCTACTTCCAGGCCCTGATCGAATACAATATCGCCATCAAAGACGTTCACCTGCGAAAGGGTAGCTTGCTCGACTACAACGGCGTGTTCCTCGCGGAAGGACCATGGCCAGAAAAGGCTTACTTCGATGCGAAGGGTCATGCCCGACGCCGCTCGGCCAGCCACTATGTCGACTACGGCTACACCCGACCCGCCGTGATCAGCCGAGGCAGCGTACCGCAAGGGGGCATCAGCCACGGCCATGTCGAAGAAGGCACGATCATCTACGAAGGGGATGCTCCCACCGAAGGTGAAGTAATCGGCACGCCAACTCCGGCCAAGATGCCAACCTCGCTCGATGCGGTCAGCCTGGAGCCACCGACCGAAACCAAGGTCGCCAGCAAACCAGCCCAATCGAAAAGCGAACTCGATTGGAATAAACTGGGACTGAACGAACTGGTTTCGGAAGTTCGTCAATCGAAAACTACCCCGCAGCCGACGCCAGCCGCTCAGCCGACGTCGCGACGGGTTGTAAAGTCGGTCTCTCATGAACCTGGCCAAAATCCAACGCCTGTTAAAACTACTGCAACTGCTTCAGGGTGGCAGGCCGCAAAACGTTAACTCGATGGCCGATACGTGCGGCGTGAGTCGACGCACCATCTTTCGAGACCTGGAAACATTGCGAGCGGCCGGCGTGCCGCTCGCTTTCGATTCGAATGGGCAGCGTTTCCATATCCCGGAAACCTACTTTCTCGCCCCCACCAACCTGAGTTCGGAAGAAGCTCTCTCGGTCATGGTCCTTTGTCACGAACTGGGTGACGGCACCGGGCTTCCTTATTATTCCTCGGCTCGCCGGGCAGCTACGAAGCTCGAAAACAGCCTGCCGGAACACATGAAGCGGCAGCTTCGCGAGATCTCGAGCTCGGTCGAGATCAAGCTGAATCCGGTACATCAACCGGAAGGAGCCCAGTCGGCCTACCAGTCGCTGGTCGACGCTTCGGGGCATCGTCAAAACGTCCGAATCAAGTACCGCAGCATCTTCGATGGGGAAGTCATTCAGACCAAGCTTTCCCCGTACAAGCTCCTTTTCAGCCGGCACAGTTGGTACGTGATCGGTCGCAGTTCGATCCACCGCGCCGTGCGAACGTTCAAAGTCAACCGCATTGAGCAGATCGAAACCCTCGAGGAACCATTCGAGATTCCTCAGAACTTTCAGGTCGACCGCTTCCTGAGAAATGCCTGGCACATGATCCCCGAACCTGGTCCCGATCAGCACATTATCGTTCGCTTCGACCCACTGGTCGCCCAAAACGTGGCCGAAGTGCAGTGGCATAAGTCGCAAGAGATTCACTGGAACGAGGACGGGAGCATCGATTTCGAGGTGAAAGTCAGTGGCATCCGCGAGATCAGCTGGTGGATCTTGGGTTACGGCAGCCGCGCCAAGGTCCTTCAGCCAGAGTCGCTCAAAGAATTGATCGCCAGCCACGCACGCAAGATTCTCGAAAACTACGACGATCCGGCCCTCTCCCCCGCAGACAGGGGCAAGGGAACTTGAGTCCTCCATCCTTTGCCGGGCAGTTGCCGTCCCTTACAATCCTTGCCATGACCAATTCGCAAACAATTCGCCCTATTTTCATCTCTTTCGATGGGATCGATGGGGCCGGCAAATCGACGCAGCGTGACCTGCTCACCCAGTGGCTGAAGGAAAATGGGCACGACGTCGTCTTGTGTCGCGACCCCGGTACCACCGAAGCTGGCGAGCGAATTCGAGACCTTTTGCTGCACCGCAAGGAACTCGACCTGCACCCGCGTACCGAAATGCTGCTGTACATGGCTGCCCGGGCACAGTTGGTCGACGACGTCGTTCGCCCCGCCATCGCATCGGGAAAAACAGTCCTGTGCGATCGCTACCTTTTGGCGAACATCGCCTACCAGGGATATGCCTCGGGGATCGAGCTGGAAGACGTACGAAACGTGGGCAAAGTAACGGTCGATCGCGTCATGCCCGACCTGACGATCTTGCTCGACTTGCCGGAAGACATCGCGTTCCCACGGCTGGGCAAGGACCTGGACCGGATGGAAGCCAAGGGAGTCGCGTTCATGCATCGCGTGCGGGAAGGATTCCTCAAAGAGGCCGAGATCTATCCGCACGTCTCAGTCATCGACGCGACTCAGGAGATCGATACGATCCAAGCCGCCATCCGCGAGGCGGTCACATTGCGTCTAAAGGAGATAGCGAAATGAATTGGGACGACGTGCTAGGGCACGATCGCATCCGAGAGATGTTCGCTACGGCCCTTTCCAAGAACCGACTGGCGAGTACGTTTCTATTCGTCGGACCGGCTGCCATCGGCAAGCGCAAGTTCGCGTTGATGTTGGCCAAGACGCTGTTGTGTCAAAACGTGCCGGCCTACCACATGCATCCCTGCGGCAACTGCGAAGACTGTAAGCAAGTTGATGCCTTGACCCACCCCGATCTTCTGACCGTTTCCAAACCGAAAGACAAGACACGCATTCCGGTGGAGTTGTTGATCGGCGATGGGCAGCACCGAATGGAGTCCGGTCTTTGTCACGACATTGCCATGCGTCCGTTCCGTGGCCAGCGTAAAGTGGCCATCCTGGACGATGCCGACGACTTGAACCAGGAAGGGGCCAACTGCCTGCTCAAGACTCTCGAAGAACCACCAGTCGATAGCGTGATCATCCTGATCAGCCAAAGCGAACAGCGGCAATTGCCGACGATCCGCTCGCGTTGCCAGATCATTCGCTTTGCCCCGCTGCCTGACGAAATCGTCTCGGATCTCCTGCTTGAACTTCAATGGGTTAGCGATAAGCCAGAAGCGGACAAGCTTGCCAGGCAAAGCAAGGGCAGCCTGGCCCGGGCAGATCAACTGCGCGACGGAGGCCTCCAGGGAATCGCGGAAGTTCTCCTGTCGACGCTCGCGAAGCGTGATTTCCATAGCGTACAAATGGCCAAGGATGTCTCCGATTATCTCACCAAGATGGGAGATGACGCGCCGAAGAAACGCGAGGCGTTGTCTCACCTGATCGAATTGGCCGCGGACTTCTATCGAAACCAGTTGGTCTACCTGACGAAGCTGGGCACCGAAGAAGCTTCGACCGAACCAGAGATTCGTTCGGCAGTGATAGCCATTCCAGCTGGGCTGGATGGGGCCGTAGCCTGCCTGGAACGATGCGCCGAGGCAGAGATCCAACTCGATGCCAACGCGAACATCGCGACGCTGGTGGAAGCCTGGTTGGATGACCTGGCCACCGCGTCGCGAACTGGATTCGTCGAGACGCTTTAGACTTTTGATCTAACCCACAAAGGCGAAGGAGCAAGAAATAAAGAGAGCCTCCGTCCAAAGACGAAGGCCCTTTCCAATCGTTCTGAATTGTGGTCTCGGCGATTAACGCTTCGAGAACTGAGTACCACGGCGGGCACCGTGCAGACCGTACTTCTTGCGTTCCTTCATACGGCTGTCGCGCGTCAAGTGGCCGTTGTCTTTCAACTGGTGACCAACTTCGGCGTCCATGCTTAACAGAGCACGGCCGAGGCCCATGCGGCAAGCACCCGACTGTCCGGTTGGACCGCCGCCGGTAACCAGAATGCGGACGTCGATCTTGCCTTCGTAACCGCTATCGCGGATCGGAGCCATGACGGCGTTCTGGTCTTGCTCGTGCGGGAAGTATTCGGCGAGTTCACGATCGTTGATGACGATCTTACCGGTACCGGCTTTGACGCGAACACGGGCGACGCCCGACTTACGACGACCGGTGCCGAGGTGTTCGCCCGTCTTGGGGTCAGTCTTTACAACGTGCTCGACAGGTGCAGGCGTAGCTTCAACCGTTTCGGTTGTCGTGGTTTCTACGGCAGTGGCTTCGGTGCCTTCGTTTTGCACGTCTTCGGTTTGAGGATCCGCAGTCGACATAACTTGCTAACTCTTGACCAGATGGATTGGGGGAAATCGGAAAACGACCTCGGGTGAATCCCACCTTCGGCTACTGGAATTACTTACGCTTCTTCTGGCGAACCTGACCCAGGCCTTCCAGCTTTTCCGGGTTTTGAGCTTGGTGATTGTGTTCGGGACCTACGAAGATCTTCAGCTTCTCGAGCATCTTGGTGGCCAGCTTGTTCTTAGGAAGCATACGGCGAACCGCTTCGCGAAGAATCTGATCAGGATGCGATTCCAATCGTTCTTCAGCCGATTCGCTACGCTGACGCGTGTAACCGGTGTACCAGGTGTAGCGTTTCTGTTCCCACTTGCTGCCGGTGAATTTCACCTTTTCAGCGTTGACGACAATGACGAAGTCGCCGGTATCGACGTGCGGGGTGTAGGTCGGGCGATGCTTGCCCATCAGACGCACGGCGATGTCGCTGGCCAAACGCCCGACGATTTGATCTTCGCCGTCGACGAGCCACCATTTCTGCTCGACTTGTCCTGGTTTGGCTTGATAAGTTTTGGTCGTCATCGTTTTGTTAATTTCACTACTGGGGCTCAAGCCGGCATCCTGCTCACTGCTGGGTGGCTCGAACCACAAAAACCGCGTGGCTTTCGTAACCTAAGTCCCCAAAAGGCCTTACACTTACTGTCGGCATCCTGTGGGAAATTAGAAACACGTATCTTACCGTGGTCAGTGAAACCCCACAAGGGACCGGATTAAGAAAATGGCAGGGATGTTTGCGAGTCGCCCACGGTCCACTTACGAACATTAGCAACAGCTGACCAGGGGGTGAGCGACGTCTATCTTCCCTAACGCTAAGAACTTCCCACGGAATGCTGATCTCTCGCTTACATGGATAATCTCAGGGTTCACAACGCCCCAGCGGTGTGGGACAATTCCGTTCTAACGCTCGCGCCTAGCGGAATGCCGCAAGCCTGGCATGATGAAATGACCATCTGGGCTTGGCAATGACGGATCGTTGATTGACACCAAGTGCTCCCGAGAAAGGCCGACCATGATAGTTGCCGTCTTGCGCGAAAACTTCCCCGGGGAACAACGTGTTGCCCTGGTACCGGGCTCCGTCCCCAATCTTACGAAGGCCGGAGCGACCATTCTTGTCGAAAAGGGTGCTGGAACGGCAGCTGGATTTCCTGATCAGCAATATGTCGACAAAGGTGCCGAGCTTGTCGAGAACCGCCAGGAAGCCTTCCAAAAGGCGGACATCATATTCCAGGTCCGTAGTTATGGAGCCAACCCGGACGCCGGCAAGGCGGATCTCGACCACATGAAGCCTGGGCAGATTGTCATTGGCATGGCGGATCCCCTGGGCAATTTAGCGGCCATCCAGGAAGTCGCCTCGCGACAGGCGAAGCTTTTCGCGTTGGAGATGATTCCCCGAATCACCCGTGCTCAAAGCATGGACGTGTTGTCCTCGCAAGCGACCATCGCCGGTTACCGAGCCGTCCTGCTGGCGGCCATTCATCTGCCGAAGATGTACCCCATGCTGATGACCGCCGCAGGCACACTTTCCCCGGCCCGGGTTTTCGTCATCGGGGCAGGCGTGGCTGGACTGCAAGCGATCGCCACTTCGAAGCGATTGGGCGCGGTCGTAACGGCCTACGACGTTCGCCCCGAAGCGAAAGAACAGATTGAAAGCCTCGGTGCCAAGTGCGCTCAACTTCAGCTAGAAGCCGAAGGAGCCCAGGATAAGGGAGGCTACGCCAAAGATCTCGGGGAAGAATTCTACACGAAGCAGCGCGAGTTCATGGGCCAGATTTGCTCGGAAAATGACGTCGTTATCACGACTGCCGCTATCCCCGGTCGGAAGTCCCCCTTGCTGGTCACCACCGAAGGCATCCGGCGGATGGCTCCTGGAAGCGTCGCCATTGATCTGGCAGCAGAACGGGGAGGGAATATCGAACCGAGCGAACCAGACCAAACGGTACATCTCGACGGAATTACGATCCTGGGGCCGACAAACTTGGCCAGCGAAATTCCCAATCACGCCAGCCAGATGTTCTCGCACAACATCACCAAGTTCCTGCTCAACATGGTGAAAGACAAGCAGCTCAACGTGAATATGGACGACGAGATCGTCGCAGGCACAATCGCAACCAGCGATGGAGAAGTTGTCAACGGTCGCCTGCGTGAGATGCTACAGCTGCCTCCACTTTCACCACCAGAAGCCCCCAAACCAGAACCGAACACAGAATCGTCCGAACAGGAGAAACCAAGTGATTCGTAACCTGCTAATTCTGTGCATGGTCGTCGTATTTGCGGGCAGCCTGGGACTGAACGGCTCGATTGCCCAGGACGGCAAAGAGGCACCCAGCACTGACAAAGTTGAAGCCGCTAAGCCCTCTCAGCAAGAGAGCGACACGGACGCTTCGCCCAAGGCACCTGCGGAGGAAATGAGCCAAGCAGAAGCTTCCGAGGCCGGGCCTAAATACACCAAGTGGACTGCGTTGGTGGGCAGCATCACTATTTTTGTGCTGGCCGTTTTCGTTGGCTTCGAGATCATCACCAAGGTGCCACCGACCCTGCATACGCCATTAATGTCGGGATCGAACGCGATCTCAGGGATTTCGATCGTCGGTGCCCTGTTGTCAACAGCCTTGGGCGCGAACTGGTTCGCCTCATTCCTGGGCCTGTTGGCCATCATTATGGCAACGGTCAATGTCGTCGGTGGTTACATGGTGACGCACCGCATGTTGTCGATGTTCCAAAAGCGATAGAAGAGATGTCGGAGGGCACACCCCAGTGGCGGGCACGTGCCAATGTGGTCGGACTTTAGCAACAAGAAGGAGCAGCCGTGCTCGACTCCCACATCATCGTGAATCTGGTTTACTTAGTGGCTGCCGTTATGTTCATCTTCGGTCTGAAGATGATGGCTCATCCCCGCACGGCCGTTCGCGGAAATCTGATCAGCAGTATCGCGATGCTGATTGCCGTCGTCGTCACGTCCTACCTTATCTTCGCCGATGGAGGCGCTTCCTGGGTTGGGTGGCTACTGATCGCCGTGGGGCTGGTGATCGGAAGTGGGATTGGGATTTTCCTGGCCGTTAAGGTCGAGATGAAGCAGATGCCACAGCTTGTTGCTTTATTTAATGGACTGGGTGGTGGAGCCTCTGTCTTTGTGGCTGGTGCCGAACTCCTTGGGCTCACCGACGCCAGAGCGACCGCGGACGTCATGTTGGCGATTGGCATATCAGGCCTGATCGGAACGGTCACTTTCTGGGGTTCGCTGGTGGCATTTGGAAAGCTGCAAGAGATTGAAATCTTCGAGAAACCACTTCCCATCCCTGCCCCTCAGGCATTCAATGCCGTATTAGCGGTCGTGCTTCTAATTCTCGTGGCCGTCATGGCTTCGACCGGAATGGGTTGGCCTTTCATTTTCGTTTTCATCTGTGCTACTGCACTCGGATTTACGCTGGTCATGCCGATCGGGGGGGCCGATATGCCGGTGGTGATTGCGCTGCTGAACAGTTACTCGGGACTAGCAGCCGCGGCAACGGGATTCGTGATCGACAACAACGTGCTGATCATCTCCGGATCGCTCGTCGGAGCGTCCGGGATTATTCTGACGCAAATCATGTGCAAGGCGATGAATCGTTCGCTGATCAACGTCTTATTCGGCACCATGCAAGCGGGTGGCGGGACCTTTGGTTCGGACGACGAACTCTACGCTAACGTTCGCTCGACTTCCGCGGACGATATTGCCATGATCTTGGACAACGCCCAACGCGTGGTGTTCGTTCCCGGCTATGGTCTAGCCGTTGCCCAAGCCCAGCACGCCGTACGTGACCTGGCGAATCTACTGAAAGATAAGGGAGCCACCGTTGAATACGCGATTCACCCCGTTGCTGGCCGCATGCCCGGCCACATGAACGTCCTCTTGGCCGAGGCCGACGTGCCCTATGACCAGCTAAAAGAAATGGATGAGATTAATCCCACCATGGGGCAGGTCGACGTGGCAATTGTTATCGGGGCCAACGACGTTGTGAATCCGCTGGCCAATACCGATCCGAATAGCCCAATTGCCGGCATGCCCATTATTGAAGTCGACAAGGCTCGCACGGTGATTGTCATCAAGCGTAGCCTCAGTCCTGGCTTCGCAAAAATTCCCAACCCACTTTTTGCCGCCGAGAACACGCTCATGTTCTTTGCCGATGGTAAGAAGGCGGTGCTTGATATCGTGAGTGCCGTCAAAGATCTTTAAACTCAGCACTACCCAGCTGCCTGCAGTTGGAATTCCGTATCACTCCAACTCGGAAGAATCTCGGTTACTCCTTCAATCACGCCCCACTGGCTGCCGTACCAGCGTTCGACTTGCAGCCAATCTTCCGCAGGAATCTCACGCAAACAAGCCAACCATCGGCCCGGGTGCGATCCTTCGATCGCCGCGACTCTGCGACAACCTTCTACGTTGCGGTCGGGCAGCTCACCTTCGCTGCAGTACTGCCCCCAGGTAATGACACCAACGTTTGAGCGCACAGAGATCCGAAACAGCCCATCGCAAAGCACGTCGGTCATTTCACGCGTGCCGAGTAAACGATGTCGAGTCGAGGGGCGCTCGAATGCGCAGTTCGCACTGGGTTCCCACTGATTGTTGGTCGAAAACCAAACCGCCGGCATCCCGCCTGGTGCCCATCGGGGTGTTTGCGGCTTGAGCTTTCCGCTTTCAAAAATGGCGTCAATATGCCGCCCTGTCGTGTAATGCCAAAACATGTCCTTTACTCCCAAGTCCCATTAGTAAGATGACTGTTCTGATGTTCAGTGATCGCGCGGACACGTTAGGTCACTCGAATTGCCTGTTTCGTGAAAGGACCAAAAGACACATGGCTAATGATTGGCTGCACCAACGGCACTGCTCTCCCAAGTCGCATATTCGGAACACGAGCCTGAGAAATTGCGAAGACTAGCTAATGTGTAGCGACAAGGGTGACGATTCGAATACTAGGTGGTGATGGATACCACCGCGATAAATGTGCGCCGTCGAGGAGGATGGTTTAGCATTTATCACCCCAGGTCACGGACGAAGCATAGATTTCCGAAACTTCAGTACGTGGCCCAATCAATGCCCCGACAGATTCCCAACTATTTGCGAGTCCACCGCGAAGAGACGCAAGCTAGTGAACCCACCAGGCAAGAAGCCTACCCAGGGTTATCGAAGATCTCTGCAGCACTGACCGACTTGACCGGGTTCGGACTCGCCCTTCGCGAAGAACCTTCCATCAAAAAGGGGAAACGCATGTCGCAGCAACATGTGACTCGGGGCGGAAAAATGTCGCGACTTGAACTTCACGCGCATGAAGGTGCGCAGGCAAGAACCGTCGACGATGCTGCCATGCTTGAAAACCTCGGCGGATTGGCCGGCGGCCTCGAGTTTTTGCTGGCCGAGATCGACCGACTTCGTGTCGCCATCCGCCAACGCGAAGCGGAACTGGCCACACACATTCCTGTTGTGGCGCACCCCGCCGTCGATCACCTGGCCGACCGACTCGAAGCAGCACTGGCTTCGGCCGTCGAAGTCACCGGTGCTACCGCAGCCGGACTTTACGTGCTGGACGATGCAACGAGCGAACTCAAACTTCGCGCCGCTTACAACCTTCCGCAGAGCCGGCTTCTCGATCCGCCGCGGCCACTCGAAGGCAGCCTGGCCGACCTGGAAGCCTTGTCCGGCAACGCCGTCGTCCTGGAAGACACGAAACTGCTTCCTCACTGGCCATGCCCCGAAGATGTTCCATCTGCCGTCTGCATTCCTGTTGCGACGTCGACGACACCCCTGGGAACCCTCTGGGTATTTGCCGACGACTCTCGTGATTTCAGCAATCGCGAAACCAATCTTCTCGAAATCATCGCTGGTAAATTGGCCGTCGACCTGGAACGAGATCAGTTGATCGCCGAACGCCGTACGACGCAGAAGCTCGCTCGCCAAAAGAATCAAATCGCCGATCGCCAAAGGGCTCAGCTCCCCAACGTCAAACCACTGGTGGAAGGGTGGGACGTCTCGGCCTGGACCCAGCAAGGCAATGAAATGGGAGGCGATTTTCATGACTGGGCGGTCATCGAAGATGGCAAGTTGGCGATCTTCGTTGGCGATGCCATGGACGATAACTTCGATGCGGTGATGACCTCTACGAGCCTGGCGACCGCCGTAAAAGCGAATTGCCGGATTGCCCATACGGCCGAGGTCATGCTCGACCGCGTAAATCGAACCTTCTGGGCAGCATCGGCCGGTGACCATTTCGCCTCGCTCGCTTACGCGATCTTCGACCCAATGCTCGGCACAATGGAAGCCGGTTCATGTGGCCACGTCCAAGGATTCGCTTTCAAGCAAAACTCGGTCCGACCACTGTGGAACAACTCCTGGCCTTTGGGCAGCGGCCCCGACGTCGAGCCGGAATTGGCCTCCGCGATGCTGCAACCCGGCGAAGTCATGGCCCTGCTCTCCTCTGGGCTGATTGAAACACTTCGGGAACTGGATGGCAAAAACTGGCAGGCAAAGTTCTGCGACCTGGTGGTTCGCCACCTCGATTTGCCTTCGGACAGGATCCTGCGGGCTGTCCAGGAACGACTCAATCGGGCGGTTCTCTCGGGCTCGCTTGATAAGACGCTCGTTTTCGTTAAACGCAAAGAGGACAACTAGTTCGCGCGAACTTTGCAGGGGCGAGAGTGTCCCCTACTTGACCTTTCAAGGCTTTCGCGTAGACTGCTTTGTTTGGCGTAAAGCCGAAATTGTGGGCTCGTGGCGGAATTGGCAGACGCGCTAGGTTGAGGGCCTAGTGTCCGCTTTAGGACGTGCTGGTTCGACTCCAGTCGGGCCCACTTGAACAAGGACTTGCGATTCATTTCGCAGGTCCTTTTTTCATGTGCAGATCAAAGCAGCGATCCGCCAGAAGCTGCCTGGTTCGACCCGGCCTTGATCACGGCCTGAACGTATTTGGCCACCATGTCCGGTTCGACGCCGGCATGCTGGGCGATGTCGCGGACGACCTTCTCCATGTCCTGCCCCGCTTTGACCCGATTCAGAATAATCGGCAAGTAGGATTCAACCTGCTTCACGATTCGCTTGGTCAACAGACCAGAATCGGTGAACTTGGGAGCTTCCCCTTTTTTTGGCTTTTTGAGCGGGGGAAGTTTGAACTCTGACATGGTAGATTCGCCGTCGATAGAAATATGTACTTTCGAGTACTTCTATCGTAACACGGCCGATTTGAGAAATCAGCGTACTCGGCAAAATTTCGTTAGGCGGCTCGACGAATATCGTCCGCGTGACGCTGGGGATAGGCAAACCCGGTCTTGGAATCGTTCCAACGGCGAAGGGCGACAGCCACGAGGTGCCCACCAAAGGCCACCGAGAGCTTCAACGCATGCTGGATTTTCCGTTCTCGCCCCACCAGCGGAACGCAATCCATATCGACCTCGGGATCGATGCTACGAAGATTGGACGTGGGCGGAACGAAGCCGTCGCGAAGTGCCAGAGCGGTCATCGCCAGTTCGATGCTGCCAGAGGCATTCAACGAGTGACCGACCATCGACTTGATACTACTGGCACAAAGCCGATTGGTAAACGGGCCGAAAGCAGCTCGGATACCGCGAGCTTCGTTCACATCGTTCTGCTGGGTGCCGGTGCCGTGGCAATTGATGTAGTCGACGTCACGCGGGCCCAAATCGCTCGACTTCAAGGTGATCCGCAGGAGCCGCTCCAAAGCGTCGCTCTGCATATCGATGCCGGTCACATGGTGTGCTTCGGCCAGCATGCGGCAGCCGAGAACTTCAGAATAGATCTTCGCCCCACGCGCCAAGGCATGGCTGAGCCGTTCGACCACGAACATGGCCGAACCTTCCCCGATGACGAAACCATTACGCGTCTTATCAAAGGGTCGGCAAGCATGAACGGGATCGGCGTCGTCCGACAAAACTCGCATTTTGCGAAATCCGGCGACGAAAAGTGGATCGATCGCTTCGGCACTGCCAGCCAAAGCGATGTCACACTGGCGGTCGCGAATGGCCCGTACCGCACAGCCGAGCTCGACCAAACCGCTGGCACAGGCCGTCGAGTGCGAAAGCCGCGGGCCATCCAGGCCAAACGTGTGTGCTACGTGATACGAAGGCGTACAAGGAAAGAATTGTTCGTGAGGTAGCCCGCCGGCGACTGGCCACGTCTTACCGGGAAGATCAAGGACATTGAAAATCGACCGAGCGTCCCCCATGCCGGCACTGACAGCGCAGCCGAACCGAGTTCGATCGATGTTGCCCAGGTCAACTTGGGCGTCCTTCAGGGCTTCGGCGGCGGCAATTTCGTTGAGCGTGAGAATCTTCAGCCGGGGTTCATAGCCTTCGGGCAGATCGACCGGTGCCCCCAGTACCAGGTTGTCTTCAATGGGAGAAATGCCGGTCATACGGCGAATTCCGCACGTTCCGCGCTGAATCGACGCCCAGGTCGATTCTCGGTCCTTTCCGACCGATGTGATCAGTCCGATTCCGGTAATGACAACCGGATCTTTCGCGTCTTCTTTGGTCAAGTTGCGTATTCCAACCGCTGGAGTGCCATAGCTGCCTCGCCGCTTGATCTCCCTATCGAGCGGGCTTTCGAGGCCATCGTGTGGGAAAGTTACCCAATCCCGGATTTCGGTTCCAGTTCAGTTTCTTGCGAAGCCATAGACAAAGAAATGCCCGGGAAAACCGCATATCTGTAAAGAATTGCCAAATTTTGCTCAAGAAAGGTTGTCAAACGGCGTGCACCGGATAAACTCTCTGCTGTGGGAAATTAACCCACAAAGGATCAAAACACATTATTGACGTGGGAAACTAACCCAAAAAGGGCGTTTGGCGGTTTTCCTGTATGAAAACAAAAACGCATGGGGTCGGACGAGTTCATTCTGGGGGAATACAGCCGCACGCTGGACGACCGGTTCCGGTTGTCGATTCCCACGCAGATTACCGACCTCATTTCACCAAAGGGGGACGACCTGATCCTGGTCAAAGAACGGCCGGGATGCTTGAGCTTATGGAACGGACCGCAGTGGCAAGGAAAGCTGGATGCCGGAGTGAACTTGGTTCACGCGAAGATCGCCGCTGGCAAGCTGGAAAACAAAATTGCGGACGTCCAACTCTTGGGTCGACTACTTTCCACACGACAACGCAACGTCACGCTGGCCGGAAAAGGGAGATTGCTGATACCGGAGGGATTTCGGGAGTTCTTGGGGGTCGAAGCCGGCGGAGAAGTCTTGATCGTCGGTGCCGCCGTGTGTGTCGAAATCTGGAAGCCAGAAGCGTGGCTCAATAATCTCGAAGAGAAGATGCCGGAGTTCCGATCGTTGCTGGATCAGCTCAGCGGCTAATACCAAATCGCATGGAGTCACTCGTTTGCTAGGGAATTGATCGAACGTCGTTAACCCTGTTTTGTTCCGTAACGACTCGGATCAATGACAAGATACCAGGGATGGCCTTTCAGGCATGGATGCCTACCTTTAAATTCCCTAGCAAACTACGGCCCCGCGGTTGAGAATAGTCCACTCAACCGCGGGGCTTTTTTGTGCGCAAGCCCAATGTGCCCCAACAAGGCGTCTACCCGTGAGCGACTGCCACGTAAGCCATCCGCAGTTGATGCAGAACACTTTCCAGCGCAGCCTTTTCCTGCGGATCAAGATTCCCTTTCGTCTTCTCTTCCAGCACGGCCAGAAGGTCGATCATGTGTTTGGCAACCTCGGGATGCTTCGTCGCTTGCCCTGTCGCCGGATCGGGGATATGCCCCATGGCCGAGAAAGCCTGGGTGGCGAGCATGGAAATCAAGAGCGTGAAATCCGCCGGCGGGAACTGGCCAGCCCCTGACGAAGACGTACTTTCTGGTTCGGCCTCTGCCGGCTGCGAAGGGGCTTCCGCCTCCGGTTCCCCTTTCAGTTTTTCTTTCTCTTGGCGAACCTGTTCTTTCCAATCGCTATCGACAACGATCTTCTTTTCCGGATCTTGTTCTTCGCTCATGGCATGATTTCTCGTCCTCTCTCCCTCGCGTGAGAGAGGGCTGGGGTGAGGGATTCAGAATCAGCGCGTCGAACCTAATACGAAACTAGGCGTCCGCAGGCTCGGAAGATGGCTTCGTCACTTGCTTCTCCTTCTTCGCATCACGGCGACGACGGGCAATCGCGGCACCAATGAAACCGGCGAATAATGGATGGGCTTGAATCGGCTTGCTCTTGAATTCCGGGTGGAATTGAACCGCGACAAACCACGGATGCTCTTCGATTTCAATAATCTCGACGAGCGACTTGTCAGGCTTCAACCCCGAGAATCGCAGACCGTGGCTCTTGAACTGTTCGCGATAAACGTTGTTGAATTCGTAGCGATGACGATGCCGTTCACTGATTTCTTCCTCGCCGTAGGCATCACGGGCATAAGTCCCGTCTTCCAGGGAACAAGGCTGCGTGCCTAGCCGCATGGTCCCGCCTTTGTCGGTGATATTCTTTTGTTCGTCCAGCAGGCATATCACCGGATGTGGCGTGTGCTTGTCGAATTCGGTCGAATGAGCCCCGCCCAAACCAACGACATTGCGGGCAAATTCAATGGCCGCACACTGCATCCCGAGACAGATCCCCAGGAATGGAATGCCTCGCTCGCGGGCGTACCGGATTGCTTCGACTTTGCCTTCGATGCCGCGTTCGCCGAAACCGCCAGGTACTAAGATCCCGTCGAAACCGGCCAGCATCCGCTCGGCACCTTCGGTCTCGAGCGTTTCACTTTGAATCCGGCCGACACGGATTTGCGACTTGTGATGAATACCGGCGTGATCGATTGCTTCGTAGATCGACTTATAAGCGTCTTTATGTTCGGCATACTTGCCCACGACCGCGATGCTGATCTCGTGGTCCGGGTACCGTAGCGTATGCAGAATCTCTTGCCATGGCGTCAGGTCGACCGACGAAACCTGCGGCAGACCCAGCTTGCCGGCAATCAGGTCATCAAGGTTATTATCGTGTAGGCTGATCGGCACCTCGTAGATCGAGAAGTCTTTGTCCTTTTCTTCGATCACCGCTTCGATCGGCACGTTACAGAACAGGGCGATCTTCTCACGATCGTCCCGGCTCAAATTGCGTTCGGTGCGGCAGATCAAGATGTCCGGCTGAATACCGATTTCGCGAAGCTGCCCCACCGAGTGCTGCGTTGGCTTGGTTTTCAGTTCCCCTGCCGCCTTCAAGTAGGGCACCAGAGTCAGGTGAATGAACAAGCAGTTCTCACGACCAACCGTCTGGGGAAATTGACGGATCGCTTCAAGAAACGGTTGGCTTTCGATGTCACCGACCGTACCACCAATCTCGGTGATGATGACGTCGGTGTCGTCGTCCCCCAGCTTGCGAATGACCGACTTGATTTCGTCGGTAACATGCGGAATAACCTGGACCGTCTTGCCGAGAAACTCGCCGCGACGTTCCTTGTTGATGACCGACATGTAAATCTGGCCGGTCGTGTAATTCGAGTCACGCGTCAGCGGGCTATTCGTGAAACGTTCGTAGTGCCCCAGGTCGAGGTCGGTCTCGCTTCCATCATCCAGTACGTAAACTTCGCCGTGCTGGTAGGGGCTCATGGTCCCTGGGTCGACGTTGATATAGGGGTCAAGCTTCTGCATCTTGACCTTCAGGCCGCGCTGCTCGAGGAGCATCCCGACCGAGGCGCTGGTCAAACCTTTACCCAGTGAACTAACAACGCCGCCGGTAACGAAAATATGTTTTGCCATGAAGTTGCTTGGGCCCAGAGACCTTCCATGCTTCGGAGCAGATAGAAACGTGCCGCGACGCACCACCTTGACCGACTCTGGATTTAAAAATCCAAGCCATTAAAGCCACTTAATGCCCGAACAACGGAAATTAAACGAAGCCTCATGGAAACCAAAGAAGTGCCGCTAGCGTGAAACCACTATCCTAGCGATTGCACATCTTTTTGACAAACGCCGCATAGTCATCTGGGGTATCGATTCCGATACTTGGCTCGGCGATGGTGCCGACCAAAATGGTCTCGCCCATCTCCAGAACCCGAAGCTGCTCGAGCTTTTCCAACTGCTCCAGTTCCGATGGCGGGGCGGTCGCCAGCTTCAACAGAAAGTCGCGGCGGTAGGCATAGATGCCCAAATGTTGTAAGAACGGCGGCTTTTCCGAGTGGAGCACACTTTCGTAGCCGTCGCGGACGTGCGGAATGGGGCTGCGACTGAAATACAGTGCCCGGCCGCTCTCCCCGCAGACCACCTTCACGCAAGCGGGATCCCGTAATTTTTCCATGCTTCGGATCGGCGTAGCAAGGGTTGCCATTGATACGTCCGGATTCGTTTCCAGCAGAAATCGCACGCGTTCGATGGCCTCAGCAGAGATCTCCGGCTCGTCCCCCTGGACGTTGATAAAGATATCGACGTCTGGGCGAGACCGAGCAATTTCAGCAACGCGATCGGTGCCGCTAGCACACGACTCGCTGGTCATGACTGCCTCTCCGCCGAAACGGCTGACGGCCTCTTCAATCGATGGATGATCCGTCGCCACAATCACGCCGCATGTCCCCTGAGCCTTACAGGCGGCCTCGTAGGTGTGCTGAATGAGCGGCTTGCCCGTCTCGGCCAATAATAGCTTCTCGGGCAGGCGTGTTGATTGCAGCCGGGCTGGAATCACAACAAGACTATTCAGAGCCAGCGATACGGCACGTTCCATGGCCATCGGACGAATCCATTCTAAAGACGAATATCGCGTGATCCGCACGCGAACGATACCTCAGCATAAGCGTTATACCCCGGAAAAATGAAGGGCAGTTCCTTCGGGAAACTTCAATCGATCTTCGTATTCCCCCTCGACTTTGCTAAGCTTTGGGGCGATAGCATAGACGGATTTATCTCACCACGCCGAAGGGAAACGGGCCATGTGTGGCATTGTCGGATACGTCGGAGATCACCGGGCAGCAGACTTCCTCCTGGAAGCCCTGCGGCGGCTGGAGTACCGCGGATACGATAGCGCTGGCATCGCGGCCGTCGATCTCAATTCCCACATTCACATCGTGAAAACCGCCGGCCGAATCGACTCACTCGCGGATCGACTGGCCAATGAGATGCCTGTGGGAACGACCGGCATCGGTCATACGCGTTGGGCGACGCACGGCCCCGCGACGCAAATCAATGCCCATCCTCATCCTGGGCCGCATGGCGAAATCGTCGTGGTTCATAATGGCGTGATCGAGAACTACGCGGCGCTGAAGAATCGACTTCAGCAAAAGGGATATCAATTCAAAAGCGACACCGATACCGAAGTGATCGCGTTCATGCTGGAAGATGGCTTCAAGCAGCTCTCGATCCCACCAGGCAAGGCCCCCAGCGATGAAGCGCTTGTGGGACTGGTTCAAAAGGTCCTGGCCAAACTGCAAGGGACGTACGGTGTCGGCATCCTCTTCCGATGTCGGCCTGACCTGGTGATTGCCGCACGGCTTGGCAGTCCGCTGGTAATCGGCGTATCGGAAGACGCCCACTTCCTGGCCAGCGATGCCTCGCCACTGGTGGGCTATACCGACAAGATTGTCTATCTGACCGATCACCAAGTCGCACTGATTAAAGCCGACTCCTTGCAAATCGCTCACCGTGACCTGGGTGAGATCACGCACAACGTCGAGAAGCTCGAAATTGCTTCCGGGGATGTCGAACTGGGTGACTTCGAGCACTACATGCTCAAAGAAATCTTCGAGCAACCCCAGTCGATCGAAAACGCCATGCGGGGTCGTTTGAATCTCGATAACGCAACGGCCGTCTTCGGAGGCCTGAACCTGACCCCCCAGGAACTACGCGGCGTTGACCGGATCCTGCTCACGGCGTGTGGTACCAGTTGGCACGCGGCCATGGTCGGGGAATACCTCATCGAAGAGATGGCCCGGATTCCTGTCGAGGTGGAGTACGCTTCGGAACTTCGTTATCGCAATCCACCGGTACCACGTCGTACGCTCGTGTTTGGCATTACCCAAAGTGGCGAAACGGCCGATACGCTTGCCGCGCTGCGAGAGATGAAACGCAAGGGACATCCAACGCTGGCGATCTGTAACGTGGTAGGAAGCAGTATTGCCCAAGAGGCGGACGGAGGCATCTATCTGCATGCAGGCCCCGAAATCGGCGTGGCTTCCACCAAAGCGTATACCTCGCAACTCGTGGTAATGGCAATGCTTGGTCTTTACTTTGGCCGGCTCAATCACCTCAGCTTCGACCAAGGCTATCGCATCATCCGCGCGATGCAGGCTCTTCCTGATGCCGTTCGCAAAGCACTGACCACCCAGGACCAGGCCCGCAAGATTGCGGAAAAGTACCAGACCTCGAACAACTTCCTCTATCTAGGTCGCTACTTCAACTTCCCCACAGCACTGGAAGGTGCGCTCAAGCTCAAAGAAATCAGCTACATCCACGCCGAGGGTTACCCTGCCGCGGAACTCAAGCACGGACCGATTGCCTTGGTGGATGAGAACACGCCGAGCGTCTTCATCATGCCGCAAGGCGTCGTCTACGACAAAGTGATGAGCAACCTGCAAGAGATCAAAGCTCGCGGCGGCCCGGTGATCGCCATTGCCAGCGAAGACGACCACGAGATCGACAACTACGCCGACGACGTAATCCGCATTCCGACGGTCGAAGAATTCCTGCAGCCGATCGTCTCCGTGATTCCGCTGCAATTCATTGCCTACCACATCGCCCTGCTGCGTGGCTGCGATGTCGACAAGCCGCGAAACCTGGCCAAGAGCGTGACGGTGGAGTAGCCCGAGTCACCAGCGACACACTTTAGACTTCAGTGCCAGTCGCCCTGCTGCGTTGTACCGCGGAAAGCAAAAGACTGCCCCACCCGATGATCAGGATCATCGCTCCGATGGGCGCTGCTAGCTGCAAGGTTGGCATATCAAGTAGCGCCCCCAAGGCCAAGCCGCCGGCGTATAGCAACGTTCCCACTGCGAAGCCCGCGCCTCCAATTAGTTGAAAACGACCGCCTGATCCAACCAGCCCCAAGCCAATCAACGCCAGCGCATAATAACCGCAGTACTGCACGCCTTGTTGGTAACGCTGCCAGCGTTGGGCACTTTCTTGCCGGTCGATCGCGCTGATTTCCAGCGTCTTGGCTCCTTCCGGGCCGTGCGGATCCGAAACATAGACCGCTTTCGCTTGAAGTTGCTTGTCGAAGTGCCCTTGCACCCACGGCGCGGCCACCGGTCCGCCGACGACCGCGACCATTCCAAATAACGATCCGAGAATGAAGTTGATATTCACCATGGATTCCCCCTAACGACGTCTTCGAGTCTTGGTCTGGGAGGTAAGATCGAAGTTCATTTCGGCGTCTTCACTCACCGAAGCCGTTAGACCTGAGTTGGCGACCGCATAAGTCCAGGGAATTACCTTCTCAGCTTGGGTAAACCCGGCAATCTGAACGATCTTCTCACCGGCCCCGCACTCGAGCGTGTACCTTCCATCGACGACGTCGCCGCGCGATACGTCTCTCGACCCATCGGTCGGTGAGAACATGACACTTCCCGTTGTGATCGGTTGACCGTCGAGGGTCACGTTGCCGGTAATCTCGAATTTCGGCGGACCTTGCGAACACCCGAGGGCCGCTATCGTCGCACCGAGAACGAAGAGTTCGAGCGTTCGTTTCTTCAAGTTTGTAACCACGTTTTCCATTCCTTTTATCCGATGCTCATCTCTCCGCCAGACGATGCATGCCCGATGGTTCAGTTGATAGAGTTTCTACGAGACGCTTTCCGCGGGGCCATTAAACAAGGGCCCGCGAAAGCTGATGGACTTTGTCAATCTCAAACAAGCACCTTAGAACGGCTGAATGAGAAGACCATCGCCGCGGTTGCACAGATTCTGAATAGTCAGTTGGCTCGCGGTATCGGGAATGAAAGAGACCGATGCGTCGGCACGCGTGGCCATCACCCCGCCGGGGTGCGCACTGCGCGGCATGTAGGCGGTCTGCGCGGAATCACCGGACGTCGGCATGGCCAATGTTTCTCGCCATGGATTATTGACCACAGCGGGGCCGCCCGGCACGAAGTCTTGTGCCTCGGGATTGTTGATAGGAATGAACGCCGTGAACATCGACTCCATCGCCCAGCCATTCCAGTAGTTGCCGATCGTGCACTCAGGCTGCGGACTCTGTCGAATCTCACTGAACATCAGCGTGTTGCTCGTCCCATCGGTAATGTCTCGAAACCTGATGGAGGACTTCACAAAGAACAGCCCGCTCATATTGGGACCATAGCGTTCCGTCCCTGACTTATCCGCGAAGGTTGCCTGGAACAGAACGTCCGATGCGGCACATGCCGAGTAATTCCCCTGAAATCCGTCGTTGCCAATCTTGCCTCCGTAAGGATCCGATGGACATACAAAGCCCTCCACAACCGTCTTGCGAATCGCTTCCGGCCAGGTGTTCGCCGCGGAAGTCGCCATCGAGCCTTTCACGCCGTCATACATCGCCGACTGCTCAACGAATGGCAATATTGCAACGAACCATGTTGCTCGGTTCGGATTCTCAGAAGAGTTCTCACGCTGCTGACCACTGAATTGGCCGTACGGTAACGAACCGAACGTATCGTGATAGTTGTGCATCGCCAGCCCGAGTTGCTTCAGGTGGTTGGTGCATTGAATACGTCGAGCGGCTTCACGAGCCTGTTGCACCGCCGGAAGCAGAAGCGCGATCAGCACTCCAATGATGGCGATCACCACCAAAAGCTCCACCAGCGTAAATCCCTTTGCCTTGGTTGTTGACATGATTCTTTCCATATCAGGAAGGTAATGAAGAAAATGAATCGAGCATGTCGAACTCAACGCAATCCAACGAAGCACGACGGGTCATCGTTGCTTTCAATGCGTGCGTTTCGTCTTGCCCACCAGGTGCATGAAGGGATGATGGTTGGGTTGAGGATTATTGTGACAGCACTCGCAACGACGTTCATTGCAATTTCCAATTTTTACCATTTTCAATTTGTTCCACCGGTGGTCTCACGCTGTCAGTTCGAGATGATTGGAATTTTCTCGACCGCTACGCATAAGATAGGGGCGGACTATCGACGCCTCACTGTCGACCGTCCGCCCCCAGGTTCCTAACAATGCTTCCTCTTATGATTGGACGCTGATGTCAAACGTCCCGTTTTCCTTAGGAATATCCGCACGAGTACGGAATGGCCCACCGGGAATTGGGCGTCCTAACATCGTCGAGGTCCCAGGTTCTCCGTTTCCATCGAAGGCTTCGATGATGATCTTTTGAGGACCGCCGACGACTCCTTTTCCATAGTCCGTTTCGTAACGTCCTTCATGGATTTCTGCGATCGCCATCGGACCTCGGTTCCCTTGCGATGCGTCCGGCTCGAACTGAACGGTGCCTGCCACCACAGGCTTACCGTTCAAGAGAACTTCACCAGAAATCTGATACCGCGAAGGACCATCTGAAGCAGATTCGGCACACCCGCATATGCAGATTGCCAATACGATCATGTATCGCATGTCACACCTTTCGTGCTGTGGATCAATGCCTTCCAACCTTCGCACCGTTAGAACTGCGGTCCGCCGATTGGTAGCCCATCGCTGCGAACGGCCAATTCACGGTAGGCGTTGATGTCGATCACTTCGCTAAGGAACTGAACCGAACCATCACCGAGCACGAACTGCGCGCCACCGGGATGCTCGCTGCCGAAGGTAGACGTCACGTAGTTAAACGTGTTGACCTGGTTGCCATTCACATCGGGTCCACTGTTGATCTGGCGGACGGCGGCCGACGTTCCGACAAGCAGAGGATCGTTCGCCGTGTGACGATACCCGGAAGCCCAGGTAGTCATCTCGCAGCAGGTATTTCCCTTCATGGCATAGATGGTTTCCCCCACGATCAGCACGTTGGTGGTTCCATCGGTAATATCCGCGAAGCGCGTCTTCGAGTTTCTCCAGAACACACCGTTATTGAAGTAGACGCGACCGCTGTATCCATTGTGACCGTTGTACTGATCCTGATCGTTGGGCGTCGGACCGCCACCGCAGACTGCATGGTAGCTCAACGTCGGAAAGCGACCGGTCGTGAAGGAAGGACAGATGTACTTCGGCATCGACTTGGTCTGGTAAATGTGATTGTTGTTGGTCGACGTGTCGTAGCTGGACGCACCATGCACGGTCAGGTTCTGGTTGAACGCCCAAGCAAACGTTTTGCCAAAATCAAAAGAGTCGTGCAAAGCCGACTCTTCCACGTAAGGAAGAATCAGTACGGTCCAGGGAGCCCGCGACATGTCCGCGCTCCAGCTGCCGCTGTTTCCGAGATTGTTATCCGAGGCCGGTGTCGTCGAGATCGCCCCTGGCGGGAAAGAGCCCAGCGAATCGTGATAGTTGTGCATGGCCAAGCCGATCTGCTTCATGTTGTTCTTGCACTCCATGCGGCGTGCGGCTTCACGGGCTTGCTGCACGGCCGGCAAAAGAAGCGCGATCAACACGCCAATAATGGCAATCACGACTAAGAGTTCAACGAGTGTAAAACCCGAGTACCGCTTCGAGTTCATGGTCATTTCCTTGTTCATGGTGTTCCGTTGAGAAAGCTGAAAAATGAAGATAAATGGATCGATCCGACGGTCACGCGCGGCAACCATTGGCAAGCTCATCTCTGTTCCTAACAAACGGTGCCATTTAGCCGGTGCTCGATTCAGAAAGCTTCTGCAGCATTTCCTCAGCGACTTTGCGGCGTTGTGTATCACCGCTGGCGGATTTCAATTTGATGTAGAGCGGTTTGAGTGGCGCGATCTTGTCGGGCGAACTTCGCAGCGCACTTTCAAACGCTGGCTCGGCACCGAACATCTCGGGCATGGGTGAATTGGGATCGGCGATCTGAGTCAGAAATGACTTCAACATACCTGTCCCGTCATCTCCTGCTTTACCAGGGTCGGAAGGAAACCTGCTCGACATACTGCAGCCGGTCATCACCAGCAAAGTCAGCACGAAAAAAGTGGAAAGGGCGCGAGATTTAAAAATCATGGACTTCCCCTCCGGAACGAGTTCCCAATGCACCCCATACACCGTAGGCGGACTTGCCATTCCAGTTAGGCGAGGCGTCTTGATTGCCAGCATCAATCGTTTCGTTGATGAATTGAGCCGAACCATCCGCAAAGACAACGAGAACACCGCCTGGATGTCGACTGTTGGACGTCATCATGGCTTCCGTCCAGAAATTTTGCTCCCGAGCACACGAAGGACCATTGGGAGGAATGATGGTCGTCACACTTGTGTAAATGACATTTCCGGGGTGCCAGCTATATCCGTGCTTGTCGACCAGTGGCTGAAACGTCAGACCATCGGCAAACTTATTGCCAAGCCATACGGTGCTCGCGGTGCAGTCGCTTGGTTTCGAGAAATTGATAATCGCGGTGTCCCCCCGGGCGCCTTCCGACGCCGGACGGATGATCTCGGCCATGGCGATCGTATTGCTCGATCCGTCCTTTAGGTCGGCGATATTGAAGAAAGAATTCCAGCCGAACATACCCCGCGGCTGCTTATCTTCGCCTTGAGAACCGGTGGTTTCCATCCAGTGGTCGGATGCGACCGTCGCGTAGTTGGTTAGCCCCAGTTCGCGATGGGTTCTGAGATCGTTATCGGAGGGGCAAAGTAGACCGGGGATCTGTGCCCGAGAACCCTCAAACTCGGTATTAACGTAACAGCTGCCGTTGCCATTAAGGCGTGGCGCCCACAATTCATAAACCGCATTTTGCTCCAGATAAGGTGTCAGAGGAACGAACGCACTGACCCCGCTATACCAGGCATCGCAGCCTCCGCCCCCTTGGGCTCGAGAGGGAAAAGCTTCGTTGGTGTCGTGGTAATTGTGGAGCGCCAAGCCCAATTGTTTAAGATTATTCGAACATTGAGACCGCCTTGCGGCCTCCCGAGCTTGCTGTACGGCCGGTAACAGCAACGCTATTAATACTCCAATGATGGCAATCACCACCAAGAGTTCCACGAGGGTAAATCCCCTCTTTCTCGTCATTGACATTGAGTAGCCACTCCATGATCGTAATAAATGGATGATGTTTGGCCCCCAAAAAAGTCGATCATCGCCTAAACGCAGCGCGTTTGAGTTGCCAACTTCTCTGGTGCCTACGGTGCATGATGGAGTGGATTACTGAGAAATATTGTGTATCGTTTAGATATACGGATCATTGCTATTTCCGTTTTTTGTGATTTTCAATTTGTTGCACACGGGAAAGATCTGCCTCGGGGCAACTAGGGATGATTGATCACACGAATCTAGTAACGAAAACGATTGCATTGTTTTTGCCTCGTGGTCACGAGCAGTCAGCTAGAATCACGGCTGGGGCGGCCATGAGCGCGGGCGAGCATCCGCACATCACTCTCTTGGAATGGCCCTACGACGATTCACAACCAGACTTCGACTACGACTTCAGTGAGATCGAATTCGATGGCGCTATCATCTGGGCATACAACGAATCCCCCTGGGCCAAGCGATTACTTCAGATGGGCATTCCCGTTGTCAATTGCGGAAGCAATTGGATTCGCCAGGGAGTGCCTTCGGTAGCGTTCGACTGGGAAACGTTGCAGGACGACCTGATCGAGAAGTTTTCTTCCCTTGGAAGAGAGCATGCAGCCATCGTATCTCATAATCTTGGTAACGATCCGTTTAAGACCGCTTGGCTCAATCGCTTGATCGAGCGGCTGAACGAAAACAAGATATCCACCGAGTTCTTCATCGCGCCGGGACTTCCCAGCGAAGAACGGCAGCGAATGTTCAAGCCGGCTCAGGAAGCGGAGATTATCAAGTTCCTCGAAGAACTTCCGCATCCTTCAGCCGTTTACTGCGACGATGATTACCTGGCGGCGCTGATGTGCCGCGTTGCCCGTGACCTCAAATTCCGGATCCCCCAAGACATTGCCGTCATGGGCTTTGGCAACTATACCATCTCGCGGGTAGCGTCACCGGCTATTTCGTCCATTGAAATACACGGTCAGATGATCGGTCGACAAGCATTTCAAATGGTTCGCGAGCGACTCGAATCGCCTGAAGCCGAATTCCCCCAGGTGCAACAGGTTCGGCTCGAGTTCATCGAGCGCGATACGTTCCGATTTGAACTGGTGAAAGACGCCGTCGTGGCTCAGGTCAATCGCATTATTGAACGCGAAGCCTGCCAGGGCATTAACGTTGATGAACTCGCCCGACGCCTTGGGGTCTCTCGGAACACGCTCAATCGACGGTTCCAACAAGAGTATGGCATCACGCCGGGCAAAAAAATCCGGGCCATTCGCGTTCAACAGGCCAAGCAAATGCTGGTCAATTCGGACCACAGCGTCACGAAGGTAGCCGAGCTTTGCGGTTTCCCCGAGCCTGCAAACTTCGTGAACTTCTTCCGCCGCGAAGTTGGGCAGACGCCCAACGAGTACCGCAACAGTGCCCAGCAGAACGACAGCTAGGCCGCAGCGAATTATCTGCCCGGAAATGCACCTCCCGATGGTCCGGGAAAGCCTGGCCCTGGTGGTCTTGATGATGGCACACCTGGACGTGTTGAACCAGGAAACCCCGGTCGCGGATTCATCGATGGAGGCCTCGCAGACGGAGGCTGCACACGCATGCTAGGACTGGTTGGTGATATCGATGGCCCAGAAAACGAAGGGGGGCGAATTTCTGATTGGAATCCGCTGGGGATGCTCGGCTGCCGCACCCGGGGCAAACTGTGTTCTGGCATCGCCCAACGCTGCGGAACGACGGTCGGTCGATACTCAGGATGATGAGGAATGATCGACGTTCCGGGCTGAGGAGTATGCGTGAGGGCGAACACGAACCCAACCGTCAGGCACACAACAACCAACCCCGCGATTGCCCCAGTGGTGACATTCCGCCGGAATCGCTTCCGCGTCATCTCGTCGAGATCGTTATCCAACTGTTCCCAAGGATCGAGTTCCTTGGGATTGGCTTGGACTTTATGCCCCAATGCGGCTTCTACCTTTTCACAGGCCTCGGTCAACGTTGCCAGCGTTCGCGAGACAACGCGATCGGTGCGTTGTAGAACTTCCATTGATGCGGCCGTGAGTTCGACAAACTCTCCCTTATCCGGCAATTTGGGAACCAGAAAATCGCTTACCTTCACCACGCCATCTCGGTGCTCGAACGGATATTTCACCTCACCAAAGGTGTGTTGAATCTCCTTCAAGGCACGGTGCACCTTTTCTCCGAGACGCGTCACACTAAGTTTCAATTGAAACGAAAGACGATCGACATCGAATCGCCCCAGAATGGCGTCCAGCACCAATGTATCGGTCGACAATTCATCGAGCAGTGGCTGCACACCGGCCAATGGCTTGCATAAAGCCATCACTCGACCGACCCGTCTGCGCTGGTTTGAGATCACCGACTGTTTGTCCGATCGCCACAACTGCGTCGTATGCAGAATTCGCAGCGCCAACGTCATTCGGCGACGCACCGTGGGATAGAGCGTCGAAAGCATCTCTTTAGCCCGATTGTGTTGCCGCTGTGCCCGTTCGTAGTGGAACGAGACGTCCGCGTTCTCGATGAATTTCAAGTCGATCAGCTTCTGAAAAATCTTCACGTGCTGGAACTCGCCGCGCGTCTCTAAAAACTCCTCATTGGCCTTATTCAGCTTATCCTTCTGCTCAATGCAATTCTGCCGAGCGATCGACAGGCTCTCGGCCGTCTGCTTGTAATTGTCGACCGGCATGTCCGCGTCGGCATCTGGGAAGATAGGCTTGACGATGATTGATTCGGCCTGCATGTATCGTCGCAACGCCTTCTGGGCCTTTTCTTCCGCCGTGTACTCCGCGTTGAGTACTTCCGTCGAGACCAGGCTGGAAGGATCGAAATCAGACTCGAGCACTTCCTTATAGTGCTGGATGGTCATCTCTTTGCAGCGACGATTGAAGTCTCGCAGCAACCGACCAGCAGGCTCCTGCGAAATCGACATGGTCGGCAGGTCTAATTTCTGAAGGGCATTGATGCGAGCCGGAAGCGATGGATGCGTATCGAACCAACGCGTCGCATTTGATGAAATCAACTTCAGTGAGATTTCCTGCTGCCTCGCATTCCAACGCCCAACGCGCGAAAGAATGAACCGCGGCAAGTCGTCGGGCAGGCGTTTCTCTTGCCACGAATTGGTCAAATCATCGTTCGTCGCACTGGCCGCCATACCCAGCAGATGGACTCTCTGGAGCGACCGACATGCGGTTTCGCTGCCGACAAGCCGAGCCATGTATTGATCGCAATCGAATTCATCCTTTCGCGAAATCAAACAACTCGAAGCCTCGGCCGTGACGAAGAACACCCACAAGATCCATCGCCCCAACGACAAGGCTTTCTTAATAGGCAACAAGAGGAAGCGTAGCGACTGGCCTTCCTGCGTATTGATGGCCAGCCAGATATCAAATCGATCTGGCTCGTACATCGCTCGATAGAACAGACCGTTGACGATTCCAATAATCGTCCGCAACTTGATGTTCTTCTCGAGCGCAAAGTGCCCCATCTCGTGCGCCATGATGCCCGCCAGTGAGGCAATGTCACAGGAAGCGATCAGCGGCAGACCCAGAATCAGAATCCTCTTCTCTGGAAACAGCCCACCCAGCGGCCCTGAATTATAGACCGCCGCTTCGGCCCCGACCGTGAAGTGTACTTCATCGATCATCCGCGTATCGACACTGTTGCAAATTCGCTGCACAAACTCGAACAACAGCGGCTCGTCCTTCTTGGTCACAACGACTGGTTCTTCGCGTGAAGGACTGATTCGCAAGAAGGGTTTGATCACCAACGCCAGAAGCACAAGTAAAAAAAGTGGTGGCAGCGAATAGAGCAGCACCACCCACACACTGACGCCAGATCCGAGTAGTCGCAAGTGGCTCAGGAAGTAGTCAAACGCGAACCAGCCTACCACCAGGATGATCGCAAAATAGATCAGCGTCAGCAGAATCAAACACCCCGCCGAAAACCATACTGATACGCGATACAGGGGCGACCACTTAACTGGCGGTAGCTCACGCTCAAGTGAATCGAGTAACTTATTGACGTTCAAAGAATCGGATTCGGAAGAAGCAACGGTCGCCATCGCCTGGAACTCCAACGCATGAATGGGGCTGATAGCGATTCTGCCCAGTTCCAGCCTCCGTTTCAAGAACGTGAAAAGCGAATCTCAAATTTTCATGCATGCCGATGCAAGGGCGTCGTTGACTTCGCGAATGCTCCCAGGCCGATAATCAGAAAGTGGTATCAAGCCTTTGTCGGTCGCAACCTTGGACATCGCAGTACCTCAAGCCCTGGCAAAGGCATTTCGCAGGAGCGCCAGACTTTGTGGAATGGCAGTCTGGTAGTCTTCCATGCCCTCGAATTCGAGAGAGATATAGCCGCGATAGTTATGCTTTCGCAAAATGTCGCCGATGCGGTCGTAGTCGAGATCGAGCGTATACCACTGCCCTCCCCCGTAGTACGTCTTTGCCTGAACAAAGATCGTTTGGGGGGCGATCTTTTCGAGACGATCGTACGGATCGTCGAGGAAGTTCCCGGTGTCGGTACATATCTGCAGCCAGGGGGAATCGATCGCGTTAACGATCCTCAGAATCCCCTCAGGCGTCAGCCCTAAACCCCAGTGATTCTCCAAAGCCAACACAACACCGCACTTCTCGGCCGTAGGCAGGCACTTCTCCAAAGCTTCGATCACCCATGGAAACGCATCTTCGTCCGTGTAACCTTCCAGCGGCGATTCGATTCCGCGATTGGCCATCAGATCGTCAAAACTGGCCGACGTTCCCCAGGTTCCTGTATTCACCCGCATCACGGGAATACCAAATTGGTAGGCAATTTCGATTTGCCCAATCGTGCGGTCGATATTCTCTTTTCGCTTCTCCCGGTCAGGCGTTACGAAACCTTGATGGGTTGAAAGTCCAACCAGCGGCAGACCGAGTCGCAAAGCGTGTCGTTTGTACGACATCATCTTCGAGTGGCTTAGCATTTCATTCTGCTGCAGTTGATAAAGCAGCAGTTCGACCCCATCAAAACCGTACTCGTCCGCGATGTCGATGCACTTGTGAAAGTCGCGCAGTTCTTCATTGCGAAACCGCCACAGTGAGTAAGTTGAAAGAACGATCGGCGAAGTCTTACGCGCGCCGCTCTCCTCACCCGACTTCGCTTCTTGTGCCTGTAAGGCCTGGCTCAGGGGAATCATTGACGCGGCGGCGGCAAGCCCGAGAAAGTTTCTTCGTGACGAGAACGTTTTGGCGTTGAGAGCATTCATCTTGGTAGTCATTCTGAAAGTGCCATTGAGTCGATTCCAACCGCTCGCATGCGATTGCGGCCTCCGGGACTTGCTCGTCACGTCCTTCTTGGCTCAGCCGTTACGCTGGCAGCGAGCACCCCCTAATCGGCAAAAAGAAAAATGCGATTGGGTCCAGGGCACGCCAGACGTTTCATCCCAGGGCCGACGAAAAAGATCCATGTAGCCAGCATAGAAGCCTGGGAGCGTGCTCGCAATCCGCCAAACGTACAAACTTACGCAGAGTTTTTCTTGCCTTTTTTCTTTCCTTGATTTCTCGGCAACTCAGGCACGTTCGTCTTTGGTAGGTGCTGCAGGAACGATTGCTTGACTTCGTCGTACTGCGAATCACCCGCCAGATTCTTCCACTCGTAGGGGTCCGCTTTGTGATCGTAGAGTTCCTCGCTTCCATCTGCATAGCGAATGTATCGGTACTGCTCGCTTCGGAAGCTGTGGTTATCGCGGTGGAAGGTCGTCAGCGCTGGCTGCTCCCAGGTACTACCGGAATCCGTTAGAAGTGGCTTGATACTTGTCCCCTCGACATGCCCTGGTACTTTGATCGATGCCAGGTCGCAGAGCGTGGGATAGATCGTCATGAAATCGACCGGGCGATCGCAGACAGCACCTTGCTTGGTTACGCCTGGAGCCACCCAAATCAGAGGTGCCCGACAGGCCTCTTCCCACAGCGCGAACTTTCGCCAATGTTCTTTTTCACCAAGATGCCAGCCATGATCACCCCACAGAACGACGATCGTATTGTCCTTGTACTGCGAGCTTTCTAAGCCGTCGATCAGTCGTCCGACCTGAATGTCGGTGAAGTGAATCGTTGCCAGGTAGGCCTGAACGGCTTCGTTCCAACGCCCTGACCGAAGCATCTGCGCATGGTCCCCATCCGGCTTGGCCATTTTGACTCCAGCACTTGGAACATCAGCCAGGTCATTCTTCTGATGGGGTGGCAACGCGATCGAATCGAGCGGGAACTCCTCGAAATAGCTCAGCGGTACACTCCAAGGCATGTGCGGTTTGACGAGCCCCACCGCCAGGAAAAATGGCTTGTCGTGCTTTTGGCCAAGTTTTTCCAGGGCATAGTCGACAACCAGATGGTCCGGCATGTCGCTGTCGGGATTGGAGAGGGGACCGAACTTGATACCACCAACTCCATCGTTCTTCGCCGAAGCGTCCAACGTTAGCTTGGGGCTCTTCTTTTGGAAGTACTCCGTCCACTCCCCATCTCGGTGCTGGCTTCCATGGTAGATCTTGCCCGCTCCGAAAACGTTGTAGCCTGATTTCAGGAACTGAGTCGTGAGCGTCTTACTTTTGGGAATCACGGGATTCCAATCTTGTCCGTTGTCGTAGCAACCCGTGGTGCTGGGACGCAGGCCAGACATGAGTGCTGCCCGTGACGGATTGCACGCAGGAGCCGCGCAATTTGCGTTGGTAAACGTCACGCCCATTGCCGCAAGTCGATCGATATTGGGCGTTTTGGTTTGTGGATTTCGCCCCAGATGCCCTACCCAATGATTCAAGTCGTCGACAGCGATGAACAGCACGTTCGGCTGCCGTGGGGCTTCTTCGGCCGCCTTCAACGAAGAAGCGATCGTCACCAATAAGATGCCAATAAGACCAATCCAACAGGAACGCATGACGGGAGCCGATTCAGAAAAGAGGGAGTAGACCAAGTGCAATCCAACATCACCATAGATGCGGCCGCACACGTGGTTATTGTCGATTAGACTACGAAATTCCGGAAAAAGCGGATCATTAACCTCACAGCACAAGTTTTCAAGCGTAGTGAACGATTCTCAGCGGCACTGTAAAGTCTCTTAACTTAAGTTTTACCTTGCTATTGGGGATAGCCCATCCCCTATAATTGGGTCCATGGCTGTTTCATGGACTTAAGAAGAGGACCCACACCAATGGCAGAAGAAGCAAACAGCGAAATTCCGGAAGACTCAGGAACGCCCTTGATTCAGAAGTATGGCGTGCTGAGTGTGCTGGTCGTCTTGCTGATGATTGGCGTGGGAAGGATCGTACTGCAGAGTGGTTTCCTCGAGCCTGAACTCGGCGAAGTCATTCTCGAACAGAAAGGCCCCGTTTGGGCTTTGGCTGCGGATTCCCAATCTCGCTCTTTGGCCGCTGGTGGTAAAGACAAAGCCATTCGTATCTGGGACACACAGCAAAGCAAACTGACCGATACCTTATACGGCCACACCAACGACGTGACGGTTTTGGCATTCGATTCCAGCGGGCAGCGGCTGGTTAGCGGAAGTCTCGACAAGACGGCCGTCGTTTGGGATGTTGCCACCGCGCGTGATCTCTTCAGACTTGTCGGTCACGAAGAGCGAATCGAAGGAGTGTCTTTCGATCCGACCGGCAATACGCTCGCCACGGCCAGTTGGGATAAAACCGTCCGACTCTGGGATGCCAAGACTGGCGAGCATTTGAAAACATTGGAAGGCGCGACGAAAGGTCTTAATAGCGTTGCATTTAGCCCTGATGGCCAGCTGATTGCCGCAGGGGGCTGGGATTATCGGGTCCATGTCTGGTCGGTCGAGTCAGGCCAACTGCTGACGAGCATACTTGAGCACGGCGGCGGCGTGATGGACCTGGCGTTCAGCCCCGATGGAAGCTTGCTCGCGTCGGCCGCATGGGACAGCACGGTCATCACCTGGGACATGCAATCGATGAAGCTGGCCAACGTCTATGGCGGTTTGAATGGCTGGATTGTTTCCGTCGCGTTTAGCCCGGACGGCCAGCGAATCGCCGCTTCGGCTGAAGGAGGCCAACTCATTGTGTGGGATCAGCCATCCCGGAAGATCGTCCAGCAATGCCCAGGACATAGTGGCCGAGTGACCAACGTCGATTTCCTAGGGGACGGTAACCACATTACGAGCAGTGGCGAGGACGGCACAATCCGCATGTGGGAGTTTTGATCCCAACCGGCTCAACAAGATGCCCGGCCGTAACTGTTGTCTAATAGGAAGTTTACTTCTACCACCCACCGCGATACATACGTTTCAGACGGGCAGCCGAAGCGGAGCCGCTAACTCGGCGTTTTTCGTCCCCGTTGACCACGTAAACAAACTGGGGAATCGAACTGATCCCGTACTGCTGAGCCAATGTCGGATTGGAGTCGACGTCAACTTTTCGGATCGGATAGCCAGCGTTACGTAGTTCCTGATACGTAGGATCTGCGTGACGACACGCCGGACACCAACTCGCCGAGAAGAAGAGGATCTTACCTGGCAGATCGCGTGGTTTGACATCTTCGGCCGGCGAGAACCCGCCAGATGAATAGGTAGCCAGAGTCAGCACAACTGGTGCGGCAAAGCTTATCATTGCCACGATAACGACGATTGCCTTCTGCATGATTCTCCCCCCTGCGACATGGCCCTTTCACGGATTGCGTTGCCACTTCTTTCTCAAGTAAAGCTCATCGCTTGGCCCATTCAGGCGGGTTTCCTGAGATTCGCGATGCGCTGGCCATCGCTGATTGGGGGAATCGAAATGATCGTCAGAACCGTACCTTGGGACATGCGGTTTAAAGTAGGAGCATTCACGGCTTCAATTCCCAGTCATCAGCCGGAAATTACCCTTCAAGCACGGGTTACTATCTGGCAAACCGAGAAGCTTTCGAAAGATTATTTCCCCATATTTTCCCGAGCAAAACGTACTGATTTCGTTTTTTCTTCTCCGAAACGTCCCTGCCCGTTGACACCCAAGTCGTTTCTGGTACTATTTGTCTCTTCCCAGTTGGGCAATATGGCTCGCAGGGACAAAAGCAAAACGCTTTTGATGGTGTGAAAGCACCAAAATGATCTTTGACAATTTGGTAGTGACCTCTGTTTGAGAACAATGGTGGTTGGGTTTCTTTGAGATTGCTTGCAGTCTCGAAGGGACGATCATTATTTGAACTCAAGCTAGTTCAATTTTTTTGAAATCTAGTAGCTAGTTCAAACATTTTCGATTGCTAACTTGCTCACACGCTAACTCGGCTTCGGTCGTTTTAGTTAAGCAAATATTTAATTGAAGGGTTTGATCCTGGCTCAGAATGAACGTTGGCGGCATGGATTAGGCATGCAAGTCGAGCGAGAACCAAGAAAGCTTGCTTTCGAGGGGACAGCGGCGAAAGGGAGAGTAACAGGTAGATACCTACCTCCAGGCTGGGAATAGCGTCGGGAAACTGGCGGTAATGCCCAATAACATCTACGGATCAAAGCTCCGGCGCCTGGAGATGGGTCTGCTTACTATTAGCTAGTTGGTAAGGTAATGGCTTACCAAGGCGACGATGGTTAGCGGGCGTGAGAGCGTGGCCCGTCTCACTGGGACTGAGACACTGCCCAGACACCTACGGGTGGCTGCAGTCGAGAATCTTCGGCAATGGACGCAAGTCTGACCGAGCGATGCCGCGTGCGGGATGAAGGCCTTCGGGTTGTAAACCGCTGTCAGAGGGAAGGAAATTTTGACCAAACCTCAGAGGAAGGTCGGGCTAAGTTCGTGCCAGCAGCCGCGGTAAGACGAACCGACCGAACGTTATTCGGAATTACTGGGCTTAAAGGGTGCGTAGGCGGCCATGCAAGTCAGATGTGAAATCCCACGGCTCAACCGTGGAACTGCGTTTGAAACTGCATGGCTTGAGGGAGATAGGGGTGAGCGGAACTGATGGTGGAGCGGTGAAATGCGTTGATATCATCAGGAACACCGGTGGCGAAGGCGGCTCACTGGGTCTCTTCTGACGCTGAGGCACGAAAGCTAGGGGAGCGAACGGGATTAGATACCCCGGTAGTCCTAGCTGTAAACGATGAGCACTGGATCGAGGGACCTCCCACAGTTTCTCGGTCGTAGCGAAAGTGTTAAGTGCTCCGCCTGGGGAGTATGGTCGCAAGGCTGAAACTCAAAAGAATTGACGGGGGCTCACACAAGCGGTGGAGGATGTGGCTTAATTCGAGGCTACGCGAAGAACCTTATCCTAGTCTTGACATGCTTAAGAATCTCCCTGAAAGGGGAGAGTGCTCTTCGGAGAGCTTTTGCACAGGTGCTGCATGGCTGTCGTCAGCTCGTGTCGTGAGATGTCGGGTTAAGTCCCTTAACGAGCGAAACCCTTATCTCTAGTTGCCAGCGAGTCATGTCGGGGACTCTAGAGAGACCGCCGGTGTTAAACCGGAGGAAGGTGGGGATGACGTCAAGTCCTCATGGCCTTTATGACTAGGGCTGCACACGTCCTACAATGCAACATACAAAGGGAAGCAAAATCGCGAGATCTAGCAAATCCCAAAAAGTGTTGCTCAGTTCGGATTGCAGGCTGCAACTCGCCTGCATGAAGCCGGAATCGCTAGTAATCGCGGGTCAGCATACCGCGGTGAATATGTTCCTGAGCCTTGTACACACCGCCCGTCAAGCCACGAAAGTGGGGTGCACGCGAAGTCGCTAAGCTAACCTTCGGGAGGCAGGCGCCGAACGTGAACTCCGCGATTGGGACTAAGTCGTAACAAGGTAGCCGTAGGGGAACCTGCGGCTGGATCACCTCCTTTCTAAGGAAAACTTTTGGTTCAAGTGGTTTTCACGAACCCAACACGAACCTCAAGTGGGACGACCACCATCCCTCAAGCAAGTCACTACCTTATTTATATTGAAGAACCTCTTCGAGCTCATCGCTCGAAGAGGTTTTTTCGTGCGCGGATATCTATGCACTAAGCACAGTTGCCAGACTTGAACAATCGAGGTTTAACAGCTCAGGGGCAGGCCAATGTTCGCTATTCCATGCCCACTATCCCTCCCACCAACGGCGGTGATCGTGATGGAATTAACATCGAACGCAGGAACCGCTTAGCAGTCGCCCCGAAGATTCAATTTGAATCTTCGGAATCGAACTCGGTGGAGAGCGTGAGATCAAGTTCCGCTATTTCTTCACTGGGTGCAGAGTAAGACATTGCTTCAGATTGCATCGCCGCGTCAACCAGCCGGGCATCCCAAGACGGATTAATTGGCAAGTCGACGGCTGCCGCTATCGGCAACTCGTCTTGCGATTGCGTGCCGATCCAATCATCGAACACAAACTCATTCGACTGGTACAGCGTCGTTCCCAGGTAGATCGATGGCTCAGGCTCACCTTCTAACGGGAAGCCCGATGGAGATGAAGAGGTTTGTGCGGTCGGTCCGTTTTCCAATTCGGTCGACTGCCGGGCCGCCTGCGTCATGGGTGGAAACTTTTGATTCCCGTATCGGGAGATAAATAGGGCAAAGTCCGCAAGGCCTACCCTGCCATCACGATTGTAGTCGAAGCGATACGCCTGCGGATTGCTTTCATCCGCGATTTTGCCGTAGTAGCGGATGAATTGGGCAAAGTCCGCGATACCGATTCGATCGTCCTCGTTGGCATCATATTGCATTGCTGTGAGTTGCAGGTCCTCTTGCTCGTCGTCAAACAAGACCGGCTGTTGCGTTGTATTGTTATGGACGCTAATCAAAGTGGCACCTTGCCGCGGGACTGGCTGAGGATATGCCCCTACCGTATCGGCAGGCAGATTCGCAGCGTTGTCTGGATCTAACGGGAACTCCAGGGTCCCCACCAGAACGCGATCACCAGCTTGAAAGGCAGAAAGGTCGATGTCGGAAATCGTAACGCTGGCGGTCCGCGTACCACCGTCGCTTTGATGGATAACTGTCGCCTCGGAGCCGAGATGCGAAGTGACTTCTGGGCCCAGGAACCAAAGCGTATCCCATGATAGATCTACGGTCAGATCAAATAACTGCTCGGCTGTGTTGGGCCCAACTGTTAACCAGATTTGCCCCACCAATAAATCCCACTCACCGAATGTCGGAGTGGAATTGGAAGGAGTATTCTCGACCGTGCCTGCGACATCATCAGGATCGGCGGCATAGCGAAATTCGGCATTAAGTTCGCCGGAAATCAGAGGCAGGGAATAGAGTTCCCTGCCTCTGGTTTCGTCAAACATGTTGGTGAAGACATGACTGCCTGCAATGACGTACTCGTAGTCGAAATAGGAAGAGGGAGAGTTCTGAATCGATTCAGCAAACGTGAGCAGTCGACCATCGGCACTGGGTTCCACAACCATAATATCAAACCCTCGGCTGATACTCCTGACGCCGTCGAGATACATCCGACCATCATGAACCAGGAAAGGACTGGCTTCATTTTCATACGAGCCTGATATCCATGAACGGTCCTCCAACTCGAAAGCAAGTTGAACTTGTCCTAGGCCACCGTTAGCCGCCGGATCAAAACTCCACAATTGAAACGTTGATGAATTGTCTTTTGCTCGAAAGTAAAGCTGGTCATTGAAGACGGTCAATCGCGAAGGGAAAGAGTAGGACGAAGTCGCGTTGAAATCCGAGACCTGGCGTATCAAGTCTTCAGAAGGGTCGTACTCGAAGAGTTCGCCTTTGGAGGTCCCATTCAGGGCTTGAAAGTAAACCTTCCCGTTAAAGCCTGTGAAGTTTTTGGGAGAAGAGATACCTTCAGGTAGTTCGACCCGTTTCGGGTGCTCCGTGCCGTTATTTACGGATGTGTCATAGATATAGATTGCCTCGGATCCGGTAAGTGCGTTCTCGATAGCGAAATAGATCTGCTCGCCAATCGCGGTGGTGTGGTGCGGCTGTCCTTTGATTCTCTCGATCAGGAAATCGGGGACTTCGGTCATCCCGCCAACCTCGGCAGGCAACCTCACGTCGTAGTAATCTAAATAGAGTTCATGACTACCGAACCAAAGGTAGTATCGCCGATTGCCCACGGTGACGACATCGGTATGGGGACCAACGCGGTCGAGTCGAGTCAAGACGCCACTTTCGGGTTCATACTGCCAAAGAAAATCGAGCCCTTGCTCTGCGGCGTCGAAGTAGAGAACTCCATCGATCACAGCAAGATTTTGCGGACTGGAGCCTTGGATACCGGTATAGATATCCGCAATCATTTCTGGATTCGCCAGGCGGCCGTCCTCTTGTATCGTAGCTTTCCAAACTTCGTATCCATGAACTCCATCACTGGCGGTGAAGAAAAGCGTATCACCGATTACAGTCAACTCGTGCGGGTTCGAGCTCTCATTCAAATCGATTGACCTTCGGACCTCAGTTAATTCGTTTGGCTCTCCCTCATCAAATCGCCATAGAGTGTCGTACCGCAGATCGTCTACTTTGCCCGGAAATAGAATCGTGGTACCCACTTCGAAAACTTCCGTTTTCTCGGTGTACCAGTTTCCAGTCCCCATATCGATGTCCGTAATAAAGGTTACGGCATCGGCAGGTTGCTGGCTCGGATCGTACTTGAGAATTGCTTCCCCGGGAAAGGTGTAATTGACACCGCCAGCAGAGTAGTGGTTGGAAAGACTCGTGAATAGATAAAGGTAATCGGCTCCAGCCGATAGATTGATGATCGAAGGAAATTGCCCTGGCAAAATGTCATAGCCAAGATTCTGAGGATCTTCACTACTTTTCGGATCGAATTCCCAGAACGAAACGAGCCCGCGCTGCGAGGAAGTCCAGTATAACTTTCCTTTCAATGCGACCAGATCAAAGATATCCGAGTTAGAAAGGTAGAAACGTTCAACGCCCGTCGGCGTCGGCTCAGCCTCCAGATCGACTTCCCAGAGTGATCGATTATCTTGGACGGTGAAATAAATCTTGCCGCTGGCAGCGACCATTTCTGGTGAATCATTCGTTCCGACAGATGTTTCGAACACGAAACGAGTTGCTTCCACTCCCTCAACGGCCGGATCATATTCCCAAATTTGTAATTTGCCGTTAAATCCAATCGTACTGAGATAGATCCGATCGTTGATTAAGAGCATCTCGTGGGCCGCTTCACCGTTACCCATCTGGAAATCGGCAACCTTGGTGGTTCCTTCGCCAGGCGTATATCGCCATAAATCAAGATTTCCATCGGCATCGTCATCACGATAATAGAGACTTCCATCGTGAAAGATCATATCGTCGTTAGTAATGCGATCCGAGTTGATCGAGGAATGAAACGTGGCGATCTTGGTGACGACCGAAGTGGCAAGATCGATGGAAAACAGGTAATAGTTAAAAGCGTCGTACCCACGCACATAGAGTTTTCCATCATATCCATCAATCTGACGGACGAAATCTAAATCACGGGTATCCCCTGTCAATTCGAGCGGTCGGACTTCGCCGGTGCCCTCATTGGCCGCGGGATCGTAACTCCAGAGGATCGCATCGTCTCCACGTCGCTCGAACGCCAAACCAGAGAAGTAAATAACGCCATCGACTTCCGCGCCCAGATCAAAAGTTGCTGGGAGTACCTGCTCATTTAGATCGATCTGAAGTTCCGGTGTTATCGAATTCACATTCACCGAAAGCACTCGGCGGTCTTCAAGATATTCCGCCGAGCGAACGTGACTGGAGCAATGCCCCAGACGCGAAGCTTTCTTTTTTAGAGGGCTATTCGATTTCAGAAAGCGGCTGAGGAGGCTGGCTGGCATCGGGCACTCCGTCCCAAGTCATGGTGCAAATCGGTGGTGGTTCGGCTCAGACGGTTATACGGATTAACACCATCTTCAACTGGGGTTTCTCATACCCATCTGGGTGGATTCCCGGTGAGCTAGTCTAAGCAGAATTTCCAGTAATGGAAAGTGAAGTACTAGGGGTTCCGCCGAGATTCACACAGAAAAAAAGAACTCGCATCGAATTGCGACGGGAGCCGAGGTGATCGGCGGATCCTTGTGCGATGTAGATCGCCAATTGGGTTTCTTTCAGCAATTCAGGAGACTATTCCGGCTGCGAGAACTCCACCGCAGCCCGCACCTGTGGAATCGCATAACGCGTCGTCTTCGCCAGGAAGTCCTGATCGAGAACCAGTTCAACTCCGTGGAACGATTCGTTATCCATCTTGCCGCGGTAGCGTACGTGGAACGTGATCTTCTGCGATTCGCCTGGCTTGACGTGGCCGTGGGTGTGGTTCGGCGAAATGCTCCAACGTGAGTCGCGGCTGGATGGGGTCAGGGTGAAGTCGATCGGATTTTTGGTTGGATTCTCGATCGTCGTGGTGATCGTTCCCTCGTGAAGATCATCTCCTGCTGGTGTCAGTGTCGTCTTGACCTCCGGCTTCTGTTCGGCCAGCTTGATGGCTTGTTGTTGCAGTTCGGCCGTGATCTCGCGGACGTCCATTGCTTCCCCAACGGGAAACGCGGCCATGGCGACCTGTTGGGGACGCACGGTGACCAGATGGTATTGATGCAGGTAGCCAGCCTCAGGCACCTTGGCTGATTGCCCGCCACCGACCGTTGCCAAGGTGACGTACTCGATGCCGTCTTGTGGGTCATAGCGCATGTAGTGGATATGGCCTGCGAAGACAGCCGTCACGTTGCCTGCTTCTTTAAGAAGAGGGTGAACGCGTTCTTTCCAATCATTTCCATAATTACCACCGAGCCAACGCGGGTGATGAAGGAAAATGAATTGATGATCATCCTTCTTACCACGCTCGAGCGATTCCTTGAGGAACGCAAACTGATCGTCACTGATCTTCTGGGCACTCGCCTTCTGGAAATTCTTTTCGCCTGTCTCCGGATCTCCTTCATCGGAGTAGATGACGATGAAATTGCACTTCTTGTGCTGAAACGAGTACCACAGCGGTCCGAAATGCATTTCGTAATGCTCATCGTGCTGCGTCTTGGGCATTTTCGGATCGTCCAACGGACGCCAATAGACGTCGTGATTGCCTGCGACCGGAAACCATGGGCAAAGTAGTTCTTTCATGATCGTTTTGAACTCGCGCATCTGCCCGAGCCACTCTTCGGTTCCGTTGTAACCGTTGATCAAGTCACCCACGGTCATCACCAGGTCTGGCTCAATTAGGTTGACGTCGCGTACGGCATCGGCCAGAACGTTGACCCCTTCCTTAGGGCCGCCGGTTCGATCGCCAAATACCGCAAACACGAACGCGTCTTGTTCGCTGGGAAGCGGCAACATGACCTGGCTGGAACGCGTGGTGAAGAACCGCTTTTCCGTCGGTTGCTCCGTTGCGTGGTGATCGTTGTGATGGTGCATATGGCGATCGTGCACCAGGTTGGGCGTATCGGTCATCGGCTTCTCCTGAGCGACAGCGGTGCCCAGAAGAATAAACGCAATCCAAAGGAAGCTTGGTGCCACAAGCATGCTTTTCATCGTGCTATTTGCCTTTCGCACTATGGAGATCTTGAGGAAACAATGTAGATCGAAGCTACCCAAGGATCATGCATGGGTAGGGGCATTGTCGCGGAACACCATCTCGACGCGATTTTTCACATGGATAACGGTTTTCCACGCAGGTAGAACTCATGGGGCTGTCCCCCTCTTGGATTCCGGGTACTGAGTTCGATGAAAACGAAAAGGTAGGCCGAATCGCTCTCTCAGCAGAAAGATTCTTTAGCCTACTATGCTATCCCGACTCAGCATCAACTCTCAAGCAACATGTTTGAAAGTGAGATAAAATAACGCAAATCCAGGATTCAACTCATGAGCTTGCCATAAATCCATTTTTTCAGGTAGCCATCGAGGAGGCCAAATAGGGCTTACAAGAGGGGGGGATTTCAATCGGTTCCTCGCTCGTGGTCGGCGGAAAGCTACGCAGCCAGAGACATAATCGGCGTGTTCAGCAAGGAAGTGTCATCCTGCACGCCGAGATGCATTGCCTGGAAGAAGCAGGCCGACTGACGCCCAGGCAATACCTCAACTCGGTTCTCTACACAACGCTATCTCCCTGCGACATGTGCAGCGGTACGGCACTTCTTTACAAGATTCCGAAGATCGTGATTGGCGAGAACCAAACCTTCCAAGGCCCTGAGTCCTATCTGAGGACACGCGGGATCGAGTTAGTGGTTCTGGACGATGTTGAATGCAAAGCCTTAATGGATGAGCTCATCGCTGCTCATCCTCAGTTGTGGAACGAGGACATCGGCGAAGTTTAACGCCGCGTAAACAATATGCTGTCCGCTGAATTTCTTAGCAGCACCGCAACTGGGGTGGATTTTCGCGATCCATTACTGCAGGGGGTGACCGGCAAATTCTCCATTTTTCTCGATGATGTCACGTGCGCCTTTCAGCCCTTAACCTACCGTTTTGGAGAATCTTATCTGACTAGCAATCACTTGCACCAAGCTTTGCCGCAATATCGCATGCCAATTGGCACAACGTGTGCCAGAGAAATTGAGCTTAATCCTATCATGCGTTTCCCCTACCCCACTTTTAGGGAAACAGGCTCCGCAAAATCTACTGCGAATATCTTCCTTCTTCTATACCTACTTACAGGATTACGTTTGGTATGAATCGAAAGCTCGAGTCCCCGAAGGGATTCACCCTGGTCGAACTCTTGGTGGTAATCGCCATTATTGGCGTACTCATCGCGTTACTTTTGCCTGCGGTTCAACAGGCCCGCGAAGCAGCGAGAAGATCACAATGTGTAAATCATCTTAAGCAGCTTGGCTTGGCCATGCACAACTATGAAAGCACGTTTGGAATTTTCCCTTACGGTCATCAAACCGAAGTTGGTGGAAACACGCATCGTCGTGACTGTTGGTACCAGCGTATCCTCCCGTTCCTGGAACAACGCGCGCTTTCCGAAGCCTATGAAGCGGACCCCGGCGAGTACGTAATGCACGTAGACAGCGACATCAAGAAAGCTGAAGTCTACACGCTGACGTGTCCATCGGACCCCAGTTCTCCGGGGCACGGCGGTTCAGGCGACTCGATTAGCTTCCAAGGTAACTATGCCATGTCTGCTGGCCCAGGCACATACACGTTTGACAATTCGACGACGCCGCCCACGATCAACGTCACCGACCGAAACCTGACCGGAACCGATCCCGGCGGCATGTTCTACCGTGAGTCGCACAATACGTTCCGTGATTGCACCGACGGTTCCTCCAATACGCTCATGGCCATCGAAGGCATCATTCGCAAAAGCGGAGTTTCCTCGTGGGGCGAAACGGGCGGCTACTGGGGAGGTGCTCCGCATGGCTCGTTTGGGATTTCAGTCGCAGAGACTCCGAATACCAGTGTGGCAGACCGGCTCTATTCCTGCTCGGTAACATCCGTGCCAGGCGCACCCAGCGATGCTCCATGCGAGAACGGCAATGCCGATGGACTTGCTGGCCGCTGGAACTTTGCTCGCAGCTACCATCCCGGCGGTGTCAATGCCGTAATGGTCGACGGCTCGGTTCACTTCTTTACCGATACGATCAACCGCCAGACTTGGCTGAGGCTGGGTATCCGCGGCGATGGTCAAGTGGTTGGCGACTATTAGTCCGCGGTCTTAGGAATTCGCATTGAAATAGACTGCCCATGTCGCTGGAGGCCGCATGGGCCAAACTGTGATACAGATTCCTACCCAAGTATTGCCCCCACGAGGGATGTCAGCATGAGAACCTCTGTTGCGCTAGTTTTTTGCCTGATTCTTGGATCGCTTGGATGTAGCTCAAGCACATCTGCCCCTGACATGCATGTCGTCCACGGCACCGTAACTTTCGATGGCAAGCCTATTGAAAAGGGACGCATTCTGTTCCGTCAAACCGAAGGGGACGGCCGAGCCTATTCGACTGAAATTGTCGAAGGCGCATATGAGTTGGAAGTCAAAGAAGGGCCATCCGAGGTAACGATCACCGCCTCGCGATTGATTCCCGGCAAATTCGACAACTCGAACGGGACGCCTGAGCAAATTGGCGAAATGTATATCCCGGCAAAATACAACCGAAAGACGGAGTTGAACGCGCTAGTAACACCTGGCGGAGAAAACCAATTCGCGTTTGATCTTATGTCGAAGTAACTTCTCCGTCTTCATCACCTACGAGAAACGATAAATCTCCCGCTCCATGTCGATATCCAGCTTCAAGCGCCGCCAGAATACGGTCATCTATTGGATTATTCCATGGCAATGGCCAGGCAATATCAAGTGGTTCTCCACAATCAGCAATCCAGTGGAGTTCGCCTTCGATTGAGGTTGACTCAAGTTCCGCTTCCAACTCTGAAACCAAAGACTCCGTTACTAAGTAATAGTTCCACTGGTCAAGTTGGCTTCCGATGACGACCGTCTTCGGTTCCTCGTCCACAAAGGGTGAGGTGGACACTGACGTCTCTTGCCGTTGCGTGAGTTTCTGGGAGCCAAAGTGCTGAATCAGTAAACGGAAGTCCGCCAGATTAACCTTGTCGTCGTGATTGAAATCATAGCGGTAGGCGTCCTCGCCATATGCGGAAAGACCCTTTTTTCCGAAGTGGGTCAGGAAAGCGACAAGATCGCGATGATTTACCTTGCCGTCGTCATTGGTGTCGTAAATGACCGCGTAAAACTTTGCCGGAACGTAGGGGGAAACCGAGACTGCTACTTCGGCCGACTCACCTATACTCGCACTTTCCAGCCGAATCACCAGCTCTCCGATCGGATCGGGATGATAGCCTCTTTCAGGAATTGGTATGCCCACGGGATCGTTAGCATTGGGCGTGAACAGCACTTTCGCGATCAGCACTCGCTCTCCTACGCTATATTGCGAAAGATCAAGCCCCTTCAACTTCGCCGTCGAAACGCGAATACCGTCTTCCTTCGTGGTTTTGATTTCAAAGGATTCGCCGAGTGCTTGAGTGATGGCCGGATCGTTCAACCACTTATGGTTGCCCTTGATGATCCACGTCAGATCAACCGGGCCCTCTTGCATCTCCTTGCCAACCGTCACCCAAAGTCCTCCGGTAACGTTTTCCCATTCGGTAAAGGAGTTATTTGTGCCAGCTACGGTTTCATTCATAACACCGTTGTTGATCGATCCAAGCTCAGGCAGCGGTTCGCGCGATAGTTTGAAGTCAACGATCGCCTTACCTAACTTCCATCTGGGCGAGAAATGGTCCAATCCATAAGCAAGAACGATATCCGGAATTCGGATGGCATCGCGCAAATCAAGAGGAGGTAGAATGATCGGGGTCAACTTGATAGGCTCAGACACTGGGGGGCGGAGATGCTCAGGAAGTCCTGAAGTAAGCTCAATCGCTCCGGTCTCAAAACGGTACGCCCAAAATTCCGTTTCTCCGTTTGGGTTGATCAACTCGATATAGAGCGAGTGATTGTCTTTTGGCATTGGGGCGAACAGCCAGTTCGTGTTGCCCGGCCTATAATTCTGCCATTCAAATATCTTCTCACTTTCGCCCGTTGGATGGTCGCCGGACAGATGCTGAATCCACAACTGGACGTTATCCGGTCTGATAGCCAGCTCGAATCGGCCGTGTTTAGTATCTGTCGTGTGCGCCACGAAGTGATTCAGGAAGCCAGCTGGAACCTGATCCTTGGTGCTAACCAAGTCGGTGGTACCATCGAACGCGAAGTCCAATCCCGCGTTATCCATGACGACACGGACTTCCAAGACTTCAACGGTTTGATGCAAAGACCGCCTTGGCCGCTTTATTGGGGAACGGGCAAACTCAAGGAGCCTTCTCAGAAAAAACACCAGGCACACCTATTTTATGACCGACTACATTCGTGTCGCATTCAGGTTTGGTCTTAACAAGACTACCCACAAACACCATTCCATGACAGTAACCCGCCACCCCTCCATAGATGTAATTCCACCTAGTCTATTCTCGGGCGCGAGCAAATGGAACACATGGAATGGCTTTTTTGCAGAAACGACAAGTCAGCCATGAATCGACTGTAAATCAACGAGTAGCATCTCTTTTGATGATGCTTCCTCGATCCGCTGGACAAGCTGCCGGGCCTTCACCAGATAGCGTTTCGCGGCAGCGGCGTCTCCTGAGATGACCGATGCCCTGGCCAAGGCTTCATACGCGTAAGCTTCATAGAAAGGGGGCGTGCCCTTGGCGTACTTCAAACAGAGTTCGCCGCAGCGCAGAGCCATATCTCCTTCGCTCAACAGTGAGAAGACGCGAGAAAGTTGCCAGTATCCGACCGAACGGGATTGATTGTTGACGTCTTCCCGTTGATTCCAATGCCACAGGGACGCGGCAGCTCGGCACAGCATCGAAACGTCTTCTTCAGCAGTTCGATCGGTCTTATCGATAAGGTCCCAGGCAGTATTGAACGCATCCGCAGAAAACTGACGATGTGCCAGCGCATGGTCGAACTGGGACTGATCAGGCATGACAAGCTTCCCATGGGGAGAAACAGTGACGCTTTCGTGTGTCGGTTGTTCTATTCCCAGCTGCGATCGACTGCAAGCGAAATCCTTGAACGCTCGCTTTTCCGAATCTATCTGGCAAGAAACGATGCATGCCCACGCGAGCGTGGGCATGGCACCTGAGATGGTTGAATTGTTATCGAATCACTAGCGGTAGGCCAGAGCCGATTTCGGCACGCGTTGGGCTCGCACTTGAATATGCAGCTGTTCCATCGCATAACGATTATTCTGAACCTGAAACCGAATCTGCGGAGGTAGCGACTTCAGGCCGTCCTTCTTCACCATCGCTTGGATCTCCATCAGTTGATCGCGGAAGACGGGGATCTCTCGGTCGGCAGTCCGCAAGATACCCAAATGCAGCACCAGGTAGGCTGGATCTTCCAGAACCAACTGGAATGGATCAACGCTGGGCGACATATGCTTCTCGCGAAAGCCTTGAGCCATGGCCTTCTTCTGAGCCACGAGAACATCCGGGCTGTCGACCTCTTCACTAATGACCAACAGATCGTTCACTTTCAGCCTGCGACCAATATCAAGGCTGCCCAGGATCATTGAAAGTGGCACGGAGAAGACGAGCCCGACCAGAACCGGCGCGAGCCAGAACAGGAAGGCCGGGGCAGTCATGAACAGCCCTAAGGTCACCACTAAGCCGATCAGCGTATGAGCCCAGTGCATCATGATCGCATCACCCAGCGTTACGCCGGTGTCGTCGCGCTGCTGAGCATTCCACTTCACCTTCTTGCCACGCAGGGTTGCCAGCACGAACTGGCTGTGCAGCAGCATCATGATCGGAGCGATCAGAATTGCGATGCCCGTCTCTAAAAGAACGCTCAGCCACGCCTTTTTGCGTACCTCAGCCGAATCTTTCGGTTGCGGGCGAAGATACATGGCGATGAGCCCGTAGGCTTTCGGCAACAGTAGCATCCCCATCGTGGCTGCAAACAATCCGCCAGCCATCGCTCCGAGAATGGCTGTACCTTCCTCGCCACCGCTGACAAATGCAGCGACCAGCGAGAGCGTCAGGAACACCAGCCACAGCGGTGACGCCAGGTAACTCATGACCCCCATGCTCAAGTGCAGACGACTGGCCGGGTGAAAGCCATCGGCCAGTAGTAGGCCCATATGCTGCATATTCCCTTGGCACCAGCGTTGGTCGCGCTGGGCGTAGTCTAGCATCGTCGTGGGACATTCTTCGTAGCTGCCTTGCAGGTCATGAGCGAGGCAGATCTTCCAACCAGCACGACGCATCAGGGCCGCCTCGACGAAGTCGTGGCTGAGGATCTCGCCTCCCAGAGGTCCGCTGCCTGGCAATACCGGCAAATCGCAGTGCTCCATGAAGGGCTGAATTCGAATGATCGCGTTGTGCCCCCAGTAGTTACCATCGCAATCCGACCAAAGAGCGAACCCCTCCAGGAAAACGCGTCCGTAGACCTGAGCGGCAAACTGCTGCGTCCGGGCAAAGAATGATTGTCGATTCACCGGCGTCGGCGGCACCTGCAGGATACCGATTTTAGGATCGTTCTCCATCCGGCGGACCATTTCAACCAAGGTATCTCCGGACATCACGCTGTCGGCATCAAGCACGATCATGTAAGGGTAATGCTCGCCCCAGCGTTGGCAGAAGTCAGCGATGTTGCCTGCTTTGCGGCTGATGTTCTTTGGGCGATGGCGATAGAACACCTGGCAGTCGTCCGGCAGGTCGATCACCAGCTTGGCCCAAGCCCGCTCTTCTTCCAACCAAATGTCAGGATTAGTCGTATCCGAGAGAATGAACAAATCGAACTTCTCGGCGGCACCGATCGACTTGAGTGACTGGGCGACCGCTTTGAGGTTCGCCATCACACTGGTGGTGTCTTCGTTGTAGATCGGCATCAGAATCGCGCTGCGCGGCAAACCAGCCAGGTAGGCCGGATCTTCAGGGCTGAGCGACTGCTTTTGTTTCTTCGAGAACAAGATCGAGGCCAGCCCCATCGTGGCGGTCCAGAAGCTGAACGCGATCCAGAAGAAGAGCAGCACGAACAGGGCCACCAGCGGGTACTGGAAGAAACCGGTATTGGCAACCGTTTCCCAATAAACGGCCGCGGCCGTTCCCGTGGTCAGGATGGTCAGAAAGGCCAACAGCCCCCGCGTTACGTTGAAGCAGTGAAAAACTGAGCAATCCTTCTTTTCCTCGGAACACGCCGGTTCATCGTAAGAAGGCTTCTCGATCTCCTTCAAACCGAACATCTCGGCTAAATGATTTCCCCACCGCGGAAGCAGCGGCAACTGCTGCTTGGTCATTTCCTTCCGCTTTGGCTGCGGTACGACCGGCTTGCGTTTCGCTTTTGCGCTGGCAACGAATGCCTCTGGCAGCGACTCGCTCAAAAAGCCTTCCGGGTTCTGACTTAAAAGATCTGGCAGGTGGGCGCCGATCACGCCGGCAGGAATTCGATGATCATTGGCATCGTTTTCGATTTCGATGGCGTGAACCCACCTGGCAAGCTTCTTCACCGTCAAGCGAATGGCCACCTTGCGCAGCCGCTTACCATTGGCCTTCGGGTCGGTTGCCATCTGCTCGAGGGCATCGTTGACGATTCGCTTGCTTTCAGCAGCGATAAAGTCGGTATCGGTAACACCGAGATCACGGAGATAGTCCGAAACGACGAGCTTCGCTGCTCGTATGTCGGAGTCCGGTATTACCTCGTGCAGTGCCCGAGCATTCGGAAAGACTGCGCCGAGGGCGTCGGTACTGAACGATTCAAATACGGCACCGACATCGGTTGTTGAACTTAAATGGGACATAAATATCTCCACGATTCAGAGAAGAGTTCGTCCTCGTCGATGAGGTAAACTTCCATCTCCATGGCGTACGGTGAATCTGGAATCAGGTTGCACGATACTTCTACGGTGTTCAGAGCGGTTCGCCGAACGACGACGTTCTCCGCCTTGCCGCGTTGCACATCGATAAACGCTTGCAACTGGCGTTCCGTAGAGAATTTGGAAATGGTGTCGCCCTGGAAAACGACGGTGAGACGGAGAGAAGACTTATCCGAGCGATCAACTCGGAAATCAGTCACCTTCGCAAGCGAGTGCTGCTTGGGTGCCTGGTTGAGAAAAGCAATGTGGTACTCAAGATCGATTGGCTTGCCGATCTCGATTGGTTGTTTTGGCATCCAATAGGCGCCGATGTTATCAATCCCTTCATGTTCCGACGGAAGCTCCAGCAGTTGGACAGCCCCATCTTCCCAAGGTGTTTTCGGAGTCACCCAAACACTGGGACGCAGATGGTACTTGGCCTCGTCATCCTTGTACCGACCGGGGGCTCGTTCGGCTTGCATTAGCCCGAATCCGTACAGTTGCTTCGCGTCGTAGTTACTCAGCGAAGGAAAATCCAACCGGTTCAGCGATCGGCGGATCCAGTCGTTCTCACCCTTTTGAATCAAAAGACTGTCGGCGTCATGCACACGGGGACGCGGATCGTTTTTTGGTCCATCTTTCCCCATGCCCCACATAAACATGCTGGTCAGCGGAGCAAAGCCGACTTTCTCGGGAACGCTGCGAAAGAACAATTTCGCTTTCACGTCGATTGTCATCGTCTCATTAGGATGAATAACCAAGGCGTACGCGCCGCTTACGCTGGGACTATCTAACAGGGCCCACAGTTTCAACTGCTTGGCATCCTGCCGAGGCTGCTCAATCCAAAACTCTCGAAAGATCGGAAACTCTTCCGTTTTCGCGAGACCAATGTCGACGGCTAAACCTCGGGCACTTGTTCCGTAGAATTGCCCAGGCGAAATCGCTCGGAAATAACTTGCTCCGAGGAATGAAGCGATTTCGAGCGGATGCTCTGAGGATGGAAATTTGCCAATGACTTTGATCCCGGAATATCCGAGGTCCTTGGGGGGATCGAGCCCAGCCAACTCTCCCCGGTATTGAAACAGGGACTTATCGAATTCCATCCACTTGGTTTGCCTGGCCGCTTTCGCATTCTCTGGCAACAGCGAAACCTGGACTTCGTCGCGGAAGATATAGCCGCGATGAAATAGCTCGAGCCAGAACGGCAAAGCCTCGTTCTTCCAGATCGACTTCTCGTGCTCGAAAGCGATCAGGCGGTACGTATCGTAATCGAGGTTATTAAGATCTTCTGGAAGCTCACGCGAAGATTCATACGGCTTGGCAGCGTTTACCTTGGCCTTGGTAACCATGGCCTCGAAGATAGCATCGGAATCGGATGCGGCCGCGTCTGCCTGCTTCATGGTTGCCGTCGGTTCCGCCCATGTCGGCTGCGACGGCAGAAAAGATACAGTGCTAATCAACGTGCCAAGGATCAACGTCGACGTATCCCTAAACGGGATCGCTTTGAACGCATTAAATTTCTTCCAATCGAAGATTAAATACATGGAGAGGGCCCGTGGTGTTGGTGTTGCTATCACGCCGTGCGCGATAGCACCTTTAAGATGCACGAGTCGTGCCAAACTTTGTTTTGGATTTCTCTAACAGATCCACAAGAACTGTTGCGAAACCTCTGGCACTGGCAACGAGAAGAAGCGACCCCATAAAAGCAAAATAAGGGAACGCACTATGAGAGCTAAGTTCTGATGGACATTGGATAAAGATTGATCACCTACAGATGCTGGCAGAGTTGGGTGCGAACTGACGCGAAAATGACCGTCAAGATGTGCAGAAATTGCACAGCCAGAAGTCGAATCTACACATTTAGATGCATTCAACCCGGAATCTATTTGACAACCAGCGATCAGAGGGTTTTCAATTCCCTCGGGTGGACCCTGAACTCCCAGCTTCCGTCATAACGGCACAATGCGTGTGAAAAACATCTCGTGCGAATCGACGCCAGGAGATGCAATTGGCCGGAAAACAATCAGGTCGAAAACATCGATGCCGCGGTAACCGTAACCCAGCGTACGGAAAAGCAAAACGTGAGAGTGAAAATGGACCAGCGACTCCGGCGCGGGAGTTGCATCCAAAAGGGCTAAAGAATCCTGTTACATCGCTCACTCTTTTCCGGACACTTTCATGATTCGCTCCCACACCTCATCACCTTCGATTTCTGAACAAGCCATGGCACAACTTGCCGACGAGCGATTCCTGAGCGACTCCCTAGCAGGCCTGAAGCAGTCGCCGAAACAACTGCCGTGCAAATACTTTTACGATCAGCGCGGTTCGCAATTGTTCGATCAGATCTGCGAGACGGAAGACTACTATCTCACCCGTACCGAAACTGCCATCATGCAGCGCTACGCCGGCGAGATGGGAAAGTGTCTCGGCGAGGGGGTCATGCTGGTCGAATTCGGGAGTGGCAGCAGCATCAAAACGCGTTATCTATTAGATCACCTGATCGATCCGGTGGCCTACGTTCCGGTCGACATCTCGCGCGAGCACCTGCGCGCGTCGGCAGGTCAGATCTCTGGCGACTACCCCAACATTAAAGTGCACCCGGTGTGCGCCGACTTTACCAAGCCGTTCTCACTCCCCAACCCTAAACGGCGGCCGAGTCACGATGCGGTTTACTTCCCTGGTTCGACCATCGGCAACTTTCAACCGAGCCAGGCCAAACAGTTGTTAGCCAGCATTGCCCACATGTGCGGCGAGCAAGGCGGGCTACTCATCGGCATCGACTTGAGAAAGGATCGAGAGATTCTCGAACGAGCTTACAACGACGATCAGGGCATCACCGCCGAGTTCAACCTCAACCTCTTGCATCGCATGCGTAAGGAACTCGGAGCCACACTCGACGTCAATGCGTTTGAACATCACGCTTTTTACAATGCCGAAAAGGGACGCATCGAAATCTATCTTCGCAGCCAAATCGACCAAACGATTCGGCTTGATGGCCAGACGGTTCACGTTGAAGCAGGCGAATTGATCCACACCGAGTACTCCCACAAGTACACCATCGATGGCTTCGCGCAGATGGCCGCGGACGTCGGATGGACGCTCCGCCGCTGGTGGACTGACGAGAACGACTACTTCGCGGTTCTCCACCTGGTCGTCCTGTAATGATGGATGTCGCATCAATTTGAATTCGAGGAACCTGACATGGCCTCTATTCCAACGGACCTTTCAACTCGATGTAGTCTCTTGCTGCCGAAATACGAGGCGGTGCGTGGCTTCTCGCATGTCCTGTGTGAACCGCTCGAAATCGAGGACTTCGTCGTCCAATCGATGCCCGATGCCAGTCCGATTCGCTGGCACCTGGCCCATACAACTTGGTTTTTCGAGACCTTCATCCTGAAGCGTTTCGCCAGGAACTACCAGTCAATCGATCCAATGTACGAGTACCTCTTCAACTCGTACTACAACGGCATCGGCGAGCAGTTTCCGCGTCCCCAGCGAGGTTTGCTCACTCGGCCTACCGTGGCCCAAGTGATGGCCTATCGGCGAGAAGTCGACAACCGCATGGGACAACTTCTGCTGGAAGCCTCACCAGAACAGTCGGTCCAGATCGCTCCACTCGTGGAACTCGGACTGCATCACGAGCAACAACATCAGGAACTGATGCTGACCGATCTGAAGCACGCATTGGCTCAGAATCCGATGTATCCCGCCTATGAATCGGATGCCGAGCAAACAACGGAAAAAGCAACTTTGCAGTCGTGGCACGAAGTGGCGGGAGGCATTGTCGAAATTGGTCACACAGGTAACGATTTCGCATACGACAACGAATCGCCGCGGCACGAAGCCCTGATTCCATCGCTGGAAATCGCGGGTCGCCTGATCACCAACGGCGAATATCTTCAGTTCATGGATGATGGCGGTTACCAGCGGCCAGAACTCTGGCTTTCGCTCGGATGGAACACGGTCCAAAGCCAGCAGTGGAACGCGCCTCTTTACTGGGTTCGTCAAGGCGAAGCGTGGCACGAGTTCACGCTCTGCGGACTACGCCGTTTGAACGAGGCCAGCCCCGTCACGCACGTCAGCTACTTCGAGGCGGACGCATTCGCTCGCTGGCAAGAGAGTCGCTTGCCGACGGAGTTCGAGTGGGAAACGGCCAGTCGAAAGGTTTCCGTCGAAGGAAACTTCGTCGAGTCACGCACCTTCCACCCTGCCCCGACGAAAGAAACCGACGGCCTACGTCAAATGCTGGGCGATGTCTGGGAGTGGACCAACAGCAGCTACGCTCCCTACCCTGGTTTCCAGCCGTCTGAAGGAGCCATCGGCGAATACAACGGCAAGTTCATGTGTCAGCAGTACGTGCTGCGTGGTGGATCATGTGCCACGTCTGAGAGCCACATCCGCAAGACCTATCGCAATTTCTTCCCGCCGGAGGCCCGGTGGCAATTCACCGGCATTCGCTTGGCCAGATAGGCTTAGTACTCGATCAGGCTGAACGAATCGAACGGAGCGATCCGCTGTTCCCCTTCCAAGGCCTTCAGATGGATCAGGAAGCAGCAGCCGGCTACCGTAGCCCCGATCTTTTCGACCAGGTTACAGCAGGCCTTCATCGTCCCGCCGGTCGCCAAGAGATCGTCCACCATCAGCACGTTCTGTCCAGGCTGAACGCCATCAATGTGGATTTCCAGCGTATCGGTGCCATATTCCAGTTCGTAGTGGAACGAATGCGTATCGAACGGCAGCTTCCCAGGCTTGCGGACCGGAACAAAGCCGCAGTTCAGCTTGAGTGCCAAGGGAGCGGCGAAAATGAAGCCGCGTGCTTCGGCAGCGACGATCGCGTCGATCTTCTTCCCCTCGTAGTGGGCCGCCATCTGATCGATTGCTTCATTGAACGCATGCGGATTGGCCAGCAACGGCGTAATATCGCGAAACAAGATGCCTGGCTTGGGGAAGTCTGGGATATCGCGGATGTACGCCTTGAGATCAATTTCCGACATGCTGCTCTCTCCAGCCATAAAAAAGCACCTGAGACTTGTATCGCTTCACGTGCTGAATATACGGGGATTTTGCCGCCGCGGGAAGAATGGGCAAATAGAAGAAGATTTTGCCACAGAGAGCACAGAGGACACGGAGAGAAGAGGTTTTAACCACGGATTATACATTTATCACGGATGAGAAGATGAAGGGTGTTACTTCATCTTCTCATCCGTGTAATCCGTGGTTGGTCTTCTTCGTCCCGATTAACGTCGCGTACGACGTCGGATTGGGCCTTCCAGCATGCGTTCGCGCGGGTCTTGTAGCCCTTCGGCCAGACGGTTCAGGGCTTCCGTTTCGATCTGGCGGACGCGTTCGCGGGTGAGGCCTAGCTTTTCGCCGATTTCCTTCAGCGTATGAGGCTCTTCGCCGTGCAGGCCGAAACGCATCTTCAAGACGGTCGATTCTCGGCCGTCCATCGTCTTCAGCATTTCGCGGACGTGCTTCAGGTCGTCGTGTTCGACCAGTTCCTCTTCAGGATTCTTCAGCCGCTCGTCGGTCACCATCTCGCCCAGCGACCAGCCGTTGTCGGTCTGATCGGTTTGCGGGGTGCTGTTGTAGATGCGGATCGCCTTCTTGATGATCGGCAGCTTCTTCTTCTGCAGGCCGAGCACGCGAGCGATTTCTTCCGGAGTTGGCGTACGACCAAGCTCTTCCGTCAGGCGGTTGGTTGCCCGGCGCCACTTCGAAAGCAATTCCACCATGTAAGCCGGAATACGGATCGTCTTGGCGCAGTTGATCAAGGCTCGCTTGATCGACTGCTTGATCCAGTAGCTGGCATAGGTGCTGAAACGGGTTCCCATCGCCGGGTCAAACCCCTCGACCGCACGCAAGAGTCCGAGGTTGCCTTCTTCGATGAGGTCCTGCAGCCCCAGGCCTTTGCCGGTGTAACCCCGGGCAATGTTCACCACCAGGCGGAGATTCGCGCGGACCATCCGATCGCGAGCGGCGACGTCCCCGTTTCCAATTGCCGTGGCGAGTTCACGCTCTTCCTTGGCGGAAAGGAGAGCCGTTTCGTTGATCTCGCGCAAATAAGTTTCGAGCGGGCTCTGCACGGATTCGAAATCGTCGAACTCCGTTTCACTCCGTTTGGTCTTCGTGGCCATGGCTGCTTCAATGCTTTCGATACGTGGCGGGGGAAATTTTTCACGCTGTCACACCACTGCTATCGTCCATGTGCTATCACTTTCTTTGATGCGTAGCGAAACGGTCACCAATGTGCTGGATGTTCCGATTGTGCCGCATATGCATGGAAGGGCCATGCCATTGGGAGAAGGGCTGAGGATGCCGCGGATTACACGGATCGACGCGGATGGAAGGTACTCTGAAAGGCCGGCACCGGCAAAGATACTCCACAAAAAAAGCCTCGAAGTTTCCCTCGAGGCTTTTGTAATTTCTATCGAATCGAAGCAGCGAGTTAGCTGCCTTCTTCTTTTTCTTCTTCCGAAGGCATCGAGAACATTGGGCCGCTCGAGCCCAGACCGCCCTTAAGTTCGCTCGGAGCTGGCGAGCCGGATCGGCCTTCGCCGCCTGCGTCGGCCCCTTCTGGAGCTTCGTCTTCGGCCCATTGGACACGCTTGCGAGACAGGCCGATCTTGCGATCGTCCGTATCGACACGCAAGATCTTGACCTCGATCTCTTCGCCAACCTTGACGACGTTTTCGGGGTTCTCAACCTTGTCGTCCGACAGCTCGCTGATATGCAGCAGACCTTCCAGACCGTCTTCCAGACCAACGAAGACGCCAAAGTTGGTGATCTTGGTGACCTTACCCTTAACCAACTGGTTGGGCTGGTACTTCTCGGGAATGGAGGTCGCCCATGGATCGGATTCGAGCTGCTTGAGGCCCAGGGCGATACGACGACGTTCTTCGTCAATGCTGAGGACCTTGCACTCGACTTCCTGGCCCTTTTCGAGCATTTCGCTCGGGTGACCGATCTTGCGAGTCCACGACATGTCCGAGACGTGCAACAGACCGTCGATCCCTTCTTCCAGTTCGACAAACGCACCGTAGTTGGTGAGGTTGCGAACGCGTCCCTTGACGACCGATTCGACTGGGTAACGATCCTTGATGTTTTCCCAAGGGTTCGACTGGGTTTGCTTCATACCCAAGGAGATTTCCTGCTTCTCCTTATTGATGCCCAGGATGACCACTTCGATTTCGTCGTTGATGTTGACGATTTCACTGGGGTGGCTGATACGCTTGGTCCACGACATTTCAGAGATGTGAACCAGACCTTCGATGCCTTCTTCCAGCTTGACGAAAGCACCGTAGCTCATGACGTTAACGACGCTACCCTTGACCTTGGCGCCAACAGGGTACTTCTCTTCGACGCCGTCCCATGGGCTTGGGGTCAGTTGCTTCAGGCCCAGAGCGATCTTTTCGCGTTCGTGGTCGATGTTCAGGATCTGAACTTCGATTTCGTCGTCGATGTTGACCATTTCGGTCGGATGACCGATGCGGCCCCAGCTCATGTCGGTGATGTGCAGCAGACCGTCGATGCCGCCCAGGTCGACGAACGCACCAAAATCGGCGATGTTCTTGACGACGCCCTTGCGGGTTTGGCCGACTTCCAGTTCCTTCAAAAGCGATTCGCGATCGCTCTTGCGCTTACGTTCGATAAGCGAACGACGGCTGACCACGATGTTACGGCGTTCGGCATCGATCTTGAGCACTTCGCACTCGACCGTCTTGCCGATGTAATCGGCGATGTCGTGCGGACGGCGAATGTCGACCTGGCTGGCCGGCAGGAACACGTTGACGCCGATATCGACGAGCAAACCACCCTTGATTTTGCGGGTGACTTCCCCCTTGACGACCTGCCCCTCGGCGATGGATTCCATCGTCCGTTCCCAGTCGTCGATCTTGCGGGCCTTGCGCTTCGACAGGGCAACCATGCCGTGCGGATCGTCGGTACGGCCGAATTCATCTTCGACGTCTTCAACGAGAACACGAACAACAGCCCCAACCTCTGGCGGATCTTCGTCTTCATCCCATTCGTCGCGGGGAACGCTGCCTTCGCTCTTCCCGCCGATGTCGATCAGCACAAACTCTTCGTCCATGCGAAGAATTCGTCCCTCGACGATTTTGTTGATTTCGATCGATTCTTCCATCTCGATCGTGTCGAGCCAGGTGTCCTCGGTGCCGGACGCCAAGCTGTCAATTTCTGCTAAAAGAGTGTCGTCACTTTCGAGATTGCGAATGAGATTACGATTGACCATGCTTTAAAGTTTTTGAACCAGGGGGCTCGAAGTCGCTGGAGATCGGGGGTGCCGCAAAAGACGGTAAAATGGCGGTTGGTCTGATCCCTCGAGGCGATGATTCGAGGCAAAAATGCTGGGACGAACGAACCTGCGCAGGGTAAACCACTATACCCTTCATAACGCTCGATTCAGTGAGAACCCGTAAAACTATCAAATCCCCAAATTACCATCAACCACAGATGGTGGGGTAAGAAGCCTCGATTCTCGAAATTTGACGAAAGAAAGGTCGGTTTAGGCAAACTGCGTCTTATCTGTGGTGTGCACGCGAGGATTCAGCGAACGTGCTCGTGAGTACCGAACCTCATGAAAAAGTTTGCCCATTCGCGCCTGAAGCGATGATAGCAACTCGTCGTCCGACATCTGAGAAATCTCGTCATAGCTGATAGGCTTCCCGATCTTCACGTGGACCACGTCAATCGAGGGCAGCAGTTGCCACTTCGGCCACGCCTGGAACGATCCATCGAACGCGACCGGAACGATCGGCGATTTTCCTTTCCGGGCAACGGCGATGAAGCCTGGTTTTATCTGACCCAGTTCGCCATTCGCGCTACGGGTTCCTTCCGGGAAAATCAGGACCATTTCCCCGCGCCGGAGCCGCTTGAGTGTTTCTTTCAGTCCGTCCAACCCCGTGCCTGCTCGATTCACTGGAATGGCATTGAGCAGTTCAATGAACGACTTCAGGGGAAACTTGAAAAGCGACTTCTTGGCAAGAAAGTTCAGCTGTCGATCGCAACAAAGTCCTACCAGGAGCGGATCCATGAAACCTTGGTGGTTCGAGCAGACCAAAGCTCCCCCCTCGGTGGGCCAGTTTTCACGGCCAAACAAGCGAATCCGATAGAACCCAATCGCTACGATTCGGGCGACAACCCGCAGAAAGCTATAGAGAAGCTGCTGAGCCCACGAGTGCGATGCGGCTGGCTTATCCTCACGCATGCTGGTACCGCTGTACGATGCCGACCAATTTCTGCAAGACTTCAACTTCCGACATGCCATCGGTCATCACTTCAACGGCATCCTCGGCCTTTAGAAGCGGACCGACCTCGCGCTGCGTATCTTCTTCATCTCGCTTGGCTTGCTGCTGCAGAATGTCTTCAAAATCGACCGTTTCGCCACGTCTTGCCAGGTCACCGACTCGGCGACGAGCCCTTTCCTCGGGGGAAGCCGTCAGAAAGATCTTGCACTCGGCATGAGGAAAAACGAGCGTTCCCTGATCACGGCCCTCCGTGACGACGTCCTTACCTTCGGCAAATTCCCGCTGAAGTCGCACGAGTTCTTCCCGCACACCAACATTGCTGGCCGCGTATCGCGTGACCTGGGTGACCTCTTGCGAGCGAATCTCGTGCGAAACGTCTTCGCCATCCAGAATTACGGCTCGGCCCGACAGGTCGATCGTGGCCGATTTCGCAAACTCGACGAGACGATCCGTATCGTCCCAGTCGATTTTGGCCCGGAGCCCCATCAGGGCGACTGCCCGATACATGGCCCCGGTGTCGAGAAACTCAAAACCGAGTTCGTCCGCCAGCCGCCGGGAAATGCTGCTCTTACCCGCCCCGGCCGGGCCATCGATGGTAACAATCATGCCAAAAGGTCGTGAACTGGTTGGGTTTATGGATAGGTCAACGGGCGATCATTGCCTGTAAGCAGTTATAGCAGGAAGGCGGAACTCGTTCGAAGGACCCAATATTTCCTTTTCCACAGTAATCTTTCGCGAATGAGGAAATTCTGGAACAATCCATAGTGTTGAAGCCACCCTTGTTCAGAAGCGGTCCATGCGTAGCTCGTCGTCCTCGAAATCCAGCCAAAACGTCGTCGTCCTGGGAGCCACCGGGAGCATCGGATGCAGCACGCTGGATGTCATTCGAGCCAGTAAGGGGGCATTCACTCCCTTTGCTCTGACTGCTCACGGTCGACTCGATGATCTACTGAAGGCCGCCATCAAGTACCAGCCCAAGTACATCGTGGCCAGCGACGACGCTGCCGCCCAGGCATTCGACTGGTCGCAGCTTCCCCCAGAGACGACGCTGCTGACCGGCACGGCCGGGTTGCAGGAAGTGGCCGCCCACAGCGAAGCCGATATTATTGTTTCGGCAATCGTCGGTCGGGCAGGACTGGAAGGAACATTTGCCGCAATCGCCGCCGGCAAACGCGTGGCATTGGCCAACAAGGAAACCCTGGTCGTCGCTGGACATTTGGCAACCAAGTTGGCCCAAGAGTCTGGCGCCGAGATCCTTCCGGTCGACAGCGAACACAGTGCGATTTTCCAGGCTTTGATGGCGGGAAGCGAAACTGATGTCCGCAAAGTGATCCTCACGGCTTCCGGTGGACCTTTTCGTAAGTTCACCCAGCAGCAGCTGTTGAAGGTGACCGCAGACGAGGCGCTCGACCACCCGACCTGGAAAATGGGACCGAAAATCACGGTCGATTCGGCGACCATGATGAATAAAGCCCTCGAGCTGATCGAAGCCAAATGGCTGTTCAATTTGAAGGTCGACCAGATCGACGTGGTGGTTCATCCCCAGTCGATCATTCATTCGATTGTGGAGTTCGTTGACGGTTCGATGGTCGCCCAGATGAGCCCTCCTGATATGCGGATGCCAATTCAGCTGGCGATGACCTATCCGGAGCGCACGGAGTGTCCTGCCAGGAAGCTGGACCTGACGACTGCGTTTTCCCTCGAATTCGAGCCCCCAGATTACGAGCGTTTCCCCGCCCTTAAACTAGGAAAAGAGGTCGCGGAGCGTGGAGGAACGTGCGGAGCTGTGCTGAATGCCGCGAATGAAGTGGCCGTACAGCAGTTTTTAGAAGGTAAAATTCGTTTCGTAGACATTTACCGGGTATGTCGCCACCTATTGGACGAACACCCGTTTGAATCAAACCCAGAATTAACCCGGCTGCTCGAGCTTGATGCTTGGGCCCGAGAGGAGTCTATCAAGTGGATCACTTGCTGTTTGCGGCAAGCGAAGGACCAAGCCTGCTCCAATACTTAGGCGGCATTTGGGCCTTCATGCAAGGCATCATCGGCTTGGGCATCGTCATCTTCGTGCACGAGCTGGGCCACTTCCTGGTGGCCAAAGCTTGTGGCGTGCGCTGCGATAAGTTCTATGTCGGTTTCGACGTTCCGATTACCCTTGGCCCGTGGACTATCTCGGCCCTCTGGAAAAAGAAGTGGGGCGAAACCGAGTACGGCATCGGCACGATCCCATTGGGCGGTTACGTCAAGATGTTGGGTCAGGACGACAACCCCAACAACGCCGAAGACGAATCGGCCTCGACCATGATCGAAAAGGTCGACGAAGAGGGCAACAAGACCGAAGTCGTCAACCCACGCAGCTATACCGCCAAGAGCGTTCCGCAGCGGATGGCCATCATTTCCGCCGGCGTAGTCTTCAACCTGATCTTCGGTGTGATTTTCGCCGCCATCGCCTACAACATGGGCGTCCCGTACATTCCGGCCCAGATCAGTTGGGTTCAACCAGGCTCGCCAGCCTGGGAAGCAGGTCTTAACCCAGGCGACGAAATCGTCGGCCTGAACTCTGAAGGCAAGGTTCGCAAAGACCTGCGTTTCGACAAGGACATGACCCTGCAGATCATTATGAATGGCGACGACAAGGCGATGCCGTTCGTCGTGAAACGTGCCGATGGCGAGCAGGAAGTCATCGACATCGTTCCCAAGAATACCTACAAGGATGCCCAGCGGCCAACCATCGGCGTGGCACCAATGTATACGACCAAAATGATGGTCGCCCCGAAGCTGATGGGGATGATCTTTGGCAGTGAAGTCGCCGATAAGCTGAAACCAGGGGACAACCTCAAGGGAATCAACGGCGAGCCGATCACCAACTTCCTCGACTACCAGAAGTACGTCGCCAACCATCCGTACGACTCGCTGAAGTTGAAGCTCGAGCGAAAGCTCGACCAGGAAAGCGAAGCGACCGAGGACGTCGAAGTCGAAATCCCGACTGTCCCTTATCGCGAGACGGGCCTGGTCATGGAAATCAGCCCGATCCGTGGGATCCGCTCCGGTTCACCGGCTGAAAAAGCCGGCCTGAAGGTTGGTGACAAGCTCGTTTCGCTCAACGGTGAGCCGCTGGGCGATGGCTACACGCTTCCCAGCCGCGAAACCAAATGGGCTGGGGAAACGATCGAAGTCGTGATCGAGCGCGAAGGCAAACAGGAAACCAAGTCGATCAAAACGGTCGTTCCGCAAGGGTTCTCGTCGGAATATATGCCTGGTTACGAAATCGGCCTGCAAACCCTGGGGCTGACCTTCGACCTGACGACGACCATTGCCGAGGTTCTTCCCGATAGCTCGGCCGCAGAAGCAGGTCTCGCCTCTGGCGACGAGGTTCTGATCGTCGGCTTCCAAGGCACAACTGATGCTGCCAAGGAAACGAACGAAGAAATGAAGATCGGCGTGAAGGACGTCAAAGTCAAAACGGACGAGATCGCCTGGCAGGCCGTCCAGTGGACGCTGCAAGTCGCCCACCCCGATACGGCCATGGTCCTGACGGTGAAAAAGAAAGACTCCGGCTCTCCGGAAAACGTTTCGGTCAGCAGCACGCCTTCTAAGACGGAAATGCTGCAAAGCCGGTACTTGCGTTTTGAAGTCGAAGAGAAAATTCAATACGCGACCAGCCTCGGCGATTCGCTTTACCTGGGCGTTCGTGAAGTGGGCGAAGGGATGAATCAAGTCATCGTCGTTCTGCGGAAGATCTTCTCCGGCGAGATGCAGATCAGCGGTCTCGGTGGCCCTGGTACGATCTTGTACGTGGCCACTGCCGAGTCGTCACGTGGTATCTCGCGACTGCTGACCTTCCTGACGCTCATCAGCGCCAACCTGGCAGTGGTAAATTTCCTGCCGATTCCGGTTCTCGACGGCGGGCACATGATGTTCCTACTGTACGAAGGGATCCGCGGCAAGGCGATGAACGAGAAGTGGATGCTCCGTCTGACCTACCTGGGCCTGGCCATGGTGCTGACCCTGATGGTGACGGTCATCTTCCTCGACATCAATCGCTTCTTCCCCTGGGGTTAGTGCGCTGACGCGAGAACCGAGAATTGCTCCGCGTCCAAAGGTCGTCCTTTTGGACGCGGTTGGAACGGTCATTGAGCCTTCTCCGTCGGTCGCCGATGCCTACCTGGCGGCCGGTCGAGCCCATGGTATGGATCTCGACCGAGAAACCATCCGACAGCGGTTTCGCCAGGCGATCGCCAAGTACAGCGTTCATGCCTACGGGACGCTACAGGGGTCGGACGATCCCCTTCGTACTGACGAGAAGACGGAAGTTGCCCGGTGGCGGGCCATCGTCCACTTCGTTCTTTCGCCAAGACCAGAGCAACAAGACGAGGTCTTCCAGGCTCTCTGGAGTCATTTCGGCCAAGCCGACAACTGGCGATTGTTCGAGGATGTCTCCCCTGCCCTTTCGCTACTGCACTCCGCCGGCTTTACGTTGGGGCTAGCATCCAACTTCGACCAGCGACTTCGCCCGATTGTCGAGCGTCACCTGGCCGCATTTGATCTGAGGCTTTTCGTTTCGTCCGAGGTCGGGTGGGTCAAGCCAGCGACGGCGTTCTACGAGCGTGCCACCGACGCTTTGGGCTGCCAACCGCAAGAGATCCTGCTGATCGGCGACGACTGGGAAAATGATGTTCAGGCCCCGCGAGATTTCGGCTGGCAGGCACTCTATCTCACTCGCTCCAGGAAGCCCGACGATGGGGATATCTCCAATAGCTATCACACTTTAGATGCGGCAGTCGACGCACTGCTGCCGTGATAGCAGCCGCCCAGATGCCCGTGACAATTGATGTTGGTTGGTTCGGGGGAAACCGGCTACATTAGTGCGATCTCTGTCGACCCGACCCGCACTGGAAAGGATTCCTTCATGGGCACCACGCTGGCACAACTGGCCGAACTTGTTGATGGCAAAGTATTTGGCGATCCGAATCGCGTCATCACCGGGGCCAACATCATCCGCGACGCGGTGGCCGGCGAAATTACGCTGATGGATAAGCCCGATCAGGCAGCCCTGCTGATGGAAGACTGCTTGGCATCCGCGGTGCTGGTTCGCGAACAATCGGACAAACTGAACATCGATGGCATCGTCGTGGCGAACGTCCACGAGGCGTTTGGCAAGACCATCCGCTTCTTTCAGCCATGGGAACAGACCGCATCGGTAGGCATCCATCGCTCGGCCGTGGTGTCGCTGGCCGCCGTTATCGATCCTACCGCCACTATCGGGGCTGGTGCCGTGATCAGCGATGGTGTGGTCATCGGTAAGAACTCGATCATTCATAGCGGCGTTCATATCCAGGCAGGCTGCCGAATTGGGGATGACGTCGTCATCTTCCCTGGCGTAGTGCTGTACGATCGAACCGAAATTGGTGATCGCTGTATCGTTCATGCGAACGCCGTCCTGGGGGCGTACGGCTTTGGCTACGACTCTTCCAGCGGCAAGCATATTCTTTCGGCACAGTTGGGTAACGTTGTCCTGGAAGCGGATGTGGAAATAGGTGCCGGTGCCATGATCGACCGTGGTACTTACGGCGCCACGCTCATCGGCCAAGGCACGAAGATCGACAACAGCGTTCAAATCGGCCACAACTGCCGTATCGGTAAACACAATCTTTTGTGCTCGCAAGTTGGTATCGCCGGCAGCACGACCACCGGCGACTACGTGGTCATGGCAGGGCAAGTTGGCATTCGCGACCACGTCCACATTGGCACCGGCGCCATGATCGGGGCTAAAGCGGGAATTAGTTCCGACATCCCTGAGGGCCAGCAAACGCTCGGGATTCCTGGCGGGCCGGCAAAGACGATCCTAAGCGAGCACATGGCCATCAAGAAGTTGCCGGAGATGCGTAAGACCATCAAGCAGCTTGCCAAACGAATTGAACAACTGGAAAAGGAAGCCGAAGCGATTGCCGAACCGGCGATTCGCAGGGCCTCGTAGATCGCGCGTCATGGATGTCTCGAACTTGCCTCCGATCGGCCTGCTTGCCGGTTGGGGAAACCTTCCGATCGTGGTGGCTAAAGCAATCCGCCGTAGCGGCCGCAAGGTCGTGTGCGCCGCGGTCAAGGATCATGCGGACCCGGTCCTGGAAGAAATCTGCGAGGCGACCGTTTGGGTTGGTCTCGGGCAGCTTGGCAAAGTGAAACGTCACTTCCAGAAGCACCGTGCGATCGAAGCGACCATGGCGGGCAAGATCCACAAGGTTCGCCTGTTCGATCGCGGATTCCTGTGGAATCACTTCCCTGATTGGTTCTGCTTGCAAACGTTCGCTCCGCAGCTTTTGTGGGGAACCAAGGATCGCAAGGACGATACGTTGCTGTTGGCAATCGTCAACGCTTTCGAATCCAGCGGCATTACCTTCTTACCTGCTACCGATTTTGCTCCGGAGTTGCTCGTGAATTTTGGCATCATCGCAGGTCCTCAGCCCAGTGGAAAACTGCTGCGGGATATTCAGTTCGGTTGGGAAATGGCCAAGGAACTTGGGCGGCTGGACGTCGGCCAGAGCGTGGCCGTGAAGAACCAGGCCGTGCTAGCCCTGGAAGCCATTGAAGGGACCGATGCCTGTATTCAGCGGGCCGGTAGTCTCTGCAAATCCGGCGGCTTCACGGTGGTCAAAGTGGCCAAGCCGCAGCAAGACATGCGGTTCGACGTCCCCACGATTGGTGTCGGTACGTTGCAGACCATGGTCGACGCCGGTGCCAGCACATTGGTACTCGAAGCAGAAAAAACAATTCTCTTGGACGAACCAGCCGTGTTAGAATTTGCTAAGAACCATCGTTTGTCGATTCTCGCGGTCAGCGAGGATCGCCTCGCCGAAATTGCTCCCTCTTCGGAAGCGGCCTAGGTAGTTTGCCTGGCCGCCCTGCCAGGAACCTATGCTTCGTATCGCTGCTATTGCTCTCGCCTTTCTCGGTTGTGTTACCCAGTTCGCTTTTGCCCAGGAAGATGTGACGACGGTCGACGGTCGTCCTATCTACTTGGGACGCGAAATCGCCCAGACCATGCATTACAACGGCGCCCCGTGGTTGATTCGCGAAAGCCGTCAACGGGAAGAAGACTGCCAGAAGATGCTGGAAAACCTGGGCGTTAAGCCTGGCATGACCATCTGCGACATGGGCTGCGGTAACGGTTTTTACAGTCTGAAACTCGCTGAGATGGTCGGCAAGGAAGGTAAGATTCTGGCCGTCGATATTCAACCAGAAATGCTGCGTCTGCTGAAAGCCCGGGCGGAAGAGGAAGGGATCGAGAACATCGAGTTGATCCTGGGCGAACTTGACAACCCGAAGCTTCCTGAGGGGAAAGTCGACCTGATCCTCTGCGTCGACGTCTACCACGAGTTCTCGCACCCGGTCGAGATGCTGGCCGGCATGCGACAATCGCTAAAACCAGACGGTAAGATCGTCCTGCTGGAATTTCGCATGGAAGACCCCAATGTCCCGATCAAGTTGCTTCACAAAATGAGCAAGAAGCAGATGCTGCTGGAGTACGAAGCCAACGGCTTTCAGTTGGCCAAGCAGTTCGATGGCCTCCCGTGGCAGCACATGATGTTCTTTGAAAAGGCAAAAGAAACGCCGGAGAAGTAACCCGAACATCAACGGCATGCGACTTGCTGCTGAGTTAGGTATTCCCTAACTTGTTCATCGAGAGGAACCTAGCCCATGGACGCCCAATTCCGCGATCAAGTCGTACTGGTTACCGGAGGCGGTTCCGGAATCGGTCAGGCCGCCGCGATTCAATTTGCCCGTAAAGCAGCCAAGGTGGGTATCCTTAACCGAAGCTGGCCCAAGGAAACCATCGAGCTTATCGAATCGGAAAATGGACTTGTCATGCCGCTGCAGGCCGATGTGACGGAACCCCAGCAGGTTCAAGCGGCTATTGAACAGCTGGTCGAGAAGTGGGGGCGGTTGGACGTTCTCTTCTGCAATGCCGGTGTCAACGGAACCTGGGCGCCGCTGGAAGAACTGACGACCGACGAGTGGCAGAAAACGTTTGCCATCAATGTGCATGGCACGTTTCACTGTATCAAATCGGCCATCCCTTATCTTAAGAAAGGAGGCGGGGCGATTGTGGTGAACTCTTCGGTCAACGGCACCCGCATGTTCAGCAACACGGGAGCGACGGCATACTCAGGCACCAAAGCCGCACTGATTGCGATTACCAAGATGCTGGCCCTGGAGTTCGCCGAGCATAAGGTGCGCGTCAATGCTGTCTGCCCAGGCTGGATCGAAACAGAAATTGAGGACAACACGAACAAGCGCAACCTCGACAAGGTTGAAGAGCCGGCTGAATTCCCAGAGGGCGAAGTCCCGCTTACCGATGGAAAACCAGGTACCGCCGACCAGGTTGCCGACGTCGTACTTTTTCTGTCGTCGAAAGCTGCCAGCCACGTCACCGGCAGCGTGATTTACGTAGATGGTGCTCAATCACTGCTGCGGGGTTAGTTTCACTTTCCACCGCGTAGCAGTTGGTCTCGAATCCGACGGGCTTCGGCCAGGTGTTGTTCTGCCATCTTCTTTTCCTGCTGGCTCAGTTTCTCCAGCTTCGGCTGATCCGAGACCTTCATGGCTCCCAACTCGGCGAACATCCAAGCATGGGCACGGATCGTCTGGTCGAGATAGGCCTTGTCAAACTCAGCTCCTTCCAGCGGATCGAGCCGCTCGACCACGGACTGGATGTGGTCTTTCACGGCCGCGAGTTGATACTGAACGACATCGACATCTTTCTCGATTTCGCGATCTTCCTTCTTGGTCAATTTTTTGGGGGATGTATCATCCTTGGGTGCCGTCGGCTTGGGACCACCTTCCAAAACCCATTTGTTATCGCGAATGCTCTCGGCGTCGGCACGTTCCTGCTGGGTGCCTGGTTCGCCGCGCGGATAGCGAATATCGGTATCGATCGATTCGATCGATTCCAAGTGTTCAGAATCGATCAGGGGTTCCAACTGCTTCTCCAACTTGCCATGCTTGGCAACCATCTCCTGGGCGAACTTCTTGACGGCGTCGGATTGGGCTTTCTTTTCAGCCAACTCTCCCAAAACGATCGCCTCTTTATTCATCAAAAGCAGTTTGATGGCGACATGCGACCCTAAGGCATCGACGTCCGAGACTTCTTTCTTTTGGGCAATAGCAGGAGCCTGAGCCAAAATAGAGGCCGTGCATAAGGCTCCCCAAAGAATCACGCAACCAGTTAGTTTTACGCAAGTTGACATGGGGTAACACTCCTTGGGAGAAAAAAGGCCGAGGCCGATTACGGGACGAGGTGAATCTACTTTGGCGGCAATCCCTCAAGAGATTTACCGTTGGGCAAGTTCACACGAATCTGAACTTGTTCATCTTTTGGCTCTGCCCAAATCGTACCTTCCAACTACTCGACGAGAAGCCGAATTATTTTGATCCCAGTGCAAACGGAATCTTCCATCAAGTCGTCGAAACAGAAAGTAAGCGAGGATGAGGGGAATGGTCAAATAAGCGTCAAAAATGGCAAGGTCCGAGACAATGTGCAGCCAGCCAACGCCCGGTTCTTCCTGCCATACCGATCCGCAGTACCATCTCGCGGGAAATCCAGCAGTATCAAAGAGATGGAGAAAAAACGAACCGACGCCGCCGAGAGCCCTTCCAATTAGTTGCAACACGCTGCCCCTATCCTCCCTGAATCGAGGAACTGGTCAATGAACCCACGCAGTGCGTATTTCTTATCTGCGCGACCACCCATTGCTGACCTGCCCCCAGAGTGGTCACAGTTCCGCCGAATGGCTTCGTTTGGCATATGGTGACTCATTTTGCCTTGGGCGACAATGTCGCCTATGCTGAAAGGTAGTAAAAGCCAGTTGGCGCCCAGGTTTTGAAAATCAACATCCGCCTAACCGAGAGCTTGATGATGTTTCGTGTTTTTTTCTTGTGTCTTGCGGTTTTCCTAACACTTACCGCGATCCAAGCCGGAGAGTTCAACCCGGTTCTCTCGGTGGGGGACGTCGTCCAGCCATGGGAAAACCTGCCAGGGACTGATGGGGAACCGCATAGCTGGAAAGACCTCAAGGATAAGAAAGCGATTGTCATTGCGTTTACTTGCAATACCTGTCCCTACGCCATCGACTATCAAGATCGTCTCAAGAAGCTTGCCCGGAAGTGGGCCAGCGATGACCGAGTCGCCCTGATTGCCGTGAACTCGAACCTGATTGATGACGATTCCCTGGAAGCAATGAAAGAACGCGCCAAGGCAGAAGAGTTCACGTTCCCCTATCTCAAGGACGAGAAGCAAGAATTAGGAAAAGCCTGGGGAGCCACGCGAACCCCTGAGTTCTTCGTCATCGACAGCGAACGAAAGGTCGTCTACATGGGAGCCATGGATGACGACACCAACGCCGCGGAAGCGACGGTCAACTACGTCGACAAAGCGGTCGAAGCTACCCTGGCCGGCAAGAACCCGGAAGTTCAAGAGACGGTCGCGATTGGTTGCAACATTCGCTACAAGCGGTCGCGCCGATAAGCATGCCCCATTAATCGACGGCCACAAACTGAAACAGCTTGATGCGATTGCCGTCAGGATCGGTCGTCCCCCACTGCAGGAATCCCTCTTCGCTCATCTCGATGGGTGTGGAAGGTTCCATCAAGTAGGGCTCGATCCGTTCTCGGGCAACTGCTAAATCCTCGACCTCAAGCGCCAGACTAATTGCCGAATGATCGCGGGGTTCGTCTTCCTGCAGTTCCAGAAGCGACAGCCGCCAGCCTCGTCCGGCCAGTAAGGCATATCCCTCTTCCGCACTGCGGACGGCGGCCTTCATGTTCAATGCCGCCGTATACCACAGGATCATCGGCTGCCACTGCGCCGTCCGAATCTCAACCGCGAATAGTTCCATCGAAGGTCCCGTGAAAAAGACAATCGCTATAAGGGGCTTTTATATCGCGTCTAAATTACCATCGGCATGACGACTCGTCACGGTCACATCACGCGAGCGCGCTCGAAACGCTGCTCGAAGGCCACGTTTCCATCGACGTCACACAGTTGGAAAATGATTTCCGATTCGTCCTGCTTCGGTTCCACCAGGACATTCAAGAATCCCCCTTGTACCTTGTGGAAGCGATGGATCTTCGGGTTTCGTCCCGGCGTTCCCCCGGCGTGCGAGTTACTGGCCGCCCCCACGCTGAACTCTTTGACGCCCGTATCCGGATCGACCGAGTGGTATTGCCAGTGACGATCGCCACAGATCACGAAGAAATTGTCCGGCACGTTTTCCTGCAGCCAATGCCGGAGCTCGTTGCCTTCATGGGCGAATCCTTCGTTGGCATGGTTGTCGTTCTTCCCCTTGCGGTCGGGACCGACGATCGGCGTCGGACTGATCAGGACCTTCCAGGTCGCGTCGCTCTCTTGAACCGTCCGCTTGAACCAGGCCTTCTGCTCGGCTCCCCAAATCGTTTTGTCAGGCCCATCCTGCATCTTGTTCGGCGAGCGGAAGTCGCGGCCGTCGGTCAGCCAGATTTGCAGATCCTTACCCCAACGAAACGTTCGATACGAGTCGCTTCCCAGCGGGGCCTGCTGCCGGAAAATTCGCTGCCCCTCTTCAAACGTAACTTCCCCATACTTCTGCCCCGGCCAAGAATCGTTGTCGAGCGTGTCGTGATCGTCTTTCAGCCAATAGGTCGAAGTGTGACTTAGCGTATCGACCAGCCGCGGCAAGCTGAACATCCGCTGCCAATGCAGGTGCGCCAGATCAATCGTCATCGCGCTGGGAGCGTCGTTATCGTAGTAGACCAAATCGCCGGTCAAGGAAATGAAGTCGGGATCTTTCGCGGTCATGGAAGGATAAATCGGATGCCCATCGGGATGATCGCGATCAGGATACCCCTGGCACGTCATCACGCAAAAGCGAACCGGCTTCGCTTCCTCGGGCTTCGGTGCCGTGCGAAACGTGCCCGCGCGAAGCCCATGCTCTTGCCCCTCGACGGAAGTTTGGCACATCACATGGTACTGCGAGCCGGGCTTCAAATCCTGCAATAGAAACTGGTGAATGAAGTCCGATTCCGCATCGACCGTCACCCACTCGGTTACCGATAGGTTGTCGGGATTGAGATCGGTTCCGTAGAGCAAACGAATCTTACCAGGCTGACCGGGACAAGCCCCTTCGATCTGCTCGACCGGCGTCTTTAGGGCCTCTTCCGACTTGCCTCGCTTCTTGAAGACAATTCCGTCGTTGTTGCGCGTCGGGTTCTTCGTCAGGCGTGTCCAGACAATCGCGGTCGTGGGTGTGACCTCCCCGATGCGCAGGCCTGTGGCCTGGTAAACCAGCAACTCAACTCCTTGAGGCTCTCGAGCACTAGCCGACGCAGCCATGGCAGCGGATGCGACAGAAGACTTCAGGAAGAGACGACGATCGATGGGCAGAAAGTTGGGCATGAACGATTTCCAAAGCCAAATGGGGGAATAGACAACGGGCTGGTGCGGCGAAATTCACACAGATCGAACAATCTGGGGCTGCTCGATTTTTCCGTGTCGCAATGCCGGTAGGACATTCCTTAGAATAAAGGCAGGCCAGCCAAACCGCAAATTTCATCCCCGGAATTCCGCGGTGGCTAAAGTCATCATGCACTAAGCAGGAACAAGTGCCATGGACGCACAAGCGCAGGCATTGTGGAGCAAGATTGAAGCGTTCTCGTTCGACCAGCCCGGGGCAACGCTCACGTTTGCCGCCAGGCTCGCCCGCGAAAACGGCTGGCGACTTGGCTTCGCCCAGCGTGTGATCGACGAGTATCGCCGGTTTCTCTTCCTCTCGATGGTCGCCGGACACCCCGTAAGCCCATCCGAAGCAGTCGACCAGGCCTGGCACTTGCATCTGACGTATACCAAGTCGTACTGGCAAGCGCTTTGCGGCGAGATATTACCGCGTCCTCTGCATCATTGCCCCACGCAAGGACGCCGGGAAGAAACCGAGAAGTTCGACGACTGGTACACGAAGACCCTGGCAAGCTACCAGTCCTATTTCGGCCAGGCTCCTCCCTCGGATATCTGGCCACCCGTCGGCGAGCAATTTGAGTCGGTCGTCGATAGCCGCTGGGTCAACCAGAATGAGTACTTCATCATCCCTCGCAATCCGCTTAAGTGGCTGGCGTTGATTCTGCTGGTGCTGCTGCCGATGGTATGCCTGGGTGGCTGCCAGGCGGATCCCGTGGCGACCGTTTCCCCACTCGATTTCGATGGGCCAACGTTCCTCAAATTCTATGCGATTGCCGGGGGGATCTTCCTGGTGATTGCACTCGGCATTCGTTTTCTGATGCCGATTCCCGATCCCCCCATCCCAGTCGAAATCGACGATCCGAGCCTCGCCGCTTACCTTGCCCAAGGGCCCAGGGGACTGGTGATCGCCACCATCGCCAAGCTCATCCAAGATCGCAAAATCGAACTGGCCGAAGGGAGCTACTCAGGTGGTCGCGTCGAGAAACAATTGGTGCCCCTCAATGCACCAGACACGGGCGCATCGACGTTGGAACATCACGTTTACCACGAGGTGAAGAACTCCGGTAAAGACAATCTCCAAACGGTAGTCGCCAACTCGATTCCGATCGCCAAGGAAACAGGCGCCAAGCTGACCGAAATGGGGCTCTTCGAGCCGAACCCCTACGAGCCTATCGCACGGCGGTGGGTCCCTTCGTTGATCATGCTGGGGGTCTTTGGGTTGGGGTGTGCCAAGCTCGTTATCGGCATCACGCGCGAGAAGCCCATTTTCTTCCTGTTGCTGATGGTCTTTGCCGCGTTGGTTAGTTGCATCTGGCTCGCCGTTCGTCGCGGTCGTACTTCCAGAGGCAACGCGATTCTCTCGGAGTGGCAAGAGGAACACGCGCATCTCAACCCGATGGCACCAGGCTCAAGCATTACGACAGCGGACGACTACTTCCTGGCCGCCGGGCTCTTCGGCATTACCGCTTTCGCCTCCGGCGACCTCTATCCGCTTTCGGAAGAATTCCGCGCAGCACAAAACTCTGGTTGGGGAGGTTTCGGCGGGGGCTGTGGAGGCGATTCGGGTTGCGGTGGTGGAGGCTGTGGCAGTGGCTGCGGCGGGGGAGGTTGTGGAGGATGCGGAGGAGACTAACCAGGCCTGTAACTGAAAGGAGACGGCCATGATGCAAACGGAAATCACGTACATCTGCAACGCGTGTGGCGAGGACATCGTCATCCCGCTCGACCCATCGCAAGGGAGCGAACAACAGTTCGTGGAAGACTGCCCGGTGTGTTGTCGACCGCACGTGATTCATATTCAAATTGATCCGAACGGCGAAGCAACGGCCTGGGCTGAACCCGAGCAAGACTACGACTAGCTCTTTTTGCGTAGGCGCTCGCTTTCTCCGAAAGCACCACGATTAACCCACAAAGACCTTGCCATGGATCAACCCATTCACCCAGGTACCATAGGGAAAACCGTGGGAGCACTTCGTCCCGCTGGTCACGTCGAGATCCACGGCCACACACACAACGCCCGCAGCGAGATGGATTGGATCGACGATGGGCAAGAGGTTGTGGTGACCCGTCGAAGTTCGAACAGCCTGATTGTCCGGACGCGACAAGACGGAGAGGAGGTTTCCATCGACGATCGCATTGACCTGACCCAGCCCATCGCCGCCGAGGACGATGTGGATCTTACGGCCCCTCCCTCGGTCGTCGAGAAGGTAAATCCTCTTTACTGGAGCATGGGCCTGGCATGCGTTGTCGGCAGCATTGCGATGTGGATGGGAACGCCGATCGATTTCGGGATCATCCTTGTGCCGATCTGCGGCGTCCTCTCAGGCGTCATTTATCGATGGACGATTGGCTCCGCGGCGGAATCGACAGCGCCCCGTGAAGACCATCGCACGCTGGCGAGAGCCCTGGCGTACGCGATGATCGGAATGACGATAGCCGGGGCGTTTTTTGGCGTCGCGATCTTCGGAAACTTCGCCGCGTTGTCAATTGGCCTCGTAGCAGGAACCTTCTTCGGTGCTGCCATGTGTTGGCTGCTGATTCTGTTTACGCACGCGTTTTAAGTCGTTACACATCCATCTCGACTTGCTGCGGCTTCCAGATGTCGAACAGAACACTTAACAGCACCGGCACCAGGAACATCGTGAAGACGGTCGAGACGACCAGTCCACCTACCACGACGGCACCCAGGCCGCGGTACAGCTCGCTTCCTGAACCTGGCATCAACACCAGCGGTAACATGCCGCCTACCGAGGTCAGCGTGCTCATCAGAATCGGTCGCACGCGGCTTTCGACGCTCTTGGCGATCGCTTCACGTGGCGACAGATCACTCACGTCGTCCCCCTCTTCACTTCGTCCCTGCAGGAAGTTGATCGTCTGGTAGACGATCAGAATCGCGTTATTCACCACCACCCCGGCCAGGATCACAAAGCCCAGGATCGTGAGGACGTCCATGTTCTGGACCGGCATGTAACGATCGGCGACGCTCCACTGATGAACCAAGGCCAACCCAGCAAACCCACCCAAGAGAGCCAGCGGAACGCTCACCATGATCACCAGCGGATAGGACCAACTCTGGAACAACACCACCATCAACAGGTAAACGATCACCAAGGCTAAGAAGAGCGAGCTGAATAGCGTTCCTAGGATCGTTCCGTCCCCCATTAGTGCCTGGCGAATCTGAGCAAGCTGCCCGGCCGAACCGGCCAGTTGCATGTCGACATCGGGCGAGATGGCTCCTGCTTCCCGCAGATTCGCAACGGTCGTATGAACCTCGTTGATGGCCTCTTGCAGCGGCAACCCTTGGGGTGGCGTGAACTGCAGCGTCACGGCGCGTCGGCGGTCGACGTGCTTGATCTGGTCGGCAGCTTCGACGCGTTCCGGTGTCGCGAGGCTCTCCAGATCGACCACCGAACCGCTCGGCGTGGCGATCGGCGAATTGAACATCGCGTTGGTCGGATCGCTCTCGAGTGCTTCGATGTTGACGATCTTCAAGTCCTTCAGTTCCCCGCCGACGTCGAAAGACCGTGGCAGCAAGATCCCATCCCCACTTGCCGCCACGGCCAGTCCAATATCGCGCCGAGTCATGTTCACGTCTTGCAGGCGTTCATCATTTGGAGTGATCCGAATTTCCGGCGTCGGCAGCGAGAAATTCACCGGTTCTGGGGTCACGCTGTACGGTCCGTACTTTTCCATCAGCGTGCCTAGCAGGGCCCCTGCCGCACCACTGACGCGATCCAGGTCATCACCCACCAGGTCGATCTTGATGGCCGAGCCCGTCGTACCGCCGGTGCGGAACAGCGGCATCTGGAACGCGAAGTTGATCACCCCTGGCGCCTGATCGCCACCCGCCGCCGCGGTGAAAAGCGGAAGCGTGTCGACGACCTTTTCCTTATCCTTCGAGATGGCGACTTGAAACACGCGGCCATCCCAGGCAACCAGGAAGTAGTGATCCAAAGGTGGTGGCATCACCATCTCGTCCGAGCCCATCATCGGTACCGGCTGACGCTTGTCCTCGCCGTCCCACTCACCGCCGCGAACTACGGCCTCGGCTCCGAACTTGTCGCCGGCCGCTTCCCAGGCGGGCTTGATTTTGGATTCCATGCGAGCACCAATCTCGGAGAGCTGCTCGACGTTGTACCCAGGTGGAGGAAGCAACATCCCCAGCACGATATTGCGATTACCGGTCGGAAGATAATCGAGTGGGGGCACCAAGAGCCAAATGCCCACGATCGTCGCGACGCCAAACCCACCAATCACCAGCAAGCGGGTCGTCCAATTGCCGATCAATGCGTAGACCGTATTGCCCACCATCGCCGGTACGTCGGTCAGCGCGACCAAAAGCTTCCAGACGCGTGCCCCGAATGTCTTTGGCTTGGCGTCGGGATTCTTCATCACCGCCGACTCGTGAGCATGCTGCTGAATCGATTTCGCTTTAAGCCACTGCCCAGCGGCCGAAGGAATGACGGTCGTCGAGACGATGAAGCTCACCCCCACCGCGGCCATGATCGCCAAGGCAATGTCGCGGAAAAGTTGCCCGGCTTGTTCTTCAATCAACAGAATCGGAAAAAAGACCACCAGCGTCGTCAGCGTGGAAGCGAGCACCGCTCCGGAGACTTCCTGCGTTCCATCGACGGCCGCCTTGGTAGCCGACTTGCCCATTTCGATGTGGCGGAAGATGTTCTCGATCACGACGATCGCATTATCGACCACCATCCCCACGGCGAACGCCATCCCGGCCAGCGAGATGATATTCATCGAGCGCCCGAGCGCCACCATCACCACCACCGCAATGACGGTCGAAATGGGAATCGCAATCGCAATGATCCCAATCGTGCGCAGCGACCGCAGAAACAGAAGCAGCGTCAGAACGGCCAGCAAGCTACCCATCAAGATATTGCTTTCGACCAGGGCAATCGCATCGACCACGTACGTAGTGGCGTCGTAGGTTTGCACCAGCTCAAGCGTACCGTTGACACCCAGCCGCTTCGCCTCTTGCTCCAGCACACCGCCGGGCTTGTTCAGCTCGTCGAGTTCCTGCTTGATCCCGTCCATGGTCTCCAACAGATTCCCGCCACTTTCCAGCATGAAGCTGAAGAAGGGCATCGTTTGACCGCGGGCCCGCACCCATTCGGTCATCTCCTTATGGGCTTCCTGAACGGTCGCCACGTCTCGCAGATAGATGGGTCCAGTTTGCTCGCGTCGAATCACCAGGCTCTCGACCCATTGGGCGTCGCGAAATCGGCCGACGCTTCGCACGCGAATGTCGCTCTTCCCTTCCGGCAGCTTGCCGCCCGAGAAGTTGCCGTTGTTGTACTGCAGGGCGTTAACCAGTTCCTGGTAGGTAATCCCCCGCTGCGATAGCGCCACTGGATCGACACGGATTTGCACTTCCTTCTCGCGGGCACCTCGGATGCCGACCTGGGAAACGCCGGGGATTCGCTCGAAACGGGGACGCAACCGGCGCTCCATGAAGTCGTACAAAGTGGTTGCGTCGAAGTTCGGGTCGGTCGATGCCAGCCCGATCCAAGCGATGTAGTCGACCGATTCGGGATCGAAGTCTTCGACCTGCGGTTGATCGACTTCAGCAGGATAGCCGGAAACTTCCGACAGCTTCTGATCGACTTCGGCCATCGCCTCGTCGATGTTCGTGCCGGTCATGAATTCAAGACGGATCTGGCCCGAACCTGGCTGGCTGATGCTGGTCATCGAAACGAGCCCGGAAAGATCGCCGAGCCGCTGCTCCTGTTCTTCGACCACGTCCGACTCAATCTCTTGGGCCGACGCGTTTTCCCAGTAGGTCATCACGGAAACGACGACCGACTCGACCTCCGGCGTCATCCGAATGGGCATTCGCGTGAATGCCAGGACACCGGCCATGATGCTGAGAATCACTCCCACCGCGACCGTGATGGGCTGCCTGACCGCGAGCGTGATGAAGTTCATAGGGAAGTCCTCAGGGTGTCAACTTAAGTGCGTCAGACAGTCGTCGCTTAGCGAGACTTCGTCGTCAGATTCACGGCCGTGGTGGAACCGACCGGAGGTTCCTTCGAAACCGCGATTGGCGTGCCTGGGAACAGCCGCTCGTTTCCTTCGATCACCACCATGTCTCCTTCGGCCAGCTGAGGCGATTCGACGACAGCCAGGCTGCCGGTTTCGAATTTCACTTTCACCGAAGTCCGCACAGCCGTGGTCTGGCCTTCGTTTTCAACCGCCTTGAAGACATACGCCATCCCGGTCGAGCGAATGATGGCATCCTTGGGGACCGTCAACGATGGCTGGGCAGGCCCAGTCGGCAGCCAGGCTTCGACCGACATCCCCGGGGCAAGCACCGCGTCCTGGGCATCAAGCGTCAGCACAAACTGAAACGTTCGCGTGCGCGGGTGAACTTCATGCACGCGTTTGGCCGAGGCCGAAACGAACTTGCGATCGGTCCCCACAATGTGCACCGACACCTGCTGGGCGTACTGCGAGACGATGCCCGCGTAGCGTTCGGGAATCTCCAACCAGGCTTCGACCTGGCCGGTCGAGACCAGCGTGACGAACGGCTCGCCTGCCCGAATCCATTCGCCTGGCTCGGTGTGCCGCATGATCACCTGGCCGTCGTACGGAGCACGCACGATCGTGTCATCCAGACGCACTTGAATCAGATCCAACTGGCGGCGAATCTCGTCCAGACGACGCCGATCGGTGGCCAGCTTGGCCTGGGCAATGGTCAGTTCGGTTTCGCTGCGCTCGTGCTGCTGTTTGGAAATGGCATTGTTGCGAATCAGCGTGGCCGAGCGATCCATGTCCAGGTTCGCCTGGCGAAGCTCCGCTTCCCGCTGGGTAATCAACGCCTCGGCGGTTCCGAATGCGGCTTCGAGTTCCCCCTTCTGGGCTTCCAGACGGCGAGAATCAATACGGGCGATCACGTCATCCTTTTTCACCGTCGCTCCTTCGCGAACGGTGACCTCCAGCACACGGCCATCTTCCAGGGCAGCCACGTCCCCCCGAGCAACCGCTTTCAAGCTGCCGGTGAAACGGCGATGCGGTTCGACGGTCTGCCGGGTCACCGGCACCGCCCGAACAGCGGTCGGGGGCATCTGAGCCAACGCGGGAGAAACCACCAACGCCAATCCGGCGAGCGTCATCAGGATGATTCGCATACCCTTCTCCATCTCCACTGCTGTCAAATTAGTAGACCAGTCGTCTATATGTGATGCCAAACGTACTCGGTTGGTTTCAGCCCGCCTGCTTCAGTAATACTTGGAAGACAAAATGCAGGAACTGGTTCACGGGCCGAATGTGATTATCTACCTGAACGCGAATCATTGCCCCCTCAAAGGAGTAAACAATAAATTCGGCCAGCGCTTCCGGATCGTGCGACGAGTCAATCTCACCTGCCTGTTGAGCTTCACGCAGGCAATCGGTCATGATGACCCGCCACTGGTCCCATCCCTGACGCACCGCAAGGCGTAGGGGTTCGCTCAAGGAAGACAATTCTAAAGCTAGCTTACAAATCAAGCATTCCTGCCGCAATTCCCGCGAGTTAATATCGTCGCGAGCCCAAATGAAGTATTGCTCCAACCTATTTAGGGGGCTTAACTTCGGGTCGGTTAAAGCTTGGCGAAGTTTTTCGGTGTTCTCGACCACCGAAGCCTCGATGACCGCCACCCCCAACTCTTCTTTCGATTTGAAGAAGTGGTAGAACGAGCCCTTGGGTACGCCGGCGTCGGTCAGAATCTCGTTCAAACCGACCCCGTTGTAGCTTTTGGCAATCATCGCCTTACGGCCTGCCTCGATGATTTCGTTTTTCGTTTCATTGCCCACTTGCTGGTTACCTCTGCTCACTTTGGGGTGCTTGGCCAATATTAGACCAGTCGTCTAGTAGCGTCAAGTGATGAAATTCACCCAGAAGCCATTCAGGCTCAAAGCGACCGCCGGTCGTAACAAGTGCTAAGAAATTCCGTAGCAATAATGCGTGAGTTCGTGACGCCTCGTTCAAGGAAAAGACTTTGCCCGAGGAACCAGCCCAACAGCCAGTCGCGGTATCGACACATTTCCTGCTGGGGGATAGATTGAAACCAAACGTGTTTGGCCATCGATACTCACCCGCGATTGCTTCTGGCATATGGAAGAAACGGACCTCATTGAACGAATGTTGCGGGCCATTCGTCGGGTCATCTTGAAGACTTCCCAGTACTCTCGATCGCTAGCCCGAAACTCGGGCCTGACGCTTCCTCAGCTGTTGTGCTTGCGAGCCATTCGCGACCTGTCGCAGGAACAGGACGAAGTGACCGCCGCCCAGGTTTCCAGCCGCGTAGGTCTTGCCGCTCCCACCGTTTCCCGCATCTTGGAACGCATGGAACGAGGTCAACTCATCGAGCGTATACGCAACAGCCCCGACCGGCGCCGCGTCTTGATTCACTTGACCGAGACGGGCAAACAGAAGCTGGACGGCATTCCAACCCCTTTGCAGGAACAGTTCGTCAATCGCCTCTTGTCGCTGCAGGAAGACGAGGTGCGAGGCCTGGTCACGTCGCTCGAGCAAGTGGTCGAACTGATGGAAGCTGCCGACCTGGATGCCGAACCGGTGATCTCCGCGGAGTATGAACCCCGCGAAGACCGATCACGGCTGAATTAAGATTCATGGTCGATAGCTCAAGAACGTCGGCCTAGGCTCTGTTCCACCAAATGGTGCTTCGAGCGGATTCTCGACACTGTTGAAGACCAGGAACAAGTTGGTCCTTGGATACGGACTTAAGTTTCCAACCGAAGCGTGCATCGTATTGCAGTCGAACATGACTGCCGAACCAGGCCCACCTTTGGGCGCGACGATCTCGCCTTGCTCGACTAGCAGGTGAAGCGCCTCGCGGCTGGGAACGCCGTACTCTTGATTCTTCAACGAACTACGGAAGTGCTCGTCCGGTGTTTCGCCCACGCAGCGGACGTACGACTTATGCGATCCGCTGACCAACATCAGCGGACCGTTGAACTCGTCATTCTCGGTCAGGCTGATCGAGATACTGACCGCACGCATGCGGGGCATTCCATCTTCCATGTGCCAAGTTTCAAAGTCGGAATGCCAGAAAAATTCTTTACCTTGAAAGGCCGGCTTGAAGTTGATCCGCGATTGATGGAGATAGACGTCGCTGCCCAGGATTTGGCGGGCGACGGCTACAATGCTCTCGTCGCGGCATACCTTGGCAAAGTACTCGTTGTCCTGGTGGACGCGAAAGATGGAGCGGATCTCTTGGCTGGTCGGTTCGGAGATCACGTGATCGAGATTGGGATCGAGCGTACTTTGAAGATAACGTGCCTCGGCTAATAAACTCCGAGCACGATTCGTGCTGACCAGTTGGGGCAGCGCCGAGTAGCCCCTATCTTCAAAGTCCGACAACTGTTGCCGGGAGAGCGGCCCAGAAGCATCCCAATCCCAAACAACCGGGTCCAGGCGAGGAGCCAACTCCCAAGAGTTACCAAAACGCGATGCGTACGGGTCGGTATCAAGCGAAGATGTTTGCGGCATGATCCTTCAAAAAAGAATAGTGGGTTCGTGATTCGTGGGTTCGACGGTCCCTGAGACAGCATCCGTTTTCAGGGTGGTCGCGATCCGGTCCAGGACCGTCACGATTCATGACGCATGTCCCAGCGGCTCGTGGGGGAGCCGCCAGGAATTGCATGATGCGCCGGGCTTTGGCTTAGCTATCGGTCGCAGCCGGATAGACGCCATTTTCGTCGTGAACTTCATTGCCTACCACAGGTGGATTGAACACGCATACCATGCGGGTATCGACGTGGGCAGTCAGCAAGTGTTTGTCGTTCTTATCCAGGGCATAAACGGTGCCTGGCTTGATCTCGAACTTCTCGCCGCTGGGCACCAGTTCGACGGTCGCATGCCCTTCGATGCAGTAGACCGCTTCGAGATGGTTCTGGTAGTGAATCGGGGTCGTGGTCCCTTCTCGTAAGATCGTGTCATGCAGCGAAAACCCCATCTTGTCGCCGGCCAATAGAAGACGACGGCTATTCCAGTTCCCCCCTTCAACGTCTCGCTCCGTCCCTTTGATCTCGTCTAAGCTACGTACCAGCATGTTGGATATTCTCCTATGTCTATGATGAATTGGATGTTGTTTTATATCATGAGTGGCCCAGAAAGAAATTTCTCTGGGCCACTCGTAAAGGCCACTAAAAAAACAGGGGGCACTCTACGCTTGCAGAGGCCCCCGGGCTGGTTTCTTCCGGTGTACCATCTCAGCTTGGATGATACGATCGGGGTGACGGTTATGGCTTCGCCGAGACAATTGTCTTGGTCTTAACTTCCGCCTTCAGGTTCTCGTGGATCGCTTCGGTGATGATCCGCAGACCTTCCTTCAGCGCGTCGTACTCGATGGTCAGTGGCGGCAGAACCTTCAACACTTCATCGTTCGGTCCGGCCGTTTCGACGATCAAGCCGCGACCGAAGGCCGACTTCGAGATTTTGCCGGCCAAGGAAGTATCGGGGAACTCGATACCCTGAATCATCCCGCGACCACGGACGCTACCGTCGTAGCGGTCGGCCATTTCCAGGAACGCATCCTTGATGATGCGGGCCTTTTCGTGGACTTCCTTCGACAGACGATCGTCACGCCAGTACGTTTCGATGGCGGTGGCCGCAGTGACGAACGCCGGGTTATGGCCACGGAACGTACCATTGTGTTCGCCTGGCTTGAAGGCGTCGAACTCGGGCTTCATCAGCGCCACCGAAAGTGGCAGACCATAACCAGAGAACGACTTCGACAAACAGATGATGTCTGGTTCGATCCCGGCGAATTCAAAGCTGAAGAATGGGCCCGTACGGCCACAACCGACCTGAATATCATCCAGGATCAGCAGGGCACCAGACGCCTTGGCTAGTTCGGCAATCCGTCTCAGCCATTCCTTCGAGGCAACGTTGACGCCGCCTTCGGCCTGAACCGTTTCCAGGATGAACGCCGCCGGTTTGTCAATACCGCTGGAGTTGTCTTCCAGGTAGTTTTCGATCATCGCGATCGTATCGGTCTCGGCGTCGAAGTAGTCGCAGAACGGCATGTGCGTCGTATCGTGCAGCGAAACGCCAGCACCAGCCCGCTTGCCACTGTTCCCGGTGATCGCCAGCGAACCAAGCGTCATGCCATGGAAACCGTTGGTGAACGAGATGACGTTGCGACGGCCGGTGACCTTACGTGCCAGTTTCAACGCGCTTTCGACGGCGTTGGTTCCCGTGGGGCCGGGGAACATCACCTTGTATTCCATTGAACGCGGGGCGAATAGAACATCCTGCATCGATTGCAGCAGACGTTTCTTGGCGACCGTCGTCATGTCCAGCGCGTGCGTAATGCCGTCGCCGGAGATATAGTCAAGCAGCGCGCTCTTCAGGGTGTCGTTGTTGTGGCCGTAGTTCAACGAGCCGGCACCTGCGAAGAAGTCGATGTACGCCTTGCCGTGTTCATCGATGATCAAGTGATCCTTTGCCGTCTTGAACGTCACAGGGAACGAACGGCAGTAACTACGGACGTTAGATTCCATTCGGTCAATAATATTCATGATCTCTCTCGGTTGGGGCCAATTGGGCCGACCCGGCAAAGTTCTTCCGGGTCATGGGCAAAAGTTCCGAAGTGTTCCGCTAAGAAATAAGGCGTGAACCCTATCTCCGCATGCATAGAGCGTGCCAGGGCATCAAAGAGTCGGCGAGAGGGCTGGTTGTCAGGCGTAATCGTCGCCTCGACCCACTCGAGCTTCTCACCGGGAAATTGAGCTATCAGTGCTTCTAACATTCGTCTGGCAAGTCCCTGACGTCGCGCTTCCGGTGCGACAACCACCTGCCATACGAATAACGAAGTTGGCCGTGTTGGTGGGGTGTAGCCGGTGACGAAGCCAACGATCAAACCATCGAGTTCCGCGACGACACATGTGTCGGCGAAATCTTGACACAACAGCAGATAGAGGTAGCACGAGTTGTCGTCTATCTCTTCGCTGTTGGCGACCAACTGACGAAGCTGCGCGCCATCTTCGACGCGAGGTTTCCGGATATTCATCCGGGCTGATTACCTCCTCTAGAGTCCTCTCACTCGCGTTCCTCAGATCGACACAACCTCAGGAATTACCCGGTCTTTCGGATTCGCGAAAATTACTGCAGCAATGGTTGCTGCCGCAACTAATTAGCTTTAAAATTTAGCACATCTAACCTCGAAGATCAATGTGCAAACAACTGCTTTCGCGGAGAACACCACGAAGACACAACATCCATGCACATCAATAGTTACGAAATACACCAAATAATGTTCGATGAAAATAAGTCGGAGATTTCGCTAACCGGAGTATTAGCACTGCTAATACTATCAGCAGGCATGGGCGTAATTTTTTGGCAGGCCAATCGCCCTAATACCAGTGGAGAGACAACCTTAGCGAGAATCCAAAAGGCTGGCACCGTCCGCATTGGGTTCGCCAATGAGGCCCCCTACGGCTACCTCGATACTTCCACCGGAAAAGTCACCGGCGAAGCCCCTGAAATCGCGAAAGCGATCCTCAAGCGAATGGGCATCGATCACGTCCAACCCATCGTGGCCGACTTCGGCTCACTCATTCCTGGGCTGAAAGCCAAGCGATTCGACATCATTGCGGCCGGCATGTACATCACGCCTCAAAGGGCCAAGGAGATTTCGTTCTCGAATCCTTCCTACGCAATCGGCGAGTCGTTCATCGTCAAAGCTGGCAATCCGCTCCAATTGCACGGATATGAAGACGTACGTAATAACCCCGACGTCAAACTTGGCGTGATGGGTGGCAGCGTCGAGCAAGGATACGCCCGCGACATGGGAGTCGACGACAGCCAGGTGCTGGTTTTCTCTGACTACAACAGCGCGATCCTGGGACTCAAAGGGGGCCAGATCGATGCGGTCGCGGCGACCGACCTGACGGTCAACGATCTGCTGCAGAAGCAAGCCAGCGATGAAATTGAGAAAGCAAAAGACTTTCACGATCCGATCATCAATGGCCAGACGATTCGCGGTTATGGGGCGTTTGGCTTTCGCCAGGAAGACGTCGCCCTTCGCCAGCGGTTCAACGAAGAACTCGCCAAGTTCATTGGTTCGCCCGAACACTTGCAGTTGGTCGAGAAGTTTGGCTTCGATGAGTCGACCCTCCCAGGTAGCGTGACAGCAAAGGAGTTGTCGGAAGCACCGTGAGTAACCTCCCTCCTCCTCTGGATCTGCTCCCCTTCCTACTCGAAGGGCTCTGGATCACCGTCATCATTACGCTCGGCGGCTGTGCCGTGGCGATTGGCATGTCGGTGCTGTTTGGCGTGTGGAGCAAATCGACCGATCCGATTTTGCGTTGGCTGAGCGCGATCTACATCACCGTGTTCCGCGGTGCCAGTGCGTTGATCCTCTTGTACTGGTTCTATTTCGCGATGCCGGAACTGACCAACATTCGACTCGATGCCATCACCACCGGCATCTTAGTGCTGGGAGCCAACGTGGGTGCCTACGGCGCCGAGGTCGTCCGGGCAAGTCTCGAAGCGATCCCGAAAGGTCAATATCAGGCCGCCGCGGCATTGAACCTCAGCCGCTGGCAGACGATGCGCTACGTCATTTTCCCGCAAGCGATCCTCAGCATGATTCCTCCGTTTGGTAACCTCATGATCGAACTGCTGAAAGGAACGGCCCTCGTCTCGACGATCACCGTGGCCGACCTTACCTTGCAAGGCAAGTTCCTCCGCGACGATACGCATCGCTCGTTCGAGATCTTCGGGCTGCTGCTGGTGATCTACTTCCTTCTGTCGATGACGATCACCGGCGTATTCCGGCTGCTGGAGCATCGTCACTCCCAAGGCCGCGATTACGGAGGAGGGAACTAACGATGTGGAAGTGGGACGTCGTCTGGCAAGTGATGCCGGACATCCTGAATGGCCTGGTCGTCACGCTTGAAGCGGTCGCCGGCGGTATGGTGTTGGCGCTGCTGCTGGGACTTCTCTGGGCGGTCATGCGTCGCTCGAAGTCGCACTACATCAGTTGGCCGGCCTGGGGCGTGGTGGAATTCGTTCGCAGTACGCCGCTGCTGGTGCAGTTGTTTTTCGTGTACTACGTGATGATCGATATCGTTGGCCGCGGCTTCTCGCCGCTGATGACAGGCATATTGGTTCTCGGGGTGCATTACAGCTGCTACACGGCAGAAGTCTACCGGGCAGGTCTCGACGGGATTGCCCGCGGCCAATGGAATGCGGCCAAAGCGCTGAACCTGACTCCTTATCAAACGTACCGCTACGTGATCCTTCCCCAAGCGATTCCGCCCATCCTGCCGAACTTGGGCAATTACCTGATCGCGATGCTCAAAGAGGCCCCGCTTCTGTCGACGATCACGGTCCTGGAAATCTTGAACGAAGCGAAGATCTTCGGCAACGAACACTACCGATACCTCGAACCCCTGACGATCGTGGGTGTGCTGTTTATCCTGCTCAGCCTGTTGGCTGGCTTGTCGGTTGAATGGCTACGCAAACGCACCGCGGCAATGACCTCATGAGTGAAACGACACCCCAACTTCAAGTTCGTGACCTTCAAAAAACCTACGGCATCAACCAGGTGCTGCGTGGCCTGAACATCGACATTCAGTCTGGCGAAAAGATCGCGATCATCGGTCCCAGTGGTTCCGGCAAAAGCACCCTGCTGCGCATCCTGATGACGCTGGAAGCCCCGAACGGTGGAAGCGTCAAAGTCGATGGCGAGTCGGTCTGGACGATGAACTTCAACGGCCAAGAGAAAAAGGCCAACGAAGCCCACATGCATCGTATGCGGTCGAAGCTGGGGATGGTGTTTCAACACTTCTTCCTCTTTCCGCATCTTTCCGTACGTCAGAACTTAACGTTGGCACCGAAACTGGTCAGTAACGTCTCAGGCTCCGTTGCCGACCAGATGGCAATGGACTTGCTGAAGATGGTCGGCATGGACGGCAAAGCCGATGCCTTCCCGGCGCAGCTCTCTGGCGGGCAGAAGCAGCGCGTCGCGATTGCCCGGGCCTTGGCGATGCAACCGGAAATCATGCTGTTTGACGAGGTCACCTCGGCACTCGACCCGGAACTGGTCCACGAAGTGTTGAACGTCCTCCGCAAGCTGGCCGAGAAGTCCGACATGACGATGCTGCTGGTAACGCACGAGATGAACTTTGCCCGCGAGATCGCCGACCGTGTTCTGTTTTTCGACAGCGGAGTAATCCTCGAAGAAGGTCCGCCAAGCGAGATCTTCACCGAGCCCAAACAGCAACGCACCCAAGAATTCCTCAAGACTGTTTTAGAAGCCTAGCCCCACGATGCTTAGCCAAGAGCTGATTGACTCGACGACGTTACTTCTTGTTCTGCTGAATCCTTTCCTGTTATGCATCTACCTGTTAGACCTGATCCAGGGGCTGGATACCAACGGCTTCGCGCGAACGATGGTTCGGGCAGGGCTGATGAGTGCGGCCATCTACTTCGGCTTCGCGGTCGTCGGTGACACGGTCTTCACGACGATCTTCAAGGTCCGCTACGAATCGTTCCTGCTATTCGGCGGCATCGTCTTTTTGTTGGTCTCGGTTCGCCTGGTGATGAACGGCAGCAGCGCGATGAAAGGACTGCGCGGCGAAGAACCGCACGGTGCCGAAGGAACGGCCTTACCCTTCATGCTCGGGCCTGGCACCATCAGCGCCTCGATCGTGACCGGGGCGAAGGTCAGCATTCCGGAAGCCGCCGGAGCGATCGCGTTCTCGGTCTTCGTTTGCGTCGTCTCGATCATCATCCTGAAGTGGATCCACGACATCATTCGCAAGCGTCACGAAAAGATCATGGAGCGCTACCTCGACACGATCGGCCGAATCATGGCCCTGCTGACCGGGACGATCGCCGTGGATATGATCCTCAACGGGCTGGGCCGATGGCTGGGAACTGGGGCGAGTTAGAGTGTGCTGGGCAAATGGCGAGAGCCATCAACTACGCGCATGATTTGAGTTTCATTGTAGGTCGCTTGATAAAAGATGAGCCAGTGTTTGTAGCGAACATACAGCCACCGTTCAGGGGCTTCGGGGTGGACATGTCCTGGCAGTTTCTTCGAGATATGGCTTTCCGCGTATTCTACGATCTCGTCATAGATACGATCGGCTCGTTCCATACGCCGATCAATTACCGCAATGTGAAAGAGAATATCCGCCAGGTCATCCTGTGCCGAATAAGTCCAGTCTATTTTCGGCACTATTCAGTGATTCCTTCTTTCTTCAAACGCTCACGTACGCGTTATAAGACCTCATCGATTGGTCGCGCCTCGCCACATTCCGCCTCTTCGATCGCCCTTTGGTGACGCTCGTGCCACTGGCGGAGTTTCTCTTCTTCCAGCTGATCCAACGCATCCATCGCGCGGCGCAGCACGTCGACCTCGCTGCTAAATTGACCTTTCGCAATGCGAGCGGCGATTCGCTCTTGAATATCTGGAGGTATTTGCTGGTTCATGCTTGAATTCTCGCTCTAACAAATTGGGAAGACAATGAAAATCGCCCTTCTCAATTAAGACGTGTTTCAGTCGACCACACGAAGCGGGAACCGGGCACCTCCGCGCATCTTCTTCGGTTTTCGGCCCTCTTCCAGCTCAACCATAAACTCCCACTCGAATATGACCAGTTCACGATCGAGCTTGGCGTCGAGGCAAGTAATTGCATAGGCATCCACAAAGGGATATCGCTCGTCGTAGAGGGTGAAGTTCGTCGAGTCATACGTATCCGACAGATCCTCATCGGTCATGGTATGCCCCTCGAAGTCACTCAACTCTTGTCCTCCACGACACTCAAAGCGGAAGAAGCCGAACTCCAGTCCATCCCCTTCGGCCTCTAGTAGAAGGTGAGGACTACGTCCTCGATACCACGTCGCGCTCCCTTGCCGCATGACGTACTTCTCGTTCATGAACATGATGAAACCAATGCCAGGATCTGACATGATCGACCTCCGCCTAAGCCATATGATGGTATTGTCGGATCACATTTTGCCAAACGGGCAAGTCTGGTTCAACGAAATCGAATCCGACGACGAAGCCATCTACGGGCCCGTTTCCAGCAGCGATCGATAAGGAGCATACGAATAATACTTCGGCCGATCATCCAATCGAACATGCAGCCAAGGGATGCCAGCGCCGGCTGTGCTTAGCCAGACCGGCTTCGCGCCGATTCGCTTCTCAAGAACCTCGCCCACCATCTGCCATAGCTCCCGCTGCTGCTCTGTCGGGGCGTCTCGTGCGAACGCAGCCAGGTGAGGATAGGCATTCGCTTCGGCAATCGGCAATGGCACCACCAAGGTCGCATCGCCGCGCAAGTTCGCGAAGGTCACGACTTGTTTGTCGCCGTCAAAGTGTTCTTCAAACGCGGACCAGCGGGCCGATCGCCGCAGTTCCAGGCTTTCGACCAATACGCACTCGAACGGCTGCGTCCAATTGGTGGCCGTCAAACCTGGAAGCTCCCAGCGAAGTGCTTCGTAGGTTGACTTGGCAAGTGTCTCATTAAAGGCCGTTTGAAACTCAGCATCGCGAGAGAGATTCGCAGCGAATTGTTCAAAACTCAGCGCTGCCCCATCGATGGAAATCCGTAAGCATACGGCCTGTCTCCCCGGGATTTCGCGTATATCGGCCTGCATGACCCACTCTCTACTTCCTGCTCAATAGAATACTCCAACTGCGTTCATACGATATCGAACGAAACGAATCAAATAATCGTTGTTGACAGACTTCGCCTTCACGCTATATTTAACCATATGGTTAACTATCTGTTTTTCAGAAAGTGAGTTCAGGTGGTCCATTCACGAAGTCTACAACTCGACGAAACGTTTTTCGCACTCTCAGACCCCACCCGTCGTGAGATGCTTTCGCGAATGGCAGGCGGAGAAATGACCGTCGCGGAGCTTGCCGATCCCTTCGAGATGTCCGCTCCGGCGATCTCCAAACACCTTCGCGTGCTGGAGAAGGCAGGCCTGCTCGAGCAGCAGAAAGACGGACGCATCCGCCGGTGCCGCCTCATTGCAGCTCCGCTGAAAGACGCGGCCCAGTGGGTCGAGCAGTACCGCCAGTTCTGGGAAGACCGCCTCGATAGCTTGGATCAATACCTCGCCGAGATTCAGTCCACCGACACACCCTCGAAGAAATCTAAAACCCAGAAACCCAATAAGAAAAAAAAGTCGTAACCATGGTTGCACCGATCGAACGGCAGACTCTAACAATTCGGCGTGTCCTGAAAGCTCCGCCCGAACTGGTCTTCGATGTCTGGACCCAGCCGGAACACATGCTGCGTTGGTTCTCGCCGGCGGAAAGTTACACCAATCCATTTATCGAAGTCGACCTGCGTGTTGGTGGAGCATACCGAATCGCCTTTCTCTCGCCCGAGGGCGTGCAGTCAATCGTAGGCGGTCGGTACCTCGAAATCGCTAGGCCTGACAAACTCGTGTTTTCTTGGAAGTGGGAAGACCACGACCGATTTGGCGATCACGAGACAACAGTGTCACTCGAATTCAATGCGTGTGACGAAGGCACCGAACTTGTCATGAATCACGAAGGACTGCCCGTCGGTCCCATGTTGGAAGAACACAACTGGGGTTGGCAAGGAACGCTCAGACGCTTGGAAAAGGCACTCGCCGCAACTTAGTACTTCATCATTTCAACCAAGGAACATGTTCGTGGAATCAAAACAACAGCTTACGCATTCTCTCCGCACGGCGTACTCGATCACCTTGCCACTACTTGAAGACCTTCAAGATGCTCCCATGACCCCACCCACCGCGCACGGCGGCAATCACCCGACTTGGCTTGCAGGCCACCTTGCCCACAGCGTTGGTTTTTTGCTGTGGGACGTCATGCAAGCCAAGCCCAACCCATTAGCCCAGTGGAATGAACTATTCCAAGGTGGCTCGCAGCCACAGTCCAATAAGGCCGTGTATCCCGCCTACGAAGAGATCCTCTCGAAGTTTAAGTCGATGCATGAGGAAGCGTTCGCCCTGCTGGAAACCCTATCCGAATCGGACCTGGAACAGCCGAGTAAGAATCCACCACCAAACTTCGAAGAGGTATTCGGCACATGGCGACAATGCTTCAGTGCGTTGGCTTTACACCTGGCCAATCACCGCGGTCAGGCAGCTGTCTGTCGTACGGCCTTGGGACGTGAACCACTGTTAGCCTAAATAAGTCGGACGCACTAATGTTAAGAATTATCGCGGGAACGCTTGCCTATTTGATCGTCACGTTCCCGCTGGCGTACGTTTGGCATCTGGTCCTATTCCAGCAAACCTATCAAGAACTCGGCTATATTGGTCGCGATGAGCCAATCATTGCCTTCGGCTTTACAGCAATACTACTGCAAGGGGTGATACTCTCTGCGTTGTACCCCAAAATCTGCGCGGGAATGCCCTTGTTTCGTGGGGTTGTCACGTTTGCCCTCTTGATGGGAGGCTATCACTGGACGATGCATGTCCTAGCAGCCGCCGCGAAGCACTCGATCGCTCCTTTATCGACCTGGTTTCTTTTGGAGACAACTTATCTAGTTCTTCAGTTCAGCCTGGGAACGCTTGTATTTGCGTTAATACATCGTCAATTCGGGGCGAACGAGGCGAAGTTGTCACAAGAGTGAAAGACATGGCGGGGTATCGTCGCTAAAATCACGGCATGCAACGAACGTCCCCCAAGCTCTGGCAGCACGGCGCAGCTCAACTGGCCCACCTGATCGCGTCGCGCGAGGTATCCGCGTCGGAGGTGATCGCCGCCCATATCGATCGCATCGAACAGGTCAATCCGCAGATCAACGCGATGACCGAAACGTTCTTCGACCAGGCCGTGCATGCAGCCAAGCGATTGGACGACGAGCCTTCCCTCTTCGAAGGCCAACCGCTGCGTGGCGTGCCGATCTCGATCAAAGAGTGCTTTCTGGTCGCTGGCGGCAAGTCAACGCTTGGTATGACCTCGCCGGCCATCGTTCACGAAGAAGATGGCCCACAGGTCGCGCGGCTTCGCGACGCTGGCGGCGTCATCATGGGAATGACCAACGTTCCGCAGTTGATGGTCATTCACGAGACACGCAACCCGGTCTACGGCACGACTAACAATCCATGGAATTTGGATCGTAGCGTCGGCGGCAGCAGCGGCGGCGAGGCAGCCATCCTGGCCGCTGGCGGTACGGCTCTGGGTCTGGGCAGCGATCTGGGGGGAAGCATTCGCTTGCCCAGTCATTTCTGCGGCGTGGCCGGATTGAAGCCAACCTCTCGGCGGCTGCTGCGAAGCGGAGCCGTCGAGAACCTGCACGGCATGGCTTGGCTCGAATATCAGCCTGGCCCCATGGCCCGTCACGTAGCCGACCTGCGTCTGGCGATGCAGGTCCTTTCGCGAAACGAGCCGCAAAGCACGTGGAATGATGCCGAAGTGTCGCCGCTTGGTTTTGACGCGCAGACCTCGACCGACGTCAGTTCACTGCGAATCGGCGTTTATGCCGACGACGGTTTCTTTTCTCCCTGCCCCGCGGTGAAACGAGCGATCGCCGATGGCATTGAAGGACTGCAAGCTCGCGGAGCGACGATCGTCGAGCTAGAACCACCCAAGACGCTGGAACTGTTGAAGTCTTACTTCGCGATTGCCAGCGCCGACGGCGGCCGTGACTTTCGCCGCATGCTCAAGGGAAGCAAGCTCGACCCCGAAGTCGCGCGTCTCGTTCGGCTGGCAGCATTGCCTCGTTGGACGCGGCCGTTGATTGCCATGCTGGTATTGGCTCCGTTTGGCAAACGGAAGATGTCGTCACTCTTCCAGGCATCGGGACCTCGCTCGGCCGATTCGTTGTGGCAAGTTACCTACCAGGCGGCACAACAGGTCCACCAGGTCTTCCAGGCCTGGGACCAGGCCAACGTCGACGTCGTCCTGTGTCCCGTGCATGCCACACCGGCTCTCAAGCCGAGTTGTGCGGTCGATATGATTCCGGCAGCCAGCTATAGCATCCTGATGAATCTGCTTGGGGTCCCCTGCGGCAGCGTGCCGGCCACGCGCGTTCGTCTCGGAGAAACGTCCGATCGAACAGGCAAGCTCGACGCCAGCGAACGCCTGGCCGCCAAGATCGAAGAAGGAAGCGCCGGATTACCGGTCGGCGTTCAAGTGGCCGGACGGTTCTGGCGCGAAGATCAGGTTCTCGACGTGATGGAAGTACTGGAGTCGCACTATAGAACGCTTCCGATCTACCCCGACATCGTCGATCTTCCCAAAGTGGGCAAGAAGTAGGGGTGGGCACGATGTTGACTTGGATTCGTAACTTCTGGAAACCCAAGTCACTCGGCGAACGAGGCGAATCATTGGCATGCCGTCACCTTCGCCGCCAAGGTTATACGATCGTTGCCCGGCAAGATCGCACGCGCCTGGGTGAACTCGATATCGTCGCCGTCCGACAGCGGACCGTCGTCTTCGTCGAAGTCAAAACCAGAGCGGCCGACGAAAAAGGAACGCCCACCGAAGCGGTTGATGAAGACAAACAAGCACGTCTCACCCGCGCGGCGCTGGCCTATATGCGTCGGCACGACCTACTGGGGAACTGTGCTGCCCGGTTCGACGTGATCGCGATCGTGTGGCCCGACGACAAAACGAAGCCCACCCTGACGCACATCGAAAACGCCTTTGAAGCGACCGGGCAGTTCCAGATGTTTTCCTGATCGCCGTAACCCTCTATTTCCCAGGCACTTAGGCGGCACGTCCGCCAATTTCTGAAAAAACTTTTCTCCCCCTGCCAACAGGTGACCCAACGTGTCACCGGCAAACTCGATAGTACGTTTGTCGCGGATGGAAAGGGTTTTCCGCCGGGCTGCACACGACACAAAACACATCACGTTGTCGAGATATGGAGAGGTCTATCATGGCTTTGGGAATTGGCCTGGAACTGGGTGATTGGATCGAAGAATCAACCGAAACGAAAGCCGCGTTCGCGGAACTTGCCGTGCTGGAAGATTTGTTCGAGGGTGTCGATGCTCAGCCGCGTCCGTACCAGGTACGCATCGCGACGAAAACTATTCAAGCACTCGTCAGTGCACACGCGGATCCGTTTGATGAATTCGCGGGGTCGAACGCCTCGGTCCTGATCGAAAGTCCTACGGGTAGCGGGAAGACGGTCATGGGCCTGGCAATTGCCCAGTGGATGCAAAAGCACTTCGGTCTTTCGATCGGTTGGGTTTCGATGCGACGTAATCTTCTGTCGCAAGCCCAGGCTGAGAACATCGCTCGCGGCTTCGACGTGAAGCTGGAACTGATCTCGATGTTCGACAAGAATCCGCCGAAGGTCGACATGCTGATCGTCGACGAAGCTCAGCACGATGCGGCGATGAGCATGGCCAACCTGCACTGCACCATTCGCCCGCAGTATATCCTCGGTCTGACGGCTACGCCGTTTCGGGGCGATCGCGTCAAGCTGTGCTTCGATCATGTCATTCGCGACGCAGGCATCCATCAACTGATTCAAGATGGCTACCTCAGCGAGTACCACCACTACACCATTCCTGAATATACCCCGGGAGCCGTCGCGGAAACCTACGCGTCGGACATCCAGCGGTGGGGGAAGTCGATCGTCTTCTTCCACCGCCACGACCAATGCGTCGAATGCCAGGAAGAGCTGACGCTCCGCGGCATTCGCAGTGAGATCGTCACCGCCAAGAGTGACCGCGATCGGCAGCTGGCCGACTTCGTCTCAGGCAAGTTGCAGGTGCTGATCAACATGAACATCTTGACCGAAGGGTTCGACTGCCCTGATTTGAAGACGGTGTTCTGTCGACCTTCGAGCAAGGCCTGCACGATTCAAATGTGCGGGCGAGTCTTCCGAAAGCACGTGAGTCACCCCTTCAAGCAAGTGGTGCAGTGCCAACAAACGCCGCATCCGATTCTGAAAACGGCCGCGGCCAACGAGCAGTACGTGTGGGCCGGCGATCAGTGGAACAGCCTCAAGATGAACCGCCAGATCGAAGCGATCAGCCAGCGATCGCGAAGGCTGATCGCCGGCACCCAGGTACGTTTACCGAAGCTGGTCGCGGCTCTCAAGGAAACGCGGCCGATGTGGGAGCAGCGGCGGAACCGGTTTTAAGCGTCACATGCCGTGGCGTTCGCCCCTCACCCTAACCCTAACCCTCTCCCCCTCGGGGGAGAGGGGACATGATTTTGCTGAAAACTGAACACTGAAAACTTCACACTGAACTAGAACCCTTCAAACTTATCCGGAGCCTTTACCATGCGATGGAATTTTGAATATGGACACGCCCGCGTTTCTGACTTTCGTGTCGAGGCCGAACGCGATCTGAAGTCAGGCCGCGTCAACGTGACTGGCGTCGAACTGCACGGCGAGAAGCTTCGTCCCACGAAACGATTCTGGAAGTCGATGTTCATGCGGTTCGGCTTCTCGGAAAGCGTCTTCCGCTACTTCGATCATGGCGAAGTCTTTCAGCGGATTTCAGAAAAGGCTCCCAATGATTCGGTTCGCTTTTGCCTGGAACGGGGCGGAGCGAAAGGGCCGCGTCTGCTTTCGGTCAGCAACCCCAAACGCCCCGTGATTACGCACGAAGAAGTTCGTGGCCTATTGGATCGATACGACGGCAAGGACATTAAATACACTGAAGGGGTCATCACCAGCACGCATCGTCCTCGCAGTGGTGACTGCGATTTTGAAATCGGCGGCGACCGCTTCAAGCATCGCTTCGTGATGGAAACCCCGATCGACGGGTTCAGCCAGCCGAAGATCTACCTATCGTTTTTGCGGATGCTGTGCAGCAACGGAGCGATCGGCTACAGCCGAGCCTTCCGCAGCGACATCAGCCTGGGCAAGGATATCGGCCACTGCATCTCGCGAGCTTTGGAAAGCTACGACAATGGCGAAGGGTACGCCGGACTGCGGCAACGGTTTGAAAGCTCGCAAACGTCGTGGGCCTCGCTGAACGAATGCAACAAGCTGTACAAGCTGCTGTTCCGCTGGGACCGCTCGAAGTCGTTCGATCGCCCCACCGTGCTGACCGACTTCCATCGTCTGACCGGCCGGATGAACCAGATGTACGGGCTCACCAACCTGGACGCACTCAGCGAAAAGCGGCTCCGCGTGCTACCGGCCAAATGCCGCGTGTACGACCTGGTCAACTTCGCCAGCGAAGTCGCCACCCACCATGCCGATGAAGCGGCCTCCAGAACGCTACAAGCCTACATTGGCAGTTTGATCTCGGACGAATACGACATGGAAGGGACCGCCGGCGAAGGGTCGGAGTTCGCTGACTTCTTCGTCTCGGACGAGAAGCCTTCGCGTGCGATGGTGAATTAGATCAGTCGTCCGTTACGATCTCAAGGCTTATAAGGCGCATAAAGAACCAATCCCATTCCTTTTCTCCTCCGTGACCCCGAAGGCGGGCCGAATTGATTCGGCCTGCTTTTGTTTCTTGCCAATCCAGTTTCTGTCGCCCTTCCGGGGCTTAAGAGCAAACGCGTCGTCTAGACGCTGGAATGACCTTGATTAGTCATACAGCCGGAACAAGCGTTTGAGGGCATCGAGCAGCCCTCCCTGGGCGCCGCTTTCGATGTCGTCGCGAAGCGATTCCAGCGGCGGGTGCAGCAGTTTGTTGACCAGGCGATCGAACGAGCGTTCGATCTCTTTCCGCAGCTTCGGATCGAGGCCTTCCATCTTGTTGAGTAGGCGTTTGAGTTCGTCCTGCTTCAGTTCGTCGGCGGCCTGTTTCAGGCGTTTGATCGTTGGGCCGGTCGCGCGGTGGTGCAGGTCGGCCATGAATTTGGCCGTTTCCTTTTCGACGATGCGTTCGGCCTTCGGCCATTCGAGTTCTCGGGCCTTACGGTTCTTTTCGCACGCTTTCTGCAGGTCGTCGATCGAAAACAGGTAAACCCCCACGCAGTCGCCGATCTTCGGATCGAAGTCACGCGGGATGGCCAGGTCCAAAATGAACAGCGCCTTTTGATAACGCTTCGTTTCCACTTCCTGGAACTGCTCGTACGTGATGATCGGTTCGGTGGCCCCGGTCGTGCTGACGACGACGTCTGCCCGGATCAGTTGCCGCGTGAGTTCCGTCCAGGGAAACGCATCGGCGTTGAACGCATCGGCCAGCTTCTGCCCCCGCTCGAGGTTGCGGTTCACGACGCTGAAGTCTCGCACGCCCATGTCACGCAGGTAATTGAGCGTCTCTTCCCCCATCTCGCCGGCACCGATGATCAGCACCTTCTTGTCGTCGAAGCGGTCGAAGATGCTCGAGGCGAACTCACCCACCGCCACGCTGGGAATGCTGACCCGCTTCTGGTGGATGTTCGTTTCGTTGTGGACCCGTTTGGCGACGTGGATGGCCGCCTGAAACACGCTGTGCGTGAGCGTTCCGGCACAGTCGGCATCGGTCGCCATCTCGTAGGCCTGTTTGACCTGCGACAAGATCTGGGCCTCGCCAACGACCATGCTGTCCAGGCTGGCCGCCACGGTGAAGAGATGCCGGACGACGTCTTCGCCGGTGCGTTCCAGGACATTGTCGAAGATCTCTTCTGACTTCAGCTGATGAAACTGGGCCAGGAAATCGACCATGTCGTGGTGGCTGGGGAACTTGGTCGGATCGATCGCGGCGGTGTAAAACTCGGTCCGATTACAGGTCGAGAGAATCACTGACTCGGTATCGGGGTAGTGCTCGCGCAGCAGCAGCATGGCCTGCCTGGCTTGCTCTGGGGTGAAGGCCAGCCGCTCGCGGACTTCGACCTTCGCGTTGTGGTGGCTGCAGCCGATCATGTGGAGCTTCATCGGGCGAGGCTCCTTGGCTGGGCGCCGGGCAGTTTAAGCGAACTCGTGCTCACTTGTTTGCCGGGATGTTCCAAATTCCGAGCATGCTGCGACGGGCCGAACAGGATCAGGCCCAACACGATCATGAGGAACAAAAAGTTAGCCATCGTCAGGTAGGCTACTTTTTGACCACGTCGGGCCGGGCGATAGACCAACTCGAAGATCATTGCCGCCACCAGCCACAAAAACAGAATCGCCGAACTCCAGATCACCGGATCGGTCCAGGGGAAGCTGTTGTGGCTTATCTTCAACAGGATGCCAGCGAACATCCCGCCAGCCAGCAAACAGGTCGAGATCACCAAGGCTCGGCGATTGGTCGTTTCCAGCCACTCGAGGCTCGGCAGCTTGAAGCCTTCGGTGGACAGCATCTTGTGCTTCAGCCGGTATGACTGAATCAGGTACATGACCCCGGTCACGAATCCCAACATCACGACGACCGTTCCCGCCAGTAGCGCCGTGCCGTGGATCACGCCCCAGGTTTCCGCCGCGGTGCTGGCCCCAAAGGGGGCGACCTGGTCCATCAAGTAGGCCACGCCGATCAGCAATA